>CAYXPN010000078.1:0-3293 GCA_964467075.1 uncultured Planctomycetaceae bacterium
TCCGGCAAATGGTGCCTGTCACCTTTTCCCGGGAAGTTATACCCTTACAAGTGCTTAGGTCCGCCCCCACCGGGCACTTACGTGCCCGGCTCGCCTCTTACTTCCTCGGCAATTCGGCGCCACTTCCCGTGATCGGCCGGCGCAGCCATCCGGCAGATCAGTGTATCCAGACACCGCACGCCGTGCAAGTTGCCGGTCAGAAGCTAAGCAGCCTTGCACGAGCCTGGGCGTCGGGCGCGAGGGGTAACGCCACCCGGGATGGCCGGCGGAGAGGTCGCAATCGGCGGGCCGCCCGAATAGAATGGGCCACGTTGCGGTAGATACACCAGGACTTGAACAGGAGGCCCGCCAATGCGCTGCGTTTTCGTATCGGCCCTTGGGGTCTGGTGGCTCGTATGCCCGGCGGCCGCGTCCAGGGCGGCACCGCCCACCTGCACGGTGCAGTTCTTCGACTGGTATGTGGTCACAGAGAAGTCGCCCCTCGAAGAGAAACAAAAGCAGTGGACCTACCAGGTTCGCTGGGAAGACCTGGGGATCAAGCCCGGAGAGATCGGCAACACCGAGCACTACTACCAGGTGCAGTTCGAGAAGATCCGGGCGGCGGGATTCGACGGCATCCACTACGAATGGCACAGGAACAACCCCAAGCCGCAGTTCCTCGCCGCCGCGCACCAGGTAGGCGTCCCCCTGGCCATGTTCTACGACATGGAGATCCGGTTCCGCGGCCGCGGGAGCTTCATCACGCCCACGCGGGAGTTTGCCGACGAGGTGGTCGGCGACGTGCTGAGCTTCTACAATGCCGTGCCCGAGCGGCTCTGGCTCCACGACCGCAACGGCAAACTGCCGATCATCGTCTACGGCTACGCCTTCGACCGCAGCGTGACCGACCCGGCGGCTTGGGAGACGTTCTATCGCGCGATCCTGCGCGGCATCGAAGAGGGCCTGGGCAAGTCCATCGTGCTCCACTGGACCGACGCCGGGGCCCCCCAGCAGATCTACGCCTTCCAGCACTTCCCCGAGATTCAGAGCTTCACCTTCAACGAGGCGGCCCGGCAGACGCAGGTCAATGCGCATTCGGTGACGTTCGTGGTCCACTACGACGACTTGGGCGTCTCGTTTGCCCGGGGCGGCCGCCGCCCGCGGCGGTGGATACGCAATGACGTGCGCTATCTCCAGGAGGCCCTGTGGCTGGCCAAGCACACCAATCCCGACCTGGTGTTCAACTACGGCTGGAACGAGCTGTACGAGGGGGAGCAACTGCTGCCCGACTCGCACTGGGGTAGCTGGCGCTATGAGCTGGCAGCGGCCATGATCCGCGACATCAAAGAGCACGCCCGCGCCGATCTTTCCCGGGTGCTGGTCATTGCCGACGATCTGCTCCCGGCCATGCACCAGGCCGATCCCACCACCAGGGCCATGCTGCACCAGGAAATGAATTTACTGGCGCGCCTGCGAACCATTGTGCCCCAGGCCGAGGTCGTGCTGCCGGGCAGCCGGCCGCGGCTGTGCGCCTACGACGCCATCTTCAGCCTCAACAGCGCCAGCAAACCCGAAGAAGAGACGGCGCTGGCCGAGTGCGGACGCACGGTTGTGTTTGTGTCGGCCGATCCGAAGGCCGACACTCCGCTGGTGCGCCGGTTTACGGCCGAGCCGCGCAAGCCCATTCCCAATCCGGTCAACGAGTTCGTGGTGGCCGGCCGTGAGGTGGACGTCGATCTCAGGGAATTTCCCATCCTGCAGTATCGTTGCCGCAACACCCCCGGATCGGTCTTTCACATCCGCTACACCGGCGAAGACTGCGACGGCAAGACGGTCCGGGCCTGGGATGAGTCGAGTCCGACAGACGACCAACAAACGGGCGGGCAGTGGGAGGAAGGGGAGGCCGACGTGGCCGCGATCGCGCGGCAGGCCGCGGGCAGGCCCGTGGTGCGTCTGAAGCGCATCGAAATGATCCTCGACGACCTGGACCAAAACGGCGAGTTCAGCTTGGACGTGGATTACCTGCGCATGGCCGGTCCGGACGGCGAGATCGGCTGGGAGGACTCGCTGGACTCGGTGGACGACTGGACGGTCCGCGCCAGCTTCGAGGAGGCGCCGGACGGGGGCTCGCGATTCGGTTTCCGGGTCGGCCAGGAGCAGGAGACGAGCATCGCAACCTTGACACTCAAGGCCGTGGTCGCCGAGGAGCCGGGCGGTCCGGTGGACCACTTGACGCAACGGATCGAGCCGTTGCCGGAGGTGCGGGTGCTGTGGGGAGTGGAACGGCAGGGCCAAGCGATTCCGCTCCTGCTGGCTCGCGACCGCTGCTATTGGCTCAACACCTACTCGCCCACGGATGCGTGTTGGGAGAAGCTGGTGCCGGAGGTCCTCGGGCTGCCGGTCCAGCGTGGCGTGCTTTTTCGTTCGTGGTCCCATGCCGTGACCGCGGACGGACTCTCGACCCAGCGCGAGCAGGCGGCCATGGTGGTGCAGCAGTGCGAGCTGCCGATCGAGCGCGTGCGCCTGGTGGCGCCGCCGGAGCTTGACGAGCCGCTCTCACACACGCTGCCGGCGAGTTCCCGCCCCCTGACGCTGCACGTTGTCCGGGGAGAGCGCCAGGAGATTCCGTTGCCGGACCCGGGCAGCGATCCGCCGGGCGTTACCCTCCGGCCCGGGGAGATCGTCGATCTTCTGCGCGACGATGCCGGGGCGTCAGACCGTGCAAACCACGAGACGCCGTAGCGGAGCCCTTGGTTCATTGACCCTTGCGCAGCCAATGAGCGAGGCCGATGGGCGGGAGGCCGGTTTTGCGGACATTCGGGCTTGACCCGCCGATCGTCGACAATGCAAACATCAATGATGCGCCGGCACGCGTGATCACCGCGCGTCGAACGCTCCCGCGGTGGGGCGGCGCCCGCGCCTCGTGCCCGTGAAGTCGACTTCCACAGCATATCTTTCGTCCGCCCGGCCGATGAAGGGGCAATTCTCAGCCGGCCTGGCGTCCCGCTGGTTTGCGTCCCATGAGACGTTGACGAAGTCAGCCAGGCCGTTGCCCATGACGAATCCTTGCGCCACGCCGCTCACGCGGCCCAACAGTACGTTCCCCGAGACGATCACCCCCTGTGCGCCGCCGGGGAATCGCAGCGCATCGCCCCCATCGGTATAGACGACGTTGTTGGCGAAGACCATGCCCTCCCGCCCGTTCCAGCTCGAGAGATTCGCGCCGCGCTGGCGTGAAATAATCGTATTGTGCACGAACGTCAGGCGGGTGAGATCGGAAGAGCACACGTCTGAACTCCAGTCACGCCAATATC
>CAYXPN010000078.1:3303-12796 GCA_964467075.1 uncultured Planctomycetaceae bacterium
TGGTGGTCGGTGCTCGCAAAGCCCGAGGCCCGGGCCGCCATCAGCAGGTTGTTGCGCACGATGGCCTCGCCCTGCACTTGCAGGACATTGTCGTTGCTGCGGTAGCAGACGTTCTGCTCGATCATGTTCAGGCCGTTGCCGCCGGTGCCGTAGGCGAGGATGCACGGGTAGTTGGTGTCGTGAACGTGGTTGCGGAAAATCCAGTTGTGGTGCGAGCCCTGTTTCAGCTCGATGCCGTCGCCTTGCGTGCCGCCGCAGTGGTGTACGTGGTTGTCGGCGATCACAGAGTACGACATCGCGACTTTGCCGTGGTTTGCGCCGAGGTACATGGCCTCGCCGGTGGCGCCGGGGCTGGTGAAGTCGTGGAAGTGGTTGCGCGTGATGAACAGATGGCTCGTGTCGCTGGTGTTGGTGGTGATGCCCTCGTGGCCGGCATGGTGCAGATGGCACTGGTCGAGCCAGAGATGGTGGCAGTCGTAGAAGCGGATCAGCGTGCTGCCGCCCGTCAATTCAAGGTGACGAAAGCAGACGTACTCGGTGCGCGACCGCTCGCCCACGTTCATCACGTTTTGCCTGGCGTCGGGCCTGGTGATGACGGGCAGACGTTCCGCATCGGCGCCCACGATCCAGATGGGGGCCTCCGCGGTGCCCTGCAGATCGACCTCGAACTTGCGCGCGATCGAGTAGCGGCCGGGCCCGATCCGGAGCATGTCGCCGGGCGCGAGGCCCTGGATCGCCCGGGCCAGCTCGGCACCGTTTTCCTCGTCGGTCCTGTCGGGATCGTGCTCAACCTCGAGCGTCCGCCGGGGCGTGACCTGAGCCCAAAGCGGCGCAGTGCGCCCGACCAGCCACGGGGCCTCGGGCGCAGCAGAGGCGGGAGCGGCCGCGGCAGAGGCAGGCACGGCTGCGGCACACGCGGCAGCGGCCCCGGTGACGATTCCCCATACGAGGAGTTGCCAGGGACACAATCGCCAGGTCATGATTGTCCTCCGAGAAAGAGCAAGGTGGTTTGCCCCTGACGATGTTATTATCTCAACGCCGCCTGCGGCCGCAACCACAAGCGGAAAGTGGAGGTCGGAAGTCGGGTGGCCGGGGCTGGAACGAAGTGAAGCCCCGGACGGTCGCAGACTCGAGGTCGGAGGTCGGCTCATGGCGAGCCGGGAGCATCAACTCCCGGTTTACGCCGAAAGCGGAAAGCCGAAAGCGGAAACGCGGCTCGTTTAACGGCGAGCCGCAGGCGACTGTGAAAGGTGAAAGCCGAAGTCGAACGTACTGTACAAACTACTGTACTTGAAGCGCGCACGGCGCGCAGTAGCCACAGCGTAAGAGTGTAAACAGGGTTTCACGATTCTGGGAGGGCGGGGCTTGTCGCCCGTCCGCTGCCGGTCGCTCGGCAAGACGACGGCCCGCCGTCTCGCTGCTATGCTGTCTTCGGCTTGATGAACAACACGTCGGCTCGCCCAATCCATCCCGATCTCAGGTCCACTCGGAACCATCCCTCGCTGTTCTTCCTGTTAAAGCGGACCGGGGACCGTCTTCCGAACTCCTTGAGGTCGTGTTGGGCCCAGGTGCGCCCCATATCCAGGGAAACGATGAACCCCGTGGCGTAGGGCGACGCGGGGGCGTAGTGCGACGCCAGGATCGTGCCGTCCTGAATGATCATGTTCGCCGATTCGTATTCCGGATTGAAGAGCATCTCGTGCGCTTCGGGATCGGCGATGTCGGCCGGATCGCACCGGAAGATGCCCCGGTCGTGCGGCAAAGGCCCGTTGGCGTCGGCCACCCAGTAGACCTTCCCGTCGACGAAGTTGATCCCGCCCGACTTATACCGCGAATTCGACTCCGCCGACACGAGGACCGACCACTGCCAGCGGTCCTTTTGCGCATCATAGGTGCCCCTGAGCCAGTGGCATTCGTGCTTCCCGTCTCGATCACGGTCTCCCGTGCAGGCGTAGAACGCGTTTTCGGCAGCGTTGTAGGCCACGCAGTGAACGTGGCGGCAAATGAGCGGGTTGTCGGGGTCGCCGAGCAGCGTGCCGGTGGAACCTCCGCCTGGCGAGCCGTTGTCTCGATAGCCGGGATTCTGACCAAAGGCATACGCAATCTTCACGGTCTCCCCTTGATCGACGGAATAGTAGATACTCACCGGGGCCGCGCCGCCCAGGACGTTGCAGTAGTTTCCCCACACCAGCATCTCCGCGCCGTTCACGTCCCACGTATGCACGCCGTCGAGGGAATGGAAGTACCAGCCGGGCTGCTCCGGGTTCTGTGGCCGGTGCGGGACGTAGTCGGCACCATCAGCGTCCTTCACCGCCACCGGCCTGCACGTCTTCAGGTTGTCCGTGCTCAGATACAGCCTGGACCGCGTGCTGAACAGGATGTTTCCATTCTTCAGGATGCAGCTAAACGTGATGTTCCGCGCGTCGGCAAACTCGATCGCATGGGGCCACGTGCGCCCGTTGTCTTCGGACAGGCAAACCGTCCGATCCGTAAAGCCAAACGCCTTGTTGTCGCGCTGCGAGTCGATGTAGGGGCCCGCGGGCTGCGGGCGATACCAGAAGTGATCCGTGGAAGCCGCCTCGCCCGACGCCACAGTCGGGGCGGCGCCCAGCCGACGGATGCCCGTCATCAACGTTCCCCCGGCAGTTGCCGCCGCGGCCGCCAGCAATCCGCGGCGAGTGAGTCGCGGTGGTTGCCTCGCCGGTCGGCGATAGGCAGGCCCTTGGGCAAATTGGTCGAGAATCCCCGGCATGGCTTCACCTCCCGTGGGCAGACTTGTTGCAGGAAAGCGTTGTGTGGCACGGTGCAGCTCTTTCGGCAAGACCGCCATTCCGAACGCCTGGTGCGCGGGCACATCCAGTTTAGATCACTTTGCACGAGCCTGTCACCTTTTTTCCCGGCCCTTTCTCCCCGAATCCGGCAAGGTCACCTACTCACCCTTGCGCAGCCAATGGGCGAGGCCGATGGGCGGGAGGCCGGCGATCGGGCAAGCGCCTCACGGGCTCCTGTGCGACCGTTTGCCGTGAACGGCAGATTCGCAGTGTGGGCGTGTGACCCACACGGGCTCCCGCTTCTTCCCGCCTTTGGCTGGCGGCTTGCCGGGCTTGACGATGGCGCTCGATGGCGGCTTCGACGAGGTGGATGAGTGCTTGCCTGCCGCGGCCAAGTGCTGCCGGAGGCGGCCGTTCTCCTCTTCCAACTCCGCGACGCACTGCTGAGCCTGGCCGAGTTGTTGCTCCAGTCTGGGCTCGCGCCGGGCCGGTTGCCGGATCGCCGGGCGCGTTGTCGGCTCGGCTTCCTTCATGGCCGGGCACAGCAGCGATTGGCGCCGAAGCGGACAATATCGAAAGCCGGCGGCAACAAATCCACTCAGCGGTGGGGGGGCTTGGCTTGATTTTCCAGACGTTTCTTGGCGGAGTATGCCCTTGAGAGTATTGACTTTTGAGACGGATGGAGTACACTATGTGCCTATGTGGGCTCCCCAGGGGAGCCGTATTCCTTTCAGCATCAACCCGACACGAGTGAGGCAGCGGGCCAGAGCCGACAGCGACAGGGCCTTCTTGACGCTGCCTCTCGGGTTGGACTTTCTTTCGGCGTCGGTCGACCTGCGTCTGCGGGTCTTGCGCCCTAAGCCCCCATCCGATGGCGCGATTGTCGCCTTTTGTCGCCTTTCGCTCCGCGAAAGCAGTGCCGTGGCCTTTCGCTGCGGGAAAGTAGCGCTGACTATACGCTCCTTTCGCGGAGCGAAAGGCGACAATCGAGCGAAAGGCGACAAAAGGCGACAAGAGGCGACCAACGGCAATACCGTGCGGCGCTGCGCATGCGCCGCGAGCCGTGTTCACGAAACCCCTATCCATTTACACCGGGAGGAAAAGCAATGTTTGAGAAGTCCTTGTTTCGGTCGGCGGTCGCTTTGGCCGTGATGGTGTTGTTGATCGGCACGGCCGGCGCCGTGACGATCGACCTGGTGCCCGTGGGCAATCCGGGCAACGGCAACGACCCGGAGACCGGCTACGGCAGTGTGGCCGAGCCTTACTTGATCGGCCAGTACGAGGTCACCGCCGGGCAGTACACCGAGTTCTTAAACGCCGTGGCGGCCACAGACACCTACGGGCTGTACAACACCGAGATGTGGACGAGCGCCTGGGGGTGCAAGATCGAGCGGACCGGCTCGTCGGGCAGCTACACGTACTCGGTGGCGCCCGACCGGGCCCACCGGCCGGTGAACTGGGTTTCCTGGGGCGGCGCGGTTTGCCAACTGGCTGCACAACGGCCAACCAACCGGGGGACAGGACTTGTCAACCACCGAAGACGGGGCTTACTTCCTCGACGGGGCGACGAGCACCACAGAACTGATGGCCGTCACGCGCGAGAGTGATGCCAGGTGGTTCATTCCCACGGAGAACGAGTGGTACAAGGCGGCTTATCACCGCAACGACGGCGTGACGGCCAACTACTGGGATTACCCCACGCAGGCCGACGACCCGAATGTGCCCAGCAACGATCTGATTGATCCCGACCCGGGCAACAATGCGAACTTCTACCAGAACGGTTCCACGATCGGCAGTCCGTACTGGACGACGGAGGTGGGTGATTTCGAGAACTCGGCCAGCGCCTACGGGACTTTCGATCAGGGCGGCAACGTCTGGGAGTGGAATGAGACTGCGGTCACCGGTTCGTCGCGTGGGCTGCGGGGCGGCAGTTGGAACAACAGCTCCTACTACTTGCACGCCTCCAACCGCTTCATCCCGGTCGAGGGCGACAGCTTCGGCTTCCGCGTGGCAAGTGTTCCTGAGCCCGGCAGCATCACCTTGTTGGTATGCGGGCTGGTTGCCGGTTTGATTTGGTGGAGACGCAGGAAGTAGCACCCTTGATCCTTCCGCGCCCGAGCGCAGCGGCGGCTTCTGGTGGCGGATGGATTTGCCGCCGCTGAACCTCTATGTGCTGGCCGAGTATGCCCGCGAGTTCGGCGGGGCGTCGGAGATCTACACCCGGGTCCAGGGCAGGCTCGGCACGTTACCGCCCGAGGCGGATTGGCAAAGTTATCCCTACGAAATCAATGCCTGCATCGCCGGCCATCTCGGCTACCTGGAGCTGGAGCGCCTGGCCGCCCGGCCCGAGAGTGCATCGGTCCGAGCAACGCTCGACAACCTGCTGGCGTGGCGGGCTGAGCACTTTGCGAAGGACACGCCCTTTCCATCGACCGGTCCCTACAACAAGGCCCAGCCCAGCAGCCACGCGAACCGCATCAACCTGTCGCGGAACTTCATCTTCCTCACGCCGGAACTGGCACAGCACCTTCGCGACCACGCGCTCGACCGGGTGCGCGAGGCGGTCGAGGAGTACGACCGCGTCGGCCCATACTGGTTCGTCTCTCGTTACGAGGGCTGCCTGCAAGAGGCGACGGTGCAAAACCTGCACGACCCGCCGGCGCTTTTCCAAGCCAAGGCGTAACCGGTCACGGGCCGCTGCCCGGACATCGACCGGCGCATCCTGCTGGAGGGACAGCAGTGGTACGACGCGATCTCCTTGCACGAGCACGGTCCGTTCGGCGATTTCGCCAGTTCGCTCGACGGCCCGCTGGCCGAGTACCGAAAGGGTTTGAGTGAGAAAAAACCGCTGTGGCTGACCGAGACGGGACACGACGGCAGTGCCCACGACAAAGCCGGGTGAGGTGTACGACATACGGAGGATAACCCCATGAGGCGATTCCAAGCGGCGCTGCTGACTACCGCAATCTGGCTGGTTTGGCCGGCTGTGTTACACGCCGATGAGGCGGTTTCGGCAAAACCCTTTCCGGCGGAGATCCCTCTGCAAAAACCCACGGACCGGCCGCTCAGCGCGGCGATGGCCCGGATGTACGACGTGTGGAATCCGCATGAAGACCGCGGCAACGAGTTGTTCAGCAACTTCAAGTACTCGCGGATCGAGGGCCTATCCCGCGAGCCGAACGTCTCGCGGCGAGACCCGAGTAAAGTGCTGAAGATCGACGGCGTATATTACGTCTGGTACACGTGCCGCCGCACGGCGGCGCCGCCCGCCGGGCCGCAAAGAGCTACCGATGAAATACCTTCCATGGATTGGGACCTCGCCGAAATCTGGTACGCCACCAGCAAAGACGGCTTCCATTGGACCGAACAGGGAGCCGCTGTCAAACGTCCGCCCAAGGGTCAGTTCGGTTGGCGTTCGAATTGCACGCCCGACGTGCTGATCTGGCGGGGCAAGTACTACCTTTACTACCAGGCGTACAGCGAGCTCATTCGAGGCGGCGATTCCTGTCCGGTCACCGTGGCCGAGGCGGATTCACCCGGCGGCCCGTGGCGACCCCTGGGCCGGCCCGTTCTGGAACCCGGCGGCGCGGAAGACTGGGATTGTGCCTGCATTCACGATCCCTTCCCGTTGATCTACAAGGGCAGAATCCACCTGTACTACAAAGGGTCGCCCGGCCAAAAGCGGGGCGGCAAGAACATCGTGCGGATGCAAGGCGTGGCGATGGCCGACGATCCGCTCGGACCGTTCGAGAAATCGCGGCTCAATCCCGTGATCAACTCCGGCCACGAAACGTGCATGTGGCCATGGAAGCAAGGTGTGGCGGCGCTGGTCAGCCTCGATGGCCCGGAGAAGAACACCGTCCAGTGGGCTCCCGACGGTGTGAATTTCCAAGTCATGGCCCTGTTGCAGGTGCCGCCGATCGCGCCGGGGCCCTTCATTCCCGACGCATTTGCCGACAACGGCGAGGGACGGGGCATCACTTGGGGCCTGTGCCACGTGAACCCCGACGGCGGGGGTAGCATGAACGAGTCGATCCTGGTCCGTTTCGACTGCGACCTCAGCCGGGACGTCGACCGGCCAGTCTTCAAGCACAACAACCTTCGCTTCGACGAACACACCTACTTCCAGCGGCGGTTAGCGCTCCCGGAGTACATGCGGCAGCGGATTCTCAAAGAGCGAGAACGGCTTGACCCGGACACGATCAGGACAACGGGCGATTGAAACCAAGCGATGCAGAGACAATCCGTAGGAGTCATGCAGATGAAAGCGACGTTTGGAAGAGATGGCAAGATGCTCAGCAGCGTGGTTGGGCTGGCCGCGTTTGTCCTCTGGTCCGTAGGGCAAGCTCGGGGCGAAACTGTGGAACAGATGGCGGCCATGGACCTCTCGTTGCATACCGGCAACGCGATCACGGTGGCGGAGAAGGGCCGTGAGGATGAGTGTTACTTCCAGGTGACGAATCCTTCGGCGGCTGCGGAGGTGCGGTTCCGTTTGCATCTGACGATGACAGATTATGACGGCCGCGAGTTCGATTGGATTTCGGACGTGCTTTCGGCGGCGCCCGGCAAGTCGGTCAAGATTCCGTTGGCCGACGTGATCCCGGCGGTCGGTTGGTGGCACGTTCGACCGACGATCCGTGCGGCCGACGCCGAGTGGGCGGCGGTAAAACCGACGCGCGAACTGGCGTACATCGACCCGGTTGGCCCGTGCGATCCGTCGCCCGAGGACGGCTTCTGGTTTGGCCTGGATTCTCGCCTGCGCTCGCCGGAGATGCTGCGATTGCTCGCGCAGATGGGCGTGAACATCCTTCGGTTCGGCACCTGGGCCGCCGTGAACCCGGAACGGGACGAGTTTGCCTGGGAGCGGTTCGACGAGGTGGTCGATGCGATCCGCGCCAACGGAATGCAGGCACTGTACAGCGTCACCTTCACGCCTGCCTACGCGGTCAAGCCCGAGTATCGGGGCAAGGGCGATCCATCACGCCTGCCGCCTCGCCCCGAGGCCCTGCAAGAATCCTTACAGAAGATCGTCGCGCACACCAGGGACAAAGGAGTGACGATCTACGATCTGTGGAACGAACCCGATCACCGCGGGTTTTGGCGCGGGAGTGCGGACGACTACCTGGAATTCATGCGCGTCGCCTACCAGACCATCAAGACGGTTCAGCCCGACGCGACGGTGCTCAGCGGCGGCATCGCGAGCTTGCACCGGCGACCGTTCGACGGCCCCAACCCGGACATCGACCGGCGCATCCTGCTGGAGGGACAGCAGTGGTACGACGCGATCTCCTTGCACGAGCACGGTCCGTTCGGCGATTTCGCCAGTTCGCTCGACGGCCCGCTGGCCGAGTACCGAAAGGGTTTGAGTGAGAAAAAACCGCTGTGGCTGACCGAGACGGGACACGACGGCAGTGCCCACGACAAGGCCCGGGTGTTGGTACAGAAGTATACGTACGCCCGCATGCACGGCGCGAAGGGACTTGTGTGGTACGCGCTATACGCTCCCGGTCAGGGCGGAGACTACAACATCATCAACGCCGCGGGCGATCCCCAACCGGTCATCCCGGCCTACAACCACATGGTGCGGATGATGCGCGGCAAGCGATTCGCTCAGACGTTTGACGACAGCACCCAGACCGGTAACCGGTTGTTCGCCTTCACCGACCAGGAGCAGACCCTGCTGGTCGCCTGGGGCGAGGGCGCCACGGCGTATCGGGCGCCGGTGGCGGTGGCCGACGGCGCCGGGGCGGAGCTGTACGATATCATGGGCCGGCGATTGAAGTTTGAGCGGAACGGAAACACCGTCTATCTGCCTTTCGCCCGCACGCCTCGATATCTACAAGTCAGCGGCAAGGTCGAGGTGGGGAACTATCAGAAGATCACACCGCTCGCGCTGTTCGAATTTGGGCGGCAGTCAACCGTCCGCCGGCATGCCGTGCGTCCGCGTCTCGCCGCTGGAGAGGATCGGCTGGACGCGCGAGAAGCTGGACGATCGAGACGCCCGCATGGCCGCATCCACCAGCGGCCCACCCAACGGTTCGTTCGACGGCGATGGCCAGGCGATGCAACTGCGGTTCACGGTAGCGCCGGCCGATGGCACGGCAATGGACGTCGAGAGCCTGAGCTTCTGGGGCAACGCCGGCGCGTCCCACGACGCGGTCGTCAGCCTGACTTATCAACTGCCCAACTCGGCGCCTGTCCAGGCAGGAACAAGGCAGTTGCGGAACCTGGCCAGCCCGCGCGTCCGCGGCGAGTACTACAGCTTTCCGCTCTCCGGGCTTGAGAGCGTAACGCAACCGGTCACTTTCTCTCTGAACGTCAACAAAAACGGAGAGCGCGTCATTCTCAAAATCGACGATCTGCGAGTGGACGGCTTAACGAAGACGAGATGATCCAATGAAGACGACACCAAGACTACTGCCTCTGGCCTGGCTTCTGTTTGTTGTGTTCACGGCGATTTGCGGCGCTGCCCAGCCGCCCACAGGCGCGTTGTCACAGTCTGTAACTGCGTCGGATTCTGCGCTGCTGTCGGGCGAGAGTGGCGTTTTTCCCGAAGAATCCGGCCCCCGTTCGACTTCCCTAGGGGGTGCCTTCGGCCCGCTCTTGGCAGGGCTTGTCGCTTCCCGGGGCTTCACTTCGTTCCAGCCCCGGCCACCCAGCCGCATACTCGGCCCGCTCTTGGCAGGGCTTGTCGCTTCCCGGGGCTTCACTTCGTTCCAGCC
>CAYXPN010000078.1:12896-16079 GCA_964467075.1 uncultured Planctomycetaceae bacterium
CCGGCCACCCAGCCGCATACTCGGCCGGGCGGCAGCCGGTGCAAAGGCGGCCGTCGCCGGGGCGGTTGTCTGCTACAATGGGGCCCAGCCGTAAGCCAGCCGTAAGGCGGGCACGGGCCTGCGGTTCCCCCAAGATGGCGGCCCCAGGTCATTCCCCGAAATGGCCGCCCCAAGTCGTTCCCCAAGATGGCTGCCCCGAGTCGTTGCCCAAGATGGCCGTCCCAAGTCGTTCCGAGCAAGGGAGCCTGCCGTGCTTCGGGTCGCAGTGATCGGCGCGTTGCTCGTGGTGGGGGCCGTGCCCCACGCGTGGGCCGCGGCCGGCTGTTCCTGCTGGGCAAGCACTACGCCGAACACGACCGTGCCCCACGCGTGGGCTGCGACCGGCTGCCGGACCGTGCTGCCGTTGCTGGTTGCGCTAAGCGGCGCGCCCGCACCAGCCGAAGCCGACGACGCAGCCCGACCGATCGCCCATTGGAGCTTCGATCGCCCGGAGGGTGATCGCTGGCCTGACCAGAGCGGGCGGGGCCACCGCGCGGCGGGCGGCTGGAATTCGACGAGACCTATTGGCTCTTCACCGGCAACCCGACCTGGGGCCAGGCCTACCAGGCGCCGGTAGAGTCTTACGGTGTACGACGCGCGCATGGCGCGCGTATGCGCCGGTAGGGGCGACGCATGCGTCGCCCCTACTGTTGCGGGTGGTAGCCGCCGCCACACTTGCCTGCGGCCAAAGGCCGCGTTAAGACCTGTTTGCTGCGAAAACTTAGCCCGTGATGCCCACGCTCTGGTGAGCGTGCAGTTCAAGCAAGCCCCAGGAGAACACCGCCCATGAAGATCTCGTGTGTCGTTTCCTTAATGCTGACGATGCTCGTGGCCTCTCTCGCCCTCGCCGCAGAGAGGCCCAACATCCTCTGGATCACCTGCGAGGACATCAGCCCGTACCTGGGCTGCTACGGGTGCCGGGAAGCACAGACCCCGAACCTGGACCGGCTCGCCCGCCAGGGGCTGCGCTACACCCACGCCTACGCCAACGCCCCGGTCTGCGCGGTGGCTCGTTCCACGCTGCTCACGGGCATGTACTCATCCACCATCGGCACGCACCAGATGCGCTCGTCGGTGCAACTGCCCGGCGCGATTCCCGCTTATCCGAAGATGCTGCGCCGGATAGGTTACTACTGCACGAACAACCGCAAGAAGGACTACAACTCGAACTTCGAGCGCGATCCCTCCCTGTGGGATGAGTCGAGCGGCAAGGCCCACTACCGCAACCGCCAGCCCGGCCAGCCGTTCTTCGCGGTCTTCAACATCACCGTGACCCACGAATCGCAACTGAGCGCGGGCAGGATCGCCGCCTACGTGGCCAACCAGCAGATTCCGCCCGCTCCGCGCGTCGATCCTGCCCAGATCGAGCTGCCGCCCTATCACCCGGACTTGCCCGCGGTGCGCGAAGACTGGGCGCGCTACCACGATCTGATTACGCTCATGGACCGGATGGTGGGCCAGCGCCTGCGCGAGTTGGAGGAGCTGGGGCTGGCCGACAATACCATCGTCTTCTTCTATTCCGACCACGGCGGCATGTTGGCCCGCTCGAAGCGCTACATCTACAACGTGGGCACCCAGGTGCCGCTCATTGTCCGGTTCCCGGAGAAGTGGCAACATCTGGCCCCGGCCGGACCCGGCAGCGCGGTGGACCGGCTGGTCAGCTTCGTGGACTTCCCCAAGACCGTGCTCTCGCTCTGCGGGGCCCGGGTGCCGGAGATCGTGCAGGGCCGCGTCTTCCTCGGCCCGCAGACGGAGCCCGTCCCGGAATATGTCCACTTCTATCGCGATCGCATGGGCGAGCGCTACGACTTCTCGCGCGCGGTGACCGACGGGCGCTGGTACTACATCCGCAACTTCATGCCCCATCGGCCGCGGGGACGCGACAGCCGCTACGGCTACCAGGTGCAGGCCAACTGGCGGGCCTGGGAGGCGCACTACGCCGCGGGCCGCTGCAACGCCACGCAGTCGCAGTTCTACGAGCCCAAGCCGACCGTCCAACTCTTCGACACTCAGACCGATCCCTGGCACGTCACCAACCTGGCCGCGCGGCCCGAGCACCAGGAGCGCATTCGGCGGATGGAGCGGGAACTGGACCGGTGGATGATCGAAACGCGCGACGTCGGCCTGATTCCGGAGCCGCTGTTCTACGAGCTGGTCGGCCCGGACAAGCGATTCAAGACCCTCTACGAGTACGCGCAGAGCGACCAGTATCCTGTGGAGCGCCTGCTGCAAGTGGCCAAGAGCGCGAGCCTGGGCGACCCCGAAAAACTGCCCGAGTATCTGAAGCTCATGGGCGACGACAACCCGATCGCCCGCCACTGGGGCGCGTATGGCGTGTTCCTGGTGCGCGCCGACGAGCCGGGCGTGCAACGCGCGCCAAGAACTTCTAAACGATTTGTTTGCCCAGTCGGAGGGCCAATCCAGGGTGGCCGGGGCTGGAACGAAGTGAAGCCCCGGGAAGTCCAGGGTGGCCGCGGCTGGAACGAAGTGAAGCCCCGGGAAGTCCAGGGTGGCCGCGGCTGGAACGAAGTGAAGCCCCGGGAAGTCCGGGGTGGCCGCGGCTGGAACGAAGTGAAGCCTCGGGAAGTAATACGTTTACAAGCTCTAAGACAGATGATGGCCGACGATCCCCTGGCGGGCAACCGCATCATGGCGGCCCAGGCGCTCGCACGCTGCGGCGACCCCGAGGCCGCTTTCCAGGCGATCCTTCGGGAAGCCAGGGCCCCGGCCAACGGCTACGTCTTGCTCCAGGCCCTGGGCGCGTTCCAATACGGCCACGTGGACGACCGCCTCAGGCGCGCGGACTGGGAGGCTTTCGGCAAGCTGCACGCCCCGGCCGGAACCGGCGTGGACACCATGGGCTTCGGCTATGCCCGGCGGATCGTCGACGATGCCCTGGAACTCTGGCCGGAGCGCCGACGGGTGGATTGACTGGAGCGGCGCGTCTGGCTTCGTTGTAGGAAGGGACCTCACAAATGCGCCGGGTGCCACGGGTGGCTTGTCCACCCGTGCTTGTTTGCGTCCGGATGACGCACCCACGGGCCGGTGATTGTCAGGCACGAGGGTGCCTGACCTACTTGGCTGGACCCGCGCGTCTGGCTTCGTTGTAGGAAGGGACCTCACAAATGCGCCGGGTGCCACGGG
>CAYXPN010000078.1:16179-18302 GCA_964467075.1 uncultured Planctomycetaceae bacterium
TTGTTTGCGTCCGGATGACGCACCCACGGGCCGGTGATTGTCAGGCACGAGGGTGGGTGAGCCACTTGGCTAGTAAAACCGCCACCGTCGGGGAATCTCGAGCAATACTTCGGGCCCAAAGCGTTCCACCAGTTCCTCGATTCTGCGCATTCCCCGGTAATGGACCTAGCGGGTATCCAGGCGCCAATACTGCATAGCCTCGCGCACGTCGCGAGGGTAGAAGTCGAGGAACCAGACTCGTTCACCGTAGGTGGCGTAGCCCTCAACAAAGAGCTGGAACTTCTGCCGTCCCTTTTGCGTCACAACCGGTTCCATTGCCATGGGCAGCGCGGCAAGGCGATCCCACAGCGCATGGGACAACTCGTGAACCACAGCGCAGGCGACGCCCTCTTGGTGCGACCGAATGTCGACATCGAACGACACGTATATCCCGCCATTGTAGTACTGCGCCATACAGCCTCGCGCACGGTCCGTGTAGGTTGACTTCAACTGTTCCGACATCCTGCGCAGGCGACCCTTCAGGAAAACTCCGGCCAGCGGTCCGAGCAACCGCAGCCACGACCGGCGTTGCACGTCGCGCAGGAAGTGTTCGTCAGCATGTTTGAAATGCCAAACCTTAATCTCTCCCAGGGAGACACCCGTTCGCTTCTCGATCTTCGGCTGGTACAACTCCACGGCGCAGCGGTAAAGGCCCAGGAAGAATTGGCTGTCCGCTTCATCGAGGGGCGTGGTCATGGCAGCGTCGGTATACGCAAATAGGCACGTAGGGTGCTCTGCGAGCACCAGAACAGAACCGTAGGGTGCTCTGTGCGCACCAGAACAGTCGTGGTGCGCACAGCGCACCCTACGGCTCTGCGAGCACCAGAACAGTCGTGGTGCGCGCAGCGCACCCTACGGCTCCGGCCCCAGTACCGTAGCGAGCACCAGAACAGTCGTGGTGCGCACAGCGCACCCTACGGCTCTTACTCGTCGTATTCAATACCATAGCGCTCGAGCAGCTCGCGCAACTCCTCGCAGAACGTCCTGGTTCGGTGGTGAGGAGAAAAACACCCGCTAAGCTGTTGAGAGACCTGCGCGCAACTCCTCGCAGAACGTCCTGGTTCGGTGGCGCTCTTCCTGGACACGGACATACCGTTCGGCCTCTGCCAAATGCGTTGGGCTGATCGAGAACATCGCATAGCCACGCTGCCAGTAAAATCTGCCCAACGCAGGACCCAGCGTCTTGATAAACTTGGACGATTCCCGTTTGACGCGTTCGGCGAACTCCACCGGGGCACGCATCTTGCCCAGATCAAACAGAAGATGAACATGATCGGCCACTCCGCCCACCACCACGTACGGGGATTGCAGGCTCCGAATCACCGTGGCCAGATAGCCGTGGACGCGCGAGCGAATGCGATCGTCGAGAAAGGGGCGGCGGTCCTTGGTGCTGAAGACCAGATGTGCGTATAGCCTCGTGAGCGATTGGGGCATGCTACAGACCTATTGTGTGATGGAAGCTCCGGATGGTGATCTTGGCCTTCGGCCAAGCGTCATGTATGTAATCCAGGGTTCCTGGGGGCGATTGCCCCAGGCTACGGTGAGGCCGGCCTTCGGCCGGCACGGGTTTAGCGCCGTCCGGGAAATGAAGCGAACACATTGGGAGTTTCGGCGACCCTTCGGTGTAAGCGGCAGTTCCCGGCTCGCCGCGGCGCCGGCCACCCACGCCAAGACACGCACGGGTAGTGCCTGACTTACCAAGCCTCCCAGCATTCATTCCGCACTCTCCGCCAGTGTGCCACTGCTTCGCCGCTTCCAGCACTGCTTGCCCACCGGGCAAGCAGTGGCACACGGCGATTCATCGCGTCCTTTGGGCACCGTAGAAGTACGGTCACTACAAACCCGCGCCCCCTACCCCTCCCACTGCTCGGCCAGGCCGCGCAGGTAAGCCAGCGCCTCGGGCACGTCGGGCACGCTCACGCCCACGGCCCGCCCCTGCCGGTCGCAGCGGGCCAAGAGCATCAGCTCCTCGAAGCTCTCCGAGGCGGCCAGGCGCCGGCGGGCGCGCACGCCCAGCGTGCCCTCCATTAGCGCCAGGGCCTCGGTGTGGTGCTCGACCAGCCAGGCCGTGCGCGGCGTGACGT
>CAYXPN010000079.1:0-18273 GCA_964467075.1 uncultured Planctomycetaceae bacterium
TCACTCGGTTCCCGACGAGTGATAGTCCGTGCTGGCCAGGTAGTCCAACACCTTCTGGGCCCCCCGCCACACGTCGGGCATGAAACGCTCGCGCAGCACCTGTCGGACCAGGTCTTTCTGGCCCCGGGTCAGGCCCGCAGGACCCGTGAGCTTGCTGATCACCGCGTCGTCGCCGCGAGCCAGTGCGGGCAGGGCCCAGTGGCGGGCAAGCCCATAGCAGCGCAGGCCCACCAGGCGCCGGCCCTGCTCGGTGGTTTCCAACTGGAGTTCGACCAGCTTGAAGTTCCCCTGGCTGGGCAACTGGTCGGTGTTTCGGGCGGCGCTGGCAAAACCGCTGCCCACGTTGATCTGCCACCCCTGGCCGTCGTGTTCCCAAACGGCCACCAGCTTCGAGCGGTCGCAGATCAGGTAGGAAGACTCCCGATCGAGGCGCTCGGGCAGCACTGGCGAGGACAGCTCCTGCTGTGCGTCAGCCACCACGTGCTGCCCGGGTGCGGCTGGATCCAACTGCTCAGCACCGTCGGCCGACGCAACCGCCTCGGGCGCAGCCGCGGGGATGGCCACCGCAGCCCCGCATTTCGGACACTTGGCCCTCTTGCCGGCCAGGCGCGCCTGGGCCTGGAGCCGGCTGCCGCAGCCTGGGCATTCAACGCGGATCATCGGCTCTCTCCCCGGCAATTGCTCGGCGCAAAAAAGGGCACGCTCTTTCCCGCCCTGGCGAGCAGCAAAAAGCCGGAAGATAACGGGAAAGGGACAGTCCCCGGGGACTGGCTCATTGTTCGGGTGTTGGACGTTGCGCACACCGGGAACCGTTGGCCGAAAAAGGCGCCCGTCCCCTTTGCCCTCTCCTTGTGCTGACTTCCCAGAACCGGGAGCGTTTTGGGGTAACGAAAGGGTAGGAAACCAGCCGCGGGGCGGTGGTGCGGGCGATTGCCCGCGGCACGGCCCTGGCACGGCCCCGCGGCGGAAAACGCTAACCTCTTGGAATGTAAAGGGTTGCGGTCATTGCGTCAAGCCGGTCAGGCAGGGCGGCGTGCAGCTCGGGCAAGGCCAATCCCCGCGGAGCGGGCAGGTTCGAGCAGGGCGTGCCGCAGGCCGGCAAGATGCTGTCGGCAGGAAAAAGGGGTAGATTGCCGAAGCTATTTCGTTGAGATAAAATGCGGAAAGTGCGTGCCACAGGGAAGGTTTTATGGATTAGCGAGTTGAGTTGTTCCGCGCGGCCTGAAACGGCCGAATCGGATAGATAGGGTTCCTTTGCAACCAGGCCCGATTCGTGGTAAGCTCTCGACTGTGTTGATCCTGCCCGTTGTCCGGCCTTGGACAACGCCGGCCTGCCACAGTTGAAGCGCTTTGCTCGGACACGGAAGACCGCGGGCGTTTTTTCGCGTTTTGGACCTGCCACCGCCAGTCCGCAGGCAGTCGCGGCTGGTCTCGGGCCAGGGATGGCGGCTATCGGTCGAGACCACACCAAAAGCGCACTGCGGCAACGTATCGAATCCGCGGCACCGGTACGCCCTTAGGGAACAGTTTGCGCCGCATTGAGCAGGTGTCGAGCTGGGGAGTAGGTGAAGTCGTGCATCGCGACGAGCTTCCGGGAAGATTCTTCGGTCCGGCGACTCTGGTCGAGTTGCTGCGCCATCGTGCGCGGTGTCAGGCAGAGGATGTGGCCTTCACGCTCCTGCTTGACGGGGAGTCGCAGACCTACGACTTGACGTATCTCGAACTCGACCGGCAGGCGCGGGCCATCGGCGCCTGGTTGCAGTCGCAAGACCTGGTCGGCCAGCGCGCCCTGCTGGTTTATCCGCCGGGCGAGGAGTTCATTGCCGCGTTCTTCGGGTGTCTGTATGCCGGGGTGATTGCCGTCCCCGTGTTCCCGCCCCGGCCCAATCGCTCGATGAACCGCATTCAGGCCATTGCCCGCGACGCCGAGGCGCGCGTGGCCCTGACCACCGCATCCGTGCTCCAGCGGGTCGGGCGCCTGATCCAGGAGACCCCGGACCTCCGGCAGCTTGTCTGGCAGCCCACCTGCGCCCTGCCCGAGGGCATCGAGCAGCAATGGGAAGCGCCCCGCATCCACGGCGACACGCTGGCGTTCCTGCAATACACCTCGGGCTCGACCGGCACGCCCAAAGGGGTGATGCTCAGCCATACCAACCTGGTCCACAACTCGGCGTTGATTGCCCACGCGTTCGAGCACACGCGCTCGGGGTCGGGCGTGTTCTGGCTGCCCAACTACCACGACATGGGCCTGATCGGCGGCATCCTGCAACCGATGTACGTGGGCCGGCCGAACGTGCTCATGTCGCCGATGAGCTTCCTGCAGAAGCCGTTTCGCTGGCTGTCGGCCATCTCCCGGTTTCGCGGCACCACCAGCGGCGGGCCCAACTTCGCCTACGACCTGTGTGTGCGCAAGATCACGCCGGAACAGCGTGCCACGTTGGATCTAAGCTCCTGGCGCGTGGCCTTCAACGGTGCGGAACCGGTCTGGGCGGATACCCTGCGGGAATTCAGCGAAGCCTTCGCACCCTGCGGCTTCCGGCCCGAGGCCTTCTACCCCTGCTACGGCATGGCCGAGGCCACCTTGATCGTCTCCGGCGGCTACGTGGGTGAACCACCCGTGATCCGCCATTTCGACGGCGAGGCCCTGGGCGAGAACCGTGCGGTGCGCGTCGGCGCAGAGCATCCCCAGGCCCGGGCACTGGTCGGCTGCGGCCGCAATCTGCCCGACCAGCAGATCGTCGTCGCCGACCCCGACACCGAAACCCGCTGCAAGCCGGGACAGATCGGCGAGATTTGGGTTTCCGGTCCGAGTGTGGCCCACGGCTATTGGCGCAAGAAGCTGGCCAGCCAAGCGACCTTTCAGGCAAGCCTGTGCGACACGGGCGAAGGTCCGTTCCTGCGCACCGGGGACCTGGGCTTCCTCGACGAGGGCGAGCTGTTTGTCACCGGACGGATCAAGGACCTGATCATCATCCGCGGGGCGAACTGCTATCCGCAGGACATCGAGCGCACGGTGCAGCACTGCCACGCGCGCCTGCGGGCCCACAGCGGGGCGGCCTTCGCCCTGGAGTCGAAAGACGGGGCCCGCCTGATCGTGGCCCAGGAAGTCGAACGGCATCGCCACGGGGGGCTTGAGGAGATCTGCCGCACGATCCGCCAGGCCGTGGCCGCGGAGCACGATTTGCAGGTGGACGAAGTCCTGCTGCTCAAGGCGGGCAGCATTCCCAAGACCACCAGCAACAAAATCCAGCGCAACGAATGCCGCAAGCGCTACTTGAAGGGCGAGCTGACGATCGTCTGTCGCTGGCCCGCTGCGCACAAGCCCGCCCCCGGCAAAGCTGCTTCACAGGCGCCTGCCGCGACCCTGGACCAGCCGCTGGGCGGGCAGGTCTCCCAGCCCCGCTCGCCCAACGGCAACGGAGCCAGCCGCTCCGGCAAGGCCGCTGATCTGAAAACGCCCGGAACTTGAACTCCCGCCGCCCCGGCCGCGGGACTCTCGCCCTGCGTGGCGCAATGGAGGGCCCCTGTGCCAACTGTGATGGAGGGCCACTGTGCCAACTGTGATGGAGGGCCGCGCTCCCAACTGCAATGGAGGGCCACGCTCCCAACTGCAATGGAGGGCCACGCTCCCAACTGCAATGGAGGGCCGCGCTCCGTCGCGGCCGAGTCGTGTAGGGTGCGTGCTTTGCCCGCACGCGAACGAAAGGCGTGTGCCTTCAAGCGGGCAGCACCCATTGAATGACCCGATAAATCGGGTCACTACCAGCGGCTCAGCGATTGATTTCGATGCCCAGATTGGCACCGTGGATGAAGACGTCCTCGCGGTTGAAGGTGGTATTGATGCCCATGTGCGGCACCTCATAGACCACCGCTCGGCTGGCCCGCGCAATGCCGTCCTGCCAGAAGCCCGTCCAGCCCACACGCAGCAGCACCGAGCGGGTCAACTGGTAGTGGAGATCGACGCGCAGTTCCGCGGCCGGGGCCCATTCGTCCTCGTGGGCGTCGTGGGCAAAGGAGGTCTTGCCCAGAGACAGCAGGTTGCCCACCTGGCCGGGCTGCGCATTGCTGGCCAGAGTGCCTTCCTGGTAGAAGTTCTGGCGGTTGAAGCCGCCGAAGAACCGCCCTTCGGTGGAGACGGTCCAGCGGCGGTGCGTGCGAAACCAGCGCACGCCGGCCTGGGGGCCGACGATGTTGTTGTCGACCCGCGTGTCCCAATAGGCATCGCCCAGCACGCCGCCGCGGGCGTCGGCCAGAAAGCGGTCGTCGAACTGCATATAGCGCCCGCCGGCGAACCACTCGAAGATGCCTCCCCAATGGGTGCGGTGGGTCCGATAGACGTACATCAGCTCCACGTTGAACAGCTTGGCGCGGTTGTGCAGATACGCATTGCTGAAGGTGATGGGCATCGGGGCGAATATGTTGGCCTGGCCGATCGGATCCTGCCCGATGTTGCCGAAAAGGAACTGATTGGTTGGGTCCATGAACACCACGTCCATGCCGCCAGCGACAAAAATCTGGTTCTGCGTATTCAAGTGCGAGAGCCCGAACAGCCAGCCGTGGTGGCCGAAGATGCGGCCGAACTCAATGCGTTCGCCTTCGGTGAATTCGGCCTCGAAGACCCCATTGTCGTGGGAGTTGGTTTGGGTAAACACATCGAGAAACTGGCCCGTGACTACGCTTCGCGTCGTGCTGCCCAGCACCACGCGCGACCCGGCGGGCACGCCGATCTCAGCCCGATCCGGCTTGCTGATCGACCACTTGAGGCCCTCCAAGCTGCCGAAGAAGCCTTGGCGCGGCTCGGGCGAATTGCCGTATTCGCTCAAGTCGGCCGGGGCGAACAATTGCACGCCCCGCAGGTCCAGTGCCCCTTCGGGATACTGGGCCGCGGCCACGCCGGGCAGGATGAGGGTGCAGAGTCCCGCGACCACCAACAAAGTGCGACGGAAAGGCGTCATGGTCCTGGTCCATCCTTGGGGATGACGAGGTAGAAAAACCAGCGATCCCGGCGCAGAAGGCCGGGCCGCTCGTGACGGTAGTATCGGTTGGTCCGGTCGCGCCAGTTGAGTAAGAAAGGTAAAGCTTGCCGGAAATGCCGACCAAGCTGCGTCTCCCCGGGGCGCCTAACTGTCTGTTTGGGAGGACTGCGCAAATCCAGCAAGGGCCGCCCTTTCCAGCAAACCGCTATTCGGTTGTGTGGCGATTGCCGACCCCGGAGGGGCTTCTGGCGTGATGCGCTCGCTGGATCAATAGGCCGCCGCGCCTCACCCGCCAGGGGGGTGTTTACCCAAGCATCCAGCGGGCGCGAGGAGCGATCCCGCTCCGTGCCCGAGACGGCCGGCTGTCTCGACTCGACTTGGCCCGGCTATCCTCTCGCCGGCAGCGACCGGCAACGGGGGTCGCGGAGACCCCTGGTGCCACGGAGGCCGAATTGTGGCCTCAGCGCGGGGCAGGGTACAATTCTGGTTAGCACTTGTAAGGGTATAGCTTCCCGGGAAAAGGTGACAGGCACCATTTGCCTTCAACGGCCCACGACCAGCCTTCGGCCGGTGCCCGGCTTCGCACAAATGGTGCCTGTCGCCTTTTCCCCGCAATTGCGGAAACAATTCCTTTACAATTTCTTAGACACGATGTCTGCAGCCGGCCACGCCCGGCACACACGCACGAAAGGTTCTGAATCCATGCCGGCTTCAACTCGCAACCGTTGCTGGTTTCTGGCAGGGGCAGTGCTCGCGGCCTTGGCCGGGGAATCGCCCCAGGCAGCCGCCCCGCCGAAGCCCGACTCCCAGCCTGCCCCGGCCGAGTCGTTCCTGCGCGTGGCGCGTGACGCCGAGGGCACCCCCGTGGCCCTGGAGGTGGCCGTGGTCCGCTACCAACCCGCGGACGGGTCGAGCAAGGGTGCGACGGTCGATCTGGTCGGCGCGGTCCACGTGGCCGAGAAGCAATACTACGCCCGGCTCAACCGGCTCTTCCGGAAATATGACGTGGTGCTCTACGAGCTGGTGGCCCCGGAAGGCACCCAGGTGCCCCGCGGCGGACCGCAAGCCGGCGGCAGTCCTGTCTCGGGCCTGCAACGGCTGATGAAGGACATGCTGGAGCTGGACTTCCAGCTCGAACAGATCGACTACACCCGGCCGAACATGGTCCATGCCGACATGTCGCCCGAGCAGTTTGCCGAGTCGATGCGCGAGCGGGGCGAGAGCTTCATGGCCATGTTTCTGCGCATGTTCGGCTATTCCCTGGCCAAACAGCACAGCCCGGGGGCGACCTCGGACATCGATTTCCTGGCGGCGCTGTTCAATCCGAATCGGGCGTTGGCGCTCAAACGGGTGTTGGCCGAGCAATTCGCCGACATGGGCGGTGTGACCGTGGCCCTGGAGGGACCCGAGGGGTCCACGCTGATCGGCCAGCGCAACCGTGTGGCCCTGGAGGGCCTGCGGCGGCAGGTGGCGGCCGGCAAGAGGACAGTCGCCATTTTCTACGGTGCCGGGCACATGATCGACATGGATCGCCGGCTGCAAGCCGATTTCAAGCTCAGGCCGGTCAGCCGCCGCTGGCTGGTCGCCTGGGACATGAAAGGCGCGGCCGCTGCACGCGAGAAAACCGGCGTGAAGCCCTCGAGGCAGAAGCCGGCGCCGGACCCGGACAAGTAGGGTGGGTCAAGCCGGAGGCGCAGACCCACCAGCAGCTTTTTCTGGTGGGGCACTTCGGTGGGTATTGCTTTCGCTCGACGACGAACGTAGCCGCAAACCTCCAGTCCGCAGACCCACCCACGATCTTGGTGGGTCTCGCTTTCGCTCGACCCACCCTACGCGCTGGTCGCCGGACCCGGCAAGCGCCGATCAGTAGCGCAGCACCTTGCGCAGCAGCCAGGTGCCCGCCAGGAACATCAGCAAGTTGCCCGCCCAGACTGCATAAGGCGGCAGCGTGCCACTTTTCGCGCCGTCCACTCCGTAGGCCAGCAGGGGATAATAGACGACCAGCACGGGCAGAAAGCAGAGGAAGAAGCTGGTGAGGAAATCGCGGTTGCGCAGCCAAATGGCCATGGGCGCGCCGACCCACACAAAGCACAGGCAACTGAACCCGGCCGACCAGCGCCGGTGGGGTTCGGTCAACAGGCGGCTGATCCGCTCGCGCGCGTAGCCGAGCTTGTTCAGGCGGCCTTGCCACTCGTCGGCCGCCAGGGCGTCGAAGTCGCCGCACATCAGCCGATGGGCCGCCCGGGCGGCAAGCTCCTGTTCCTGGCGCTCGACCAGGGCCCGTTGCCGGGCCAACTCGTCGGGAATCGCGCGCAGCGGCAGCCACGAGGGCAGCGACGAATGGTCGCGTGAGCGGCTGGCATCGGGCAGGGGGATTTCCGCTTCGTACTCGGGCAACTGGGCCTTCATCTTGCCTTCGGCGTCCACGGTGACGTTGCGCAGCACGATCTTCAGCACACCCTGACCGTGGTCGGCGTACAGCTCGGCCTCGTCCGCGGTGATGGTCACGTTCGGAGTCGAGCCTTCGGCCGGCAGGGTGAGCGTGGGCCGGATCAGGCGCCGACCCTCGATCCGCTTCACACTGATCGACAGCTTGGGCGAGCTGTAGCTGTGTCGGGCCCGGAGCATGTTGTAGACGATCTTCTCGACCGACCCGACGATCACGCGCTGGGCCCCATTGCGCCCCCAGGAGACGGCCAGGTCGTTGAGCCAGACGGTCAATACACTCAGCAGCACGGCCAGCCCCAGCACCGGCCAGAGAAAGACCATGGGCGAGATGCCCAGCGACTTGGCGGCCACCAGCTCATTGGCCCCCGACATCCGGCCGTAGACACAGCTTGCGGCCAGCAGCAACGTGACCGGCAGGGCCACGCGCAAGGCGTCGGGCAGGATATAGGGGATCAGGCGAAGGACCTCGCCCATGGGCAGGTGCTGCATGCAGGCCTCGCGCACCACGCCCACGATGATCATCAGCCCGGTCAGCCCGCCCAGGGCCACGAGGAACACCTTGATCAGCTCCAGCAGCACGTAGCGGGTGAGAATTCGCATGGCCGGGTAGTTTGGCGGGCCCCGGCCCGCCGGTCAAGAGCACTCTGGAGGCTGCGGGCCGGCCGGCGGGGTGGCCGCGTGGGCCAGCTCGCCTTTACAGGAACGACTGCCTGTTGCATACTACTGGTGCGGCAGACCGTCTGGCGCATCGGCACCGCCCTGTGGGCCGGCCCTGCCGCGGCGCTTGGCGCAAGACAGCGTTTGGGCAAGGAGCGGGCACGGATGGCTGAACTGTCGATGAACGAGACGACCACGTTCCGCTGGTCCTTCGAGGAGGACGTGCAGCGCTACGCGGCCGCAGGCATCCCTGCGATCGGCATCTGGCGCCAGAAGCTCTCCGATTACGGAATCCGGCGCGCACTGGAACTACTCGGCCGGACAGAACTAAAGGTCTCCCATCTGTCGTGGGCCGGCGGGTTCACGGGCTCAGACGGGCGCAGCTATCGCGAGAGCGTGGAGGACGCGCTCGAGGCCCTGCGAACCACTCGCCGGCTGGGAGCCCCCACCCTGATCGTCTATACCGGTGCCCGAGGCGGACATACCTACAACCATGCCCGACGCCTGGTCCGCAGCGCGCTGGAGGAGTTGCTCCCCCTGGCCGAGCAGTTGGATGTAGACCTGGCGCTGGAGCCCATGCACCCGGGCTGCGCCAAAGGCTGGACGTTTCTGACCGACCTGGACGACACGCTGGAGATGCTCGAGGCGGTCGGCGGCACGCGCGTGAAGCTCGTCTTGGACACCTATCACCTGGGCCACGACGAGGGCCTGGCGGCGCGCATCCCCGAGATCGTCTCGCGCGTGGCCCTGGTGCAGCTCGGCGACGCCCGGCAACCGCCCGAGGGCGATCCGAACCGCTGCCGCCTGGGCGAGGGCAACATTCCGCTGCGAGAGATCGTGGCTGCGTTGAAAACCGCGGGCTACGACGGCTACTACGACGTGGAGCTGCTGGGCGAGGAAATCGAGAGTTGCGACTACCACGCGCTGCTCGAACATGCCAAGCAGGCATTCGCCGAGCTGGTCGAGGGCGGGTGAATGGGTCTTTTGGGAGGCGGCCTGGCTTGCCTGATTTTGGCAAGGCTCCGTGGTGAACCGGAGACACCTCAGCCGTCGGTCGTCGCTAACCGGCCACCACCGCAGCGTGGCTTTCCACGTGGAGAGTGATTGGATGCGGCCAGAACAAGTGCGTCAAAGGCCAAGCAGCCTCTTTATCTCTGAGTCAAGGCGCAGCAGGTCCGCCCTGGAGATCCTGCCCATAACCCCCTCGATCCGCGATTTGTCAAGGGCACGAATCTGGTGGGTCAAGACCACAGAGTCGACGGTCAATCCGTTTTCGGTTGACGGCTGAACAACAAAAGAGCCTCTGAAGAGCGCCGCCCTGATGTTAGACGTAAGCGGGACAACAACGACCGTCGAAAGGTCCGGGGAAGTCGGGTCATCTTGGACAACTATTGCGGGACGAGTGCCAAACTGCTCTCGCCCCGGCGATCCTGCCGGGCGAGGCAACTGAGCGCGCACTACGTCCCCGCGCTTCATCGCCCCTACTCCGGCAAGCCGTCCTCGAATCTTTCGAGTGTCTCATCGCTCGCCGCCTCCCAAGCGTCCAGCTCTTGCTGGAGCGCAGAATCGGCTTGCTGGATGGGCCGATTTCTATTGGGACGCCGAGGTGGTGGATACCTGACGAGCAAATGCCGCACCCTCTCGAATGGCACAACAAGGCTGACGGCCCTATGCTTCTCGACAACGGCCGGAAGCGATTCCCCCGGCCTTGTCTGCGCAGTGTTGGGCTCTGCGACCTCACTCATTGGACTTCTCCTCTCCAGACTCTATTTGGACGGCCAGAAGTCTTCGTGACATTAGAAGCTCGTCGTTGGCCAGAAGTTCACAATGAAACAATCCGGGCTTTGGCACGTTTACTTCGACGCCCGCGGATACCTCCAGCACGACAAGTGGATCGCGAAAAGTGAAATCAAACTCCTTCACAAACAGTGCTCCTTCCTGTTCCTCACCGCTCCGATCAACAAGACCGGATTCAGCGTCAACGAGTCTTAGCCGCAACTTCGTCGGTCCCAGTCCATCGGTGACGGCGAAATACACGCAGAATTTGAGTTGAGTCGGAAAGGACCGCGCGCATAGCGTGGAAAACGTTCCGAGAAGCGTATGCTTGCCAGTAGCGGGGTCACGATGGAAACCATCGCACAAGACCATTGCTAGGCAGTACGGTTCTGGCATCCCCGGGCACACCTCCAAGAAAGTCTACGGCGCAAAACACCGACGCCGACCAGCCCGTTTGTACCCTCCCTGCCCGCCAGTCGCAACCTCTCGGCCTCAGGCTGGCTTTCTCTATTCTAACAGAGCAGCCAAGCGTGCTCAAAAGCCGGCTTGGCCGTTTAGTCACCCACTTGGGTGGCCTGTGAGCGGGCGCAAGACAAGAGCCGCCAGCGTCACGCCAACGGGTCGGGAAGGCAGCGGGGCAGGATAGCCCTTTTCATGGTTTGTTGATCGGCCGAAGACTCTCCGCTCTTTCGCAAATCGCCCCCTCTAAGGCGGGGCAGCGGGCAGGAGTACATTCCTGGCACACTACCGCTGATTGACCATCAAAGGCGCCGCAGGAGGGAAGTGGTCGCAACGGTGCAGGGGCAGGCAACTTCGGCCGGGCTGGACGGTGCCGTTTCGCAGGGTTGCAGCGAAGCCTGCCACCGTGACTGCTTGCGCCGCCCCCGATCAACGCCACGGAGCGTAACCCCCAGGCGGTCGAAATCGACCTAACCTGATTCCGCGGGTTTTCTCTGCGGAGTGGCCCGGGTTGCTTGTCAAGCCTGCCCCCGGCGCCAGCCGGCAACGCGCCGATCGCCGCCGCCCAACAGGCCCGTGGCCGACCTTATTTCCCGCGAGAGACAATCGTCGCTGCCAGGCGTGCGCGCGCCTCCAAGTAGGCGGCCGGGTCGGGGTTCCACTCAAACCACGAGCCGGCCAGCGGCACGACGATCTGTTCGGCCTCGGCCCCCAGCCCGCGCCGCTCCAAGATGGCCAGATACTCGTAGTCCTCGATCGAGTCGCGCAGGGCCTTCAGGCGCAGGCTCGGGGCAATGCCCACGTAGCCCACCGCGCGTGCCGGGTAGACGATGCTCCCCTCGCCGTTGTAGAGCAGGTCCTTGTGCCGCTCGCGGCGGTCGAGCGTGCCGGGCTCGGCCCAGGGATCGTCCACCTGTCTCCAGAACGACATCCCTCCCCAGTAGAGCAAGCCGCGCATGCGATAGCGCCAGGCGATCCAGGCGGGCACGCGGTAGTTCAGCAGCGGAAAGTCCGTGTGCCACCAGGGCGTCTTCCGCGCCCCCTGGCACAGCGCCGTGTACGTCCAGACCGTCTCGCCCAGTGCCTGGCGCTTCTCGGCGCTTTCGGGCTTGAACAAGAAGAAGAGCGGGCACCAGATATCCACCGCCCCGTACAGGTCGCCCCACTCTTCGTTCTGTGTCCAGGTCTGCTCGACCACCAGCACCTTGACCACCGAATCGGCCTGGCGGATCGCCCGGCCCCACTCTTGCACGTAGCGATAGGCCTCCTCGTCGTTGGGCTCGTCGCGCAGATAGGTGTAGAAGAGCACGCCGGGCCGGTCGAGCTTCTCCGCGGCGCGGTCCCAGGCGGCCAGCCACGCGCGCAGCCGCTTGCCCTCGGCCACGGGGTCAGTTACGGCGCTGCGCGGGTGCGGCACGCAGAAGGCATTGACGTGGTAGCGGTCCACAAACGTCCGAAACGCCTCGATCTGCTCGGCGGGGATTTCGAACGACCCGTCCGGCTGGGCCACGGGCCCGATGCTGCCGGGCGGCGGGGTGGCGTTGATGCGGTGGCGACTGAGCATCTCTGCGCACTGGTCGTCGATCTCGGCCCAATCCGCGGGCGGCTCTTCCTTGCCCTCGCGGGCGCGCCGGGCGTAATAATCCCGCATGCGCGCGGCGGGCGAACCCAAGGCCGTCTGGAGCGTCGAGACACGCGGGAGCTGGAAATCCCAGACCGTCAGTTTAACCGGCACCTCCTCGCTCCGGCCGCCTTCGGCTATGACGCGATACAGTCCGCGATACTCGCCCGGCACCGCGTCCGGCGGCACGAACACGTCCACCCAGAAGCCGTGCGTCTGGCCGGCCGGCAGGTCAAAGGGCACGGCCGTAAAGCGCGCGCCGGACAGCGGCTTGCCGGAGACCGGGGGCCGGAAGGGGATCAAGGCGTCGGGATACCAGCCCGGCTGGAACTGGTCGTTGCGGTGCGTGGGCACGGTGATTTCGAACTGGTGCTGGCGGAACAAGCGCGCGTCGGCCGCGCGCAGCACTGCGCCGTCCGGGCTGGCCAGATCGCCCGCAACTACGTTCACGCCGTCGACCGCGGCGTCGGAGCGCATGAGTATCTGGAAGCTTTCCCATTCGCCCCGGGCCGCGGCCAGCTCGACCGCGGCCGAGCTTCCCGCTGGTGCCTCGCGCAGCACGCGTTCGGTGCGCGCCAGTGTCCAGACGTGCCAGTCGGCCGCGGCGGGCTCTGCGCCGGCGACCGCGCAAACAGCGGAGCATACGACAAGGATGGCGGCAACGGTTTTTGCTCTCGCCATAGGAAGGCTCCTTTGCACGGGACCGCGTCCGGGACAACAATGGGCAGGGCGGTCGGGGGACCGCCCCGCAACAATGGGCTGGACCTTCGTTTGCGCGTGCGTGCAAGCACGCACCCTACGGGCTGGACCTTCGTTTGCGCGTGCCTGCAAGCACGCACCCTACGGACTGACCGTCGCGCAACAATGTCGGCCTACTGCGGCGCAGCGAGGCACAGCAGCGTGCCGTCGGCCAGCGACACATACAGCCGCCCGCCCGCAGCGATCATGCCGTCGAACACCGGCGGTGCATCGAGGGCCGCCTCGGCCAGCTTGCTGCCGTCCGCTGCCGAGACGACCCACAGTTGGGCCCCCTTCTTGCCCAACAGCGCGGCCGTCTGCTCGGCCAGCAGTTGCCGGGTCTCAGACGTATGGATGGAGCGCATCGCCTGCTCTTCGTCCACCAGGTCCGGCGGCCCGGCCACCACGAGCTTGCCGTCCGCCAGCACCATCGCGCGGATGACCATGGGCACCTGTTGCGTCCAGCGGTGAACCACGCCTGGGGCCTTGTCGCCCTCGCCGCGGCGGTCGATCGGCTGCGAGGCCGCGGCCAGCGTAGCCGCTTTGTCCGCGGCGAAGAGCTGGTGCTCAATGGGCGTGGTCCAGCGGTAATACTTCGGCAGGCGCCCGAAGCCGTAGACCGTCTCGTCGTCGAAGACCAGGATTTTGCCTGCCGGCGTGGTGCGCCCGGCCAGGAAATAGCCGCACCAGCCGCTCACAAACGTGCTGCCGTAGAGCCAGTAGGTGCGGTGCCAGTAGCTGTCGTCCAAGAGTCCCGTGGGCGAGAACAAATGGGCCCGGTCCGGGCGCTGCACCGGCGGCACGGCACCGGCGTCTGCGTTCTGGCCCGCCGGGATCTTCTCCAGCGCCAGGCGCCGGCCCTCCAGATCGAAGGCCTGGGAACGCATATAGACCAGGCGCCCGTCGGTCGAGAGCACGTCGGGCAGGGCCACGGGCATGTTGAGCCAGTTGATGTAGTCTTCCAGCGTCTTGCCGGTTTGCGGGTCGCGCTGGTCGAGCACGGTCTCCGAAAGCTTCTGTCCGGTCGTGGCGTCCAAACGCAACAGGCGCAGCCCGCCGTCGAGAAACATGCTCCGGCCGGCCACACACCAGAGCACCCCCTCGTGGACCAGCACACTGCCGTGCAGCGGCCAGACCGACTCGACCTGTTCGAAGGCCACCAGGCGCCGGTCCATCGGCGCAGCACGAAATCGCCAGATCAGCTCCCCGTCCGCGGCTCGCAGGCAGTAGACCCAGCCGTCGGCCGAGCCAAACAGCACGCGCTCGGCGTCGATCGTCGGCGGCGAGTCCACGCGCCCCCCGGCTGTGAATCGCCAAAGCTGCTCGCCCGAGGTCGCATCCAGCGCACAGACCGCATGGGCGTCGATATCGGCCACGAACACCCGGCCCCCGGCCGCCACCGGCGGCGAGAGCCGGCTGCCCAAGGGGACCTGCCAGCAGCCGGTCAACTGTGCGGGCACGCTGCCGGCGGTCCGGCCGCTGCGCGCTGCATCGTGGCGCCAGGTGGGCCAGTCTTCTGCTGCTTCAGTTGCTCCGCCGCCGCCCGGCGACTGCGCTTCGCCTCCGGCCGACGCAAAGGCCGGTCCCTTTTCCAGGCGCTGATCCTCGATCGCCGAGATGCCTGTGGTTTCCGGCAGAGCCGGTTGCGCCGAAAGGGCGTTGAAACCCGAAAGCTTGGCTTCCAGGTAGCAGGCGCAGGGATGATGCGGCGCATAGATCAGTCCGTTGGCGGGCATGATGCCGTAAAGGCACGCCCCGCGCACCCAGTGGTGGGGCATCCAGTGCTGCCGGCGCACGTCCACAAACTCGATCCCTGCTCGCGAGGTGAGCAGATACTTGCTTGTGGCCTTGCTGCGGTAGCAGCGGTGGTGGAACCAGTAGGTGTCCACGTCCGGAGTGAACTGGCGCACGACCTTGCCCGTCTGCGGATCGAGTCCGCTCAGGAGGCCCACGGCCCGACCGCTGGTCGTCTCGCCGGTCCACACCAGCCCGTCAACGACCAAGAGGTCCTCGGGCGAGCGATAGCCGGAGGGCGGATGGTAGGCCGTCCAGAGCACCTTGCCGGTCTCGGCCGACAGGGCCGTGAGCGTGTCCTCGCCGCTGGTGTACCAGGAGCCGGTCTGCCCGCCGGCTGTCTCGCCGCCGGAGAAGAGCACCACATCCTCGTAGAGCACCAGGATGGGCAGATAGAAGCCGCGAATCTCCGGGCTGCGGGCCACGGGCTCGGAGCGCCACTGCTTCTGGCCGGTCTTGCGGTCGAGACAAACGACCGATTCGCCGTCGTGGAAGGCCACGCGATTTGAGTCCGCGGCCAAGGTGCCGGGCAGCACGCGGCTGCGCAGCTTCCAGAGCAGCTCGCCGCTCTCGGCGCGGATGGCCGTCACCAGGCGTTCTTGCTCGTCCCAGAACTTCGCCCCGTAGCCACCGGCGAAGCGCTGCCGGCCGTCGTAGTCCGGCTTCTGCTCGGCGTCGTTGACCAGCACAAACAGCACGCCGTCCGAGAAGATCACCTCTTCCGCGGCGCGCGTGCCCTCGTAGGTCATCAGTGTCTTCCCGGTGGCCGCGTCCAGGGCCGAAAGCGGCGCGTCCAGTCCCAGCGTCACATACACCCGGTCGCCCGAGGCCACCAGCCGCCGCGGCAACTGGGCCGGCCCGCTCTTGAGCGGCCAAAGCTGACTGAACCAGCGTGGGATGCGCCGTTTCCAGAGCACGGTGCCGTTGAATGCATCGCGTGCGATCAGACTCCAGCGGGACGGCACGAGGATCGAGGCGGGCGGGGCCTCGTCGAAGATGTAGAACACCCTGCCGCCGGAGCTGACCAGCGCATTGAAGCTCGACATCCGGTCGTGGTGGCGCGCGTAGCGCGGGCTGCCCACCCATCGCAAGCCGCGCGGCGGGCCGACTTGCGTGTCATGGGCCACCGCGTTGTTCGACGCGTCGTGCAGATAGTGGGACCACTCGTCGATCTCGCCGGGACGTGGCTTGACGGTCTCGCGCCACTGCCCGGCCTCTCTGACGCGGGCCACCCCGCCCGGGCAGAGCACGCGCATGATTTCCTCTCGTGCCAGCTCGTTGCCCGCCTCGACAATCAGCAGATTCACCAGGCCATCGACATACGGCAGCCGTTGCCCGTCGAACCGGTCCACCGCCGCGGGGCCATACCAACCTCGCGTGGTCAGCAACTCGCGGGCACGGGCCACCGCGTCCGGGTCGCGGTCCAGGCCGTGGACCAGGCACCCCGGGCGAGTTGTCAGAAGCACCTCCAGGCGACCCTCGCCGCAGCCGACGTGGACGATCAGTCCGCCGTGTACGCCCGCTGCCTGAAGGATATGCTCGGCCGACGCGGGCGCCCGAGTCTCGCCTGCGCGAAGCTCCGCGACACTCAACGCCCAGAGGACGGCGACGCTGGCCACAAGGGCAGCGACGTGGTGAACCGTTCGGCTCATGGTCTTTGGCTCCTGAAAACGAGACACAAACGGAGAGATGCAGACAATGCTCGCCACGTGAACAGCCCGTGGTAGGCTCGCGCCCGCCAAACACATGGTCGACAGGCCGCGGGGTGCCACTGCTGGCTTGTCCAGCAGTGCAGGCGACTGCGCCGGAACAGCGCTCAGGCTTGTACCGGCCTACGATAGCGCTTGTTGTGGGGCGGTCTCGTGGCCCCCAGACCATTATCCCGTCTGCGCAGGCCATCGCAACACTCACTTGCCGAAATCCTGGCAATGGGCTCCAATGAATCTTGACCGGCCGGATGTACGCGCCCAGGGGGACGGGCCTGTTTTCGTGGCGTTTGGTGCGAGAATCGGGGCAGGCCGTGCGAGCGCGCAAGCCGCCCTCACCCGAAGGCCCCGACCACTGCGTGGTGCCCGCCGTAAACGGGAGAGGGGAAGTTCGTTTATTCAGCCCTCTGGCGCCATGCAGGAGAGGGGAGTTGACGGGCGGCGCGGACCCGGGCTGATGGTTCCGGCAGGTGATCGGGTTGGTTTATCAGGAGACGCGCAATGGGCATCGGCAGCAGGCCGCTGGAACCCAAACGCGTGGCGTTCGTGTCCACGCGCATCGCCGGCACCGACGGCGTGTCGTTGGAGATTCGCAAATGGGCCGAGGTGCTCCAGCGCATGGGCCTGGAGTGCTACTACATCACCGGCGAGTCGGACCGTCCGGCCGATCGCACGGTGCTGGTCGAGGAGGCCCATTTCACCCATCCGGAGATCGAGGCCGTCTCCCGGCAGGCGTTCGGGCGCGAGCTGCGCTCGCCGGAGCTGACCAACGAGCTGTTGCGCATGGAGGTGGTGCTGCGGGACAAAGTCTGCCGGGCCCTGGGGGCGGTGGGGGCGGAGATCATGATTGCGGAAAACGCCCTGACCATTCCCATGAACCTGCCGCTGGGCATGGCGCTGGTGAGCCTGGTGCAGGAGTTGGGTATCCCCTGTGTGGCCCACCATCACGATTTCTACTGGGAGCGCGAGCGGTTCCTGGTCAATGCGGTGGACGACATCCTGCGCGCGGCCTTTCCGCCGGCCCTGCCGCAGATCAGGCACGTGGTGATCAACAGCCTGGCGGGCGAAGAATTCAGCCGGCGCACGGGGCTTTCGTGCCGGGTGGTGCCCAACGTGATGGACTTCGCCCATCCGCCCGCCGCGGCCGACGACTATGCGCGCGGGTTCCGCCGGGCGATCGGGCTAACGGCCGACGAGCTGCTCGTGCTGCAGCCCACGCGCATCGTACCCCGCAAGGGTATCGAACACGCGGTGGAGCTGGTGCGCCGACTCGCGCCGCGCAAGGCCCGGCTGGTGATCACCCACGCCTCGGGAGACGAGGGCGACGCCTATGCGCGGCGGGTTCGGGAGTATGCCGAGCTGCTGGGAGTGAAGATCGTGTTTGCCGACCGCTGGATCGCGCCGCAGCGCGGCACGGCCGCGGACGGCCAGCCGCTCTTTACGATCGACGACGCCTACACGCAGGCCGACCTAGTGGCCTATCCTTCGACCTACGAGGGCTTCGGCAACGCGTTTCTGGAGGCGATCTACCATCGCCGACCGATCGTCTGCAACCGCTACGCGATCTATCAGTTGGACATCGAGCCCTGCGGCATGACGCCGATCGTCTTCGACGGCTTCCCCACGGACGAAACGGTGGCCGAAATCCAAACCGTGCTGGACGACGAGGAATACCGCCGGCGAATGGTTGATCAGAACTACCAGGTCGCCCGGCAGTATTTCAGCTACGAACTGCTGGAAGACGAGCTGCACCTGCTGGTCCAACGCGCGCAGCGCCTGTGCCGGTTCCTGGGCCGGAAAAGGTGACAGGCACCAAATTTGGGGAATATGAGCAAAATGGACAGCAGGCGCGTAGGGTGGGGCAAGCAGTGCTGGCAGCGCCCAACGCACTGCTTCTGGCGAGCAGTGGCGCACTGAATTCCCGAACACCTTCAGTTCCGTAGCGAGCACCAAGATAGTAGGGTGCTCTGCGAGCACCAAAATAGTTCCCTAGCGACCACCAAAACAGTCGTGGTGCGCACAGCGCACCCTACAACGCTTCGGATGGGTGTTGTGGAACGTGCCGCGCAGGGCATAGGCGCCTCGCCGCGGAACAAGA
>CAYXPN010000080.1:0-18256 GCA_964467075.1 uncultured Planctomycetaceae bacterium
TAAGCCTCCCGCCGGCACCCCCACTCCCATGAAAAACCAAGGCTCGATCAACCGCAGTATTTATGGGTAAGGACAAGGGTGTTACCCCCAGGCTACGGTGAAGACCGGCTTTCAGCCGGTCCTGAGCGGAAGCAGGTGGCCAGCACCGGAGTGCACTGCGGCGAGCGTACCTTGTCTGCGATGGGCCTGTGGCTGCTTTCGGGAACTCGAACTCCAGACCGCTGAACTGTTTCAATTTTTTAGAAAAACCGGCCCCTGGTGCCCCGTCGCTCGAAGGGGGCTCTCGAATCCGCAACCCCTTTAGTGGCAAGGGGTTGGAGCCGCTCGCGCCGCTTAGTGTGACATCATTGCTAGCAGTGCTAGTAGAGCGCAAGTGCCGAATTAGCAACGTGTTAGGGTTTTCTTGGGAAAGTTGATTGACGGATGGGACGGAAGGGCTAAGATACCCGGGTTGTGCCCATATGTTGTGGTTGTCAGGGCATCGCATACAATATATTGGGTGCAGCAGCGCGGTTTCGCGCTTTGGAAAGACTGGGCCGATTAGCCCGGTTAGGGCGTCCGGGAGCCCTGTGCATGTGGATGTGGCAGGCCCGTTGACGCCGAATATGTACTAATGTACACTCATTAGCGGTTTGAGTCGATTTTCGTCAGACGACTGCCGGACGGCCCGGCGTTTGGCTGGGCTCACCCCCGAGCCCGTCGGCGCCGTGGCCGGCAGTCAGGAACGGATGCCCTGCGTCCCGAGGTGGAAAAAGGAGTTTTGCCGTGGAAAGCCCCGATCGTCCCAATGCTTCTCCCACCCTTGATTCCGAGCGCTCGCCGTCCGCGGCGCCCCCGCAGCGCAGCCATCGCGGTCTGAACATTGCCGCGGTCTTCTGCCCGCCCGACGTGGCCGACCCGTTTGCCACCGTGGAATGGGACCTGAGGTCCGCCTCGATCAAAGGCGACGGCGGCGAGGTGGTCTTCGAGCAGACCGACTGCGAGGTTCCTGCCTCGTGGAGCCAACTGGCCACCAACGTGGTGTCCAGCAAGTATTTCTACGGCGAACTGGGCACCCCGGAGCGCGAGCGCAGCGTGCGCCAATTGATCCATCGCGTCTGCCGCACGATCGCCGACTGGGGCCTGCAGGACGGCTACTTCGCCACCGACGAGGACGGCCAGCGCTTCTACCGCGAGCTGGCTTGGCTCTGCCTGCACCAGCACGCCGCCTTTAACTCCCCGGTGTGGTTCAACGTGGGCCTCTATCACCAGTACGGCGTAAAAGGCGCTGCCTGCAACTGGCGCTACAACCCCGAGACCGGCCGGGCCGAGCGGCCCGAGAACCCCTACGAATATCCCCAGGGCTCCGCCTGCTTCATCCAGAGTGTGCAGGACAACATGGAGGACATCATGGAGCTCGCGCGCAGCGAGGCCATGCTCTTCAAGTTCGGGTCGGGCACGGGCACGGACCTTTCGACGCTGCGATCGCACCGGGAGAAGCTATCCGGCGGGGGCAAGCCTTCCGGGCCGCTGTCGTTCATGCGGGTCTACGACCAGATCGCCGCGGTGGTCAAGAGCGGCGGCAAGACGCGGCGGGCCGCCAAGATGCAGTCGCTCAAGGACTGGCATCCGGACATCATGGAATTCGTCCAGTGCAAGTGCAATGAGGAGCGGAAGGCGCGCCTGCTGATCGCGGAGGGCTACGATCCGCAGGAGGCCTATGATTCGGTGCTCTTCCAGAACGCCAACCTCTCGGTGCGCGTCTCCGACGAGTTCATGCGCGCCGTGGAGGCCGACCAGCCCTGGACCACCCGCTGGGTCACCCAGCCCGACCGTGCCGGGCCCACCTATCCGGCCCGCGAGCTGTTCCGGCGGATCGCCGAGGCGGCCTGGGCCTGCGGCGACCCGGGGCTGCAATACGACAGCACGATCAACCGCTGGCACACGTGCCCCCAGGCGGGCCGGATCAACGCCTCGAACCCCTGCTCGGAGTTCATGTTCCTCGACGATTCGGCCTGCAACCTGGCGAGTGTGAATCTGATGAAGTTCCGCCGCCCCGAAGGCAGCTTCGACGTGGAGCGGTTCGTGGCGGCCTGCCGGATCGTGTTCATCGCCCAGGAAATCCTGGTGGATCATGTCAGCTATCCCACCGAACGGATTACGCTGATGAGCCACCGTTTCCGGCCCATCGGGCTGGGCTATGCGAACCTGGGCAGCCTGATCATGGCCGGCGGGTTGCCCTACGATTCGGACGAGGGCCGCGGCATCTGCGCTTGTGTGACCGCCTTGATGCACGGCGCGGCCTTCCGCACCAGCACGGAGCTGGCCGAAGCCCGGGGCCCCTTCGAGGCCTACGACGAGAACCGCGACGCGATGTTGCACGTGATGGAGATGCACTGGGAGCAGGTCGAGAAGATCCCCGCCTGCCCCGACTACTTGCGCCAAGCCGCCAGCAGGCTCTGGGACGAGGTGCTGGTGCGCGGGCGGCGCCACGCCTTCCGCAACGCCCAGGCCACGCTGCTGGCGCCCACGGGCACGATCAGCTTCATGATGGACTGCGACACCACGGGCATTGAGCCGGATATCGCGCTGGTCAAATACAAGCAACTGGCCGGCGGCGGGATGTTGAAGATCGTCAACCGCACCGTGCCCCTGGCGCTGAAGCAACTGGGCTACAGCGAGGCGGAAATCCAGTCCATCCTGGGCCATATCGAACGCGAAGAGACCATCGAAGGGGCGGCCGACCTGAAGACTGAGCACCTGGCGGTGTTCGATTGCGCGTTCCAGCCGCCGCACGGCACCCGCTCGATTCCCTGGAAGGCCCACATCCGCATGATGGCCGCGGCCCAGCCGTTTCTCTCCGGCGCGATCTCCAAGACCGTGAACATGCCGCGCGATGCCGCGCCGGAGGACGTGGCCGAGGCGTACATGGAAGGCTGGCGCCTGGGGCTCAAGGCGCTGGCCATCTATCGCGACGGCTCGAAGGAGGTGCAGCCGGTCACCACCAAGGCCAAAGGGCGCGCCGAGGAGAAACCCGCCCCCGCCCCGCGCCGCGAGCGCCTGCCCGATACGCGCAAGTCGATTACCCACAAGTTCAGCGTGTCGGGCCACGAGGGCTACATCACCGTGGGGCTCTATCCCGACGGCCGGCCCGGCGAGCTGTTCATCACCATGGCCAAGGAGGGCAGCACGGTGGGCGGCCTGATGGACTGCTTCGGCACCGCGGTGTCCATGAGTCTGCAATACGGCGTGCCCTTGGAGGTCTACGTCAACAAGTTCTCCCATACGCGCTTCGAGCCCACGGGCCATACGAAGAACCCCGACATCTTCGTGGCCAAGAGTATCGTGGACTACATCTTCCGCTGGTTGGGATTGACGTTTCTGCCGGCCTGCCGGGAGCAGCAGAAGAGTGTGGCCACGCCTTCGGTCGAGATGCTCTACGGGGACTTGGGCGAAACGGAAACCGAGCGACGGCCCGCCGCCACGAAGGCCGGCGGGCAAGATACCGGGCAGGAGGCCGCGGCCGGTGCTTCGCCGACCGGAGATGCTGCGGACCGACGTGCGACCGGCCAGGGCAACGGTTCCCCGCGGCGCGCGCAGGTCCGCCAACTCGAACCCGCGGGCGCACCAAGCCAGCAGGCCGCGGCTGAGACGGGCGGGCTGGCGGGGATGAGCGAGCAGTTTGCCGCCTACCAGGCCGATGCGCCGAGCTGCGACAACTGCGGGGCGATCACCGTGCGCTGCGGCAACTGCTACGTCTGCCACAACTGCGGCAACAGCATGGGCTGCTCGTAAGGAAAACGTGTAACACTGTGTGTGCGTGGGTCTTGTAGGTAACGCCGCTGGGGCACGAAACGTGCTTCACAACAGCGCGCCCCTGGCAAAGCACTTATGGCCGAAGGCCATCTGTCACCGTAGCCTGGGGGCAACATCGCAGGAACTTACTGCACACACATCCCCTGCCTTGGCGAGTGAACAACCCCTTCAGGGTCGACGGGTTGTGGGGCCACCAAACCCCGGGGCGGCGCTTCGCTTGCCCCGGGGCTACGGTGAGGAAGCCCGTTGGGCTTCTGGGTGACCGCCACGCCAACACGCGCGGCGGCGGGAAGACACGTAGGGTGGCTCAAGCATCGTAGGCCGGAACGAGCCTGAGCGCTGTTCCGGCCCAATGCTGATGCCGGAACGGCGTCGCTCGGGCGACTTGTTCCGGCCTACACATCGTTTTCTCCCGTGGTGGTTGCTCTCTTCGGGCCAGGTGTCCGGCGGCGGGCGCAGCGCCAAGACCCGCCTCTTGCCCCTTTTGTGCGACTCGTCCGCCCAAAAGTCTCCTGCGACTCGCGGGCCGAAAAGGGCGCGGCTCCGGCTCGCCTCCGCACGCCGGCTGAACGGCCTCTCGCACGATTGTTTGCGGGATTACGGCACGAAACCGGGTGTCTCTGCGCGACTGGCTTCATAGAATTCACCCGATGTGGCCCCGGTCGCGGGAGGTGCTCCCGTGCGGGAGGTGCGCCGAGCGGCCCCGTAGTCCGACACGGGTAAACTGTGGGGTGGCACGGGTGGCTTTCCCACCCGTGTATTTGGCACTGCTGGACAAGCCAGCAGTGACACCCAACTCGACACTTCAGGTGTGTCGGACTACTAGCGGGCCGCCGGTTGTGCTCCGAACCCAAGCCAGGCCGCGTGGTTGCGATACGCGGTTCGCCCCCTCCATCGCAAGAAGAGAGATCCGCTCATGCCCAATCGTCTGAGCAACGAATTGAGCCCCTACCTGCTCCAGCACGCCGAGAATCCGGTGGACTGGTATCCCTGGGGCGAGGAAGCATTTCGCGCGGCCGATGAGCAGCAGAAGCCTATCTTCCTGTCGATCGGCTACGCCTCGTGTCATTGGTGCCACGTGATGGCCCGCCAGAGTTTCGCCGATGCGGAGATCGCCCGGCTGCTGAACGAGGACTTCGTCAGTGTGAAGGTGGATCGGGAGGAGCGTCCGGACGTGGACGCCATCTACATGGAGGCCGTTCAGGCATTGGCCGGCCAAGGGGGCTGGCCCACGTCGGTGTTTCTCACTCCCGGCCAAGAGCCGTTCTTCGGGGGCACCTACTGGCCGCGGCAGAGTTCGGGCGGGCTGACGGGTTTCGACCAGGTGCTCACGGCCGTGGCCGAGGCTTGGGACCAGCGGCGCGCGGACGTGCTGCGCCAGGCCTCGCGCCTGACCCGGTTCTTGCAGGAGAACGACCCGAGCGGCGATCCCGAGCGCCCGCTGGGCGACCGTCCGCTGCGCCGGGCCGAGGTGGCCCTGGCCGCGGGTTTCGATGAACAGCACGGCGGATTCGGCCCCGGGCCGAAGTTTCCCCAGGCCACGCTGCTGAACCTGCTAATCCATCGTGGCCGGCAGGAGGGCGGCGAAGCGCTGCTGGAGATGGCGGCCTTGAGCCTTGGGCAGATGGCCGCGGGTGGAATCCATGACCACCTCGGCGGCGGTTTCCATCGCTACAGCCTGGATGCCGCCTGGCTGGTGCCCCATTTCGAGAAGATGCTCTACGACAGCGCACTTTTGGCCGGCTGCTATCTCGACGCCTGGCAGGCCACCGGAAGGACGGAGTTCGCCGACGTGGCCCGAGCCACGCTGGACTACCTGCTGCGCGACATGAGCGACGCGGGCGGCGCGTTCTACAGTGCCGAAGACGCCGAGAGCGAGGGCGAGGAGGGGAGATTCTACCTCTGGACGCTCGACGAGGTGGTTGAAGTGCTCCAATCCGAGGCGGCCGGCAGGTTCGCCCAGGTGTACGACGTGAGCGGACCCGGCAATTTCGAAGGCCGAAACATCCTCCATCTCGCGCAGCCCATCGAGCACTGGGCCCGGGCCCTTGAGCGCCCCGCAGATGAGCTGCGCAGCGAACTGGCCGAAAGCCGGCGGAGACTCTTGGCCGCGCGCTCGCGCCGGCCGCGGCCGGCACGCGACGACAAGGTGCTCACAAGCTGGAACGCCCTAACTGTCGACAGCCTGGCCCGCGCCGGACACCTGTTCGCAGAGCCGCGCTACGAGCAGGCAGCCTCCGAGGCAGCGGATTTCCTGCTCAGCGAACTGGGCGGTGCCGACGGCGGGCTGCGTCACTATTGGCGGCGCGGCATTGCCCGATGTCCTGCCTTTCTCGACGACTACGCGGCCCTGGCCGGGGCCCTGATCACGCTCTACGAGACCACCGGCTCGGCCCGCTGGCTCGAAACCGCCGAGCGCCTGGCCGACGAGCTGCTGGAGCGATTCGCCGACACCGAAGGCGGCGGCTTCTTCTACACCACGGCCGACCATGGGCCGCTGATCGCACGCAAGAAAGACATCTTCGACAGCGCCACACCCAGCGGCAACGGTCTGGCGGCCGCCGCGCTGTTGTGCCTGGCACGCCATACGGGCCGGCAGCAGTATCTCGACGCGGCGCGGCGCACCCTGGCCGCGTTTGCCGACACCATGGCGCAGGTGCCCCTGGGCACCGGCCAGATGCTCTTGGCGCTCGACATGCTGCTGGGCCACGAGGCCGAGGTCCGGGAAGAGCAATGAGAGCAAGCCGGCTCGCCGGTCAGTCCCGCGGACGCAGACTGAGGATCAGCTCCACCTCGCCCAACGGGGTGCTGGTGCGTCGGGCAATCTCGGCGGGCTCGAAGCCGTAGTCGGACAGCAGGCAGATTTCCTCGCGCGGTTGCTGCGAACAGCGCGGCGCTGGCGACGCTTCGCCGTTGCCCGACCGTGGCCGGTGGGCAGACGACGCGCCGTCGGTCGCCTCTTGCGCCGGTTGCGGCATTTGCCGTTGCGCCCCTGCCGCAGGCAGAGCGTCGCTGTTCTCGAACCCTGACGCGCGAAGGCCCGATGCTTGCGTGCTTGCCCCGCGGTGTGTATCCGCTCGGGCAGCGAGCCGGCGCGCTTCGGCCAGCGCGGCCTCCAGCCGGGCGGCCGCCCGATCCGCCTCGGCCACCAGGGCTTGCAGTGCCGAGATGCGGCTGGCCAGCCGGCCCGACAAGTCCCGGGCCGTCTCGTGCATCTGGACCTCCCATTGGGTGAGTTCCGCGGGCGGGCCCGCGGTGTTCGGGCCGCGGGGCTCCACCATGTGCCGGCTGTCGACGATCGGCTCAGCAGCACTGGTGCGCCGGGCAAGCCGGCGCGAGGCGCGCATCAGCAGCCCTGCCGCGGTCAGCGCCAAACCGACCAGGAACAGGCTCGTGAGGAGTTGGGAACTTGCCAGCAGCCCCATGGTGGTTCCCTCCGTTGAGCCGTGTGGCTCCTCCGTTGAACCTCAGCGCCCAAACGGCATATCAGCCCGGCTTGACCTCGTCGGGCCGGAAGGCCTGGTGGGCTGCCTCGTAAACGGCCCGAAGCGGCACATTGCGCTTGGCGGCGATCCGGCGACACGACTCGTACTCCGGGGCAAAGCGCACCGTGCCGTCGGCCAGGAAACCCACCTTGCCGTCCACCGCTCCATAGGCGGTCTGCACGCGGTGGGTCCGGCGGGGCAACACGCGGCGGTGGACGGTCGAGCGCCGGATGCCCAGCGTGGTGGTCTCCTCGAACAGGATCGCCTCCATGGTCTCGGCGTCGGCCGGTCGGCAGAGCACGCTCAGGCGCACGCCCGGCCGGCCTTTCTTCATCTGGATCGCGGCGGTCGAAACATCCAGCGCGCCCGCCTCCCAGAGCCGATCTGTGCAGTAGCCGACCATCTCGCCGCTCAGGTCGTCCAGGTTGGTCTCCAGCAGGCAGACCTGTTCCGCGGCCCCCGGTTCGATCGTCTGGCCCACGAACAAGCGCAACACGTTGGCCTGCTCGGTCAGGTCCTTCTGGCCCGCCCCGTAGCCGATCCGCTCGATGCGCATGGGCGGCAAGGGGCCGAACGAACCGGCCAGGGTCACCAGGATGGCGGCCCCGCTGGGCGTGGTCAGCTCGGCCTCGACCTGTGACTCCGCCAGCGGCACGCCGCGCAGCAGTTCCGCGGTGGCCGGCGCCGGCACATTGCACGGTCCGTGGGCAATCCGGATGCGGCCGCTGCCCAGCGGCACGGGCGAGGCGCCCACCCGCTCGACCCCCAGCAGATCGAATCCCACGGCCGCACCCACCACGTCGGCAATCGAATCGACCGCGCCGATCTCGTGGAAATGGACCTTTTCGATGCTCGTGCCGTGGACGTGGGCTTCGGCCTCGGCCAGGCGCGTGAAAATCGCTCGGGCAAGCTGCTTCTGCCGGTCGGTCAGCTCGCCGGAGTCGATCATGGCCAGGATGTGGCTCAGATGGCGATGGGTGTGCTCGGGCTCGTGTTCCACGACCACCTGCGTGGCTCGATAGCCGCACTTGTTCACGGTCCGGGCCACCAAACGGCAACTCTCCAGCCCGCAGGAAGCCACCGCGGCGTTGAGCCTATCGAGCGACACCCCGGCATCGACCAGCGCGCCGAGGGTCATGTCGCCGCTGATGCCGCTCAGGCAGTCGAGATACGCAATCCGGGCCATGGGGGAGCTTCACGTGGACTACGGGACGTGGGGAATCGAAGGGGCCTGGGGGAAATCCGCCGCTGCCGGGCGCGATGCGCTTTCGGGTATGGCCGCTGGCTTGGACCACTGCTGGACCCAGGTACGCCTCCCCCCCCAATGGCAGTGCCAGAGCCCATTGCAAAGGTGCTGCTCGACGTGATCGCCGCCCGAGCCCGGCAGGCGCGTGGGAATGGACATTGTGCCAAGTTTCGTCGCGGCCCGCTACGTCGAAATGCCCTGCGGAGCGAAGCTTTGCCGCTGCTTTGCCCTCGCCTTTTGCCTCGCACCTGCCTGGCGTTGACCCGCGCGCGGCCCTTCGATACAGTACCGGCCCTCATTTCGGTCGCTGGCAACAAAGCCGTCCACTGCTGCCCCCGCCATCGAGGGGTCGCGCCGGCGGGCCCCAGCGGAAGCGAACCAAACCGGGCTGCTGGGCCGGGCGCGGTTGATCGCCGCTGCCGGGCGCCAAGTCCGAGGCAATCCGCCATGAGCGTATCGGTCGAACACCCGAAAGGCCGCAAGGGGCAGGACGGGCACGAGCTTCCCCGGCTTGGACCCTCGCTCAGGGTGCTGTTTGTCACTACGCCCCGAAAGACCGGCGCGTGGCTGGCCGAAGCTTTTGCCGTGGAGGCGCCCGCGCAGATTGCCCTGGAAATGGCCACCGGCGCTGTGGCCGGCATGGCTCGGCTGCACGACGATCTGTTCGACCTGGTGCTGGCGACCCATGAGCCGGGCCTGCTCGATGCACTGGCGGTGGTCGAAGGCCATCGGGCGGGCGGCGGCGACACGGCGCTGGTGGTGCTCGGCAATCAGACCGAGCAGGAAATGGCCGCGCGCTGCTTTCAGGCCGGGGCGGACGGCTATCTGTGTGTCAACTCCGCCACCACCCATCACCTGATTTGGGCGGCTGCCCGGGCCCTGGAATACCGCCGCTTGCTGCGCGAGAACCATCGGCTTCGCCAGGCCGAATACGCGCGCCGCCAGCGCGAGCACGAAGAGGCCGACCGGCTGCTGAGCCAGCAGCAAGCGCTGGTTGTGGAGCTGGAGGCGTTGCGCACTTCGCTCCGCAGGGCCCCCGCCGGACAGCCCCACGGTTCCAGGCCCACCTTTTCCGAGTTTCCCGAGCAGCTCGTCCATCACTACCGCGAACTGCTGCGCACCTACGTGATCATGGGCTCCGGCAACCTGGCCCGCGAGCTGCGCAGGCTGGCCGAGGTGATGATCGGCGTGGGGCTCGGCGCGCGGCGGACCATGCGCCTGCACGTGCTGGTGCTCGAAGAGCTGATCCGCGGACTGGGCACGCGCAGCACCCGGCACGTGATGACGCGGGCCGATCTGCTGGTGCTGGAGCTGATGATCCATCTGGCCGAGGGTTACCGCCAGCGCTACCAGGAGCGGGTCCATCCGCCCGTGCAGTTGGCGCTGCCGGGGTTCGAGTAGGGCCGCTCGGCCTTGCCGCTCAAAGCACTGCTTGCCCGTCGGGCAAGCGGTGGCACACGTGCGGGCTGCAAGCCCTGGCCGAGGCCCGCACCTGGTGCCGGCCCGCAGGCGCTGATTCTGATTCTACCGGCGAGTGTGCGCGCCGGGCTTCCTGCGGCGTTTGCCGTCTCTGCGCCGGGCTCCCTGGCGTCTTGGGCCGAGGTGGGCGACAATGGTTCCACGGGACGGGAAATTCGCCTGCGGGGAAAGGCCGGCAGATGTCTGATGCGCAGACCACGATCGCGCAGCTCCGAGAGCAGGTCGCCGAGTTTGTCGATCGGCGCGACTGGCAGCGGTTCCATTCGCCCAAGAATCTGGCCATGTCGCTGGCCGTTGAGGCGGCCGAGCTGATGGAGCATTTCCAGTGGCTCACGCCCGAGCAGTCGTGGGAGCTGGCCCAGGACGAGCGTCGGCGCGAAGCGGTGGGCGAGGAGATGGCCGACGTGCTGTGTTATCTGCTGGCCATGGCCAACGAATTGGGTGTGGATTTGGCCGCAGCGGTGCAACGGAAGATGGCGCTGAACGAACAGAAGTATCCCGCGGACGAGTTTCGCGGGCGGTTCGGGCCCGACGATCCCGGTCCGGGCGGCGGGTGAGCCCGCGGCCCCACGGCGCCGGCAACCCGAAGGCCGCAGAAGCCACGCGCAGGCGCGCCACAGGCAGGCGGCTGGCCCTTAGGGACGGCCATTGCCAATCTCGCCGGGGAATTGGTAGAATGAAGAGGTTGTGCTGGCAAGAGTGCAAATGGGCGTGTTGTGACGACGCTCGCGGCCGAGCGGCACAAAGAGCGTCGAGGAGATGAAGATGGCCAGCAAGGCGCCCGATGTAACAGCCCTTTACTACATCACCCATATCGACAACGTGCCGTCGATTCTCCGGCACGGCATCCTCAGCCATCGGCTGGTTTTGGAACGGAGGCTCGAGTATACCCCGATCTACGACAAGTCCATTGTCAGCAACCGCCGGGAGCGCACTGCTCCTGGCGGCAAGAGCCTTTGGGATTTTGCCAACACTTACTTTCAGGCTCGAAATCCTATGCTCTATCGCGTTTTGCACGAAAAAGACGCGGCAGAGATCGCGGTCCTGGGGCTTCGCCCGCAGAGACTGTCGGACCCGAGCGCCTTGATTGCGCTGGGTAACGCGGCCAGCGGGGCGACGGAGATTGTGCCTTCAGCCGAAGGACGCAAACGGCTATCGGAGATCTGGCCCATCATCCAGTCCGGTTTCTGGAATGCTAACGACGGATCGAAGCGAAAGATCATGGCCGAGTGCCTCGTGCCCGGCTTGATACCTGCGGACGAGATCCATACGGTTTTCGTCGCGAATCATGAAGCAGCGCAAAAGGTAAAGCGGTTCAATTTGCCGGCGCCGGTGGCTGTGGTCCCGGAACCCGCCATGTTCTTTAGGCCCGCCAGGCAAGCCCGTATCACAGACAAGTTGTTCCTGGCACACGGAGATATGTTTTTCTCGACAATGCAGACCCTTACGGTCAGCGTCAACGTAGTCGGGGTGATGGGGAAGGGCCTGGCCTCCCGGGCGAAGTATCAGTTTCCCGACGTTTACGTGCACTACCAGGACGCTTGCCGACGCAGAAAACTGAGCATGGGCAGACCTTATCTATACAAACGGGAGACTTGCATCGACGAAGAGCTAGCCGACGAGCCGGGCAGCTTGCCGGGGCCCAACGCGGAAAAATGGTTTCTCCTTTTCCCGACGAAACGGCATTGGCGCGACAAGTCGGACTTGGAAGCTATCCAAAAAGGACTCCAATGGATTAGGAACAACTATGCGACTGAAGGAGTCGAGTCCCTGGCGATGCCGGCCCTCGGCTGCGGCCTAGGAAGACTGGATTGGAAAGACGTGGGGCCCGTTATGTGCCGGGAACTTGCTGGCCTCGACATCCAGGTGGTGATTTACCTTCCCAGAGAACGGCAGATACCGGAGGAATACGTCCTTCCCGAGTATCTCCTGTCGTTGCAAGACTCCAAAGGCGGTTAAGCACGCAGACAACGGCGTACACCTGAGGACGCTTCATGCGGGAGGTGGTATCGAAGGCGGCACGGTGATTCAGCGGATTGGGGAGTTGGGGCGGACTTGGCCGAACGGCTTTGGGGAACACGGCTTACGGCAGTCCAGTCGCCGGGAATCCTCGCTGGGGTCGAGTTCTTGAAGGCTGGACCGCTCAGATGATTGGCGGACCGATGCGACAAGTAGTCTATGGGCTGATCATTGCCGGAGGCGTGATTGCCGCCCTGGTGGGCGCGGTGCGCTGGCTTTGGCCGAATGAGCCGCGGCTCGATCCCCCCCAGGTGCTCGAAGAGCAGGTGCTCGACGCCTCGACCACCGAGCAAAAGGTCCAGGCGGCGCGACAGCTTGTGCGCCACGGCCCGCAGGCAAGCCCGCAGATCGGGCGCCTGCTGCAGGAATACCGCGACGACGAGCCCGAAGTGATGGTGCCGCTGTTGGAGGCGGCGGGCAAGGCCCGGCGCTGGCAGGACCTGCCCCGCTTGTTCGAGTTGATGGAACATTCCGATCCGCGCATCCGCGGCAAGGCCGGGGCCGCGGCGCGCACGATCATGGGTGCGGACTACGGCTTTCGGGCTACTGACCCGCCGCAGAAGCGGGCGGAGGACCTGGCGCGGATGAAGGCCATTTATCGCGAGATGCTTCCGGACTTGCAACAGTTTTACCGCGGCTCGGACCAGTGAACCCGGGGCGAACTGCCGCAAGGCGAGGGCGGGGCTTTTCGGGTATTTGCCATATGCATGGCGGACGAAGGGCAAAGCGGCGTGCAGGGCCGGCCGGAGCAAGGCGTACGCCGCGTGAACTCATTGTTGATAAAGGGGAACGGGTATGGCTTCCAGGTTTCGATCCACGACGCGCGGTTTCACGCTGGTGGAGCTGCTGGTGGTGATCTCGATCATCGGCATTCTCGTCTCACTGCTGTTGCCCGGCGTGCAGACGGCCACTGAAATGGTACGCCGCCACCAGTGCAAGAACAATTTGTATCAGATGGGCAGGGCTTATGAGCTGCGCAGGTCCAAGGTGCAGACGCCGCTGTATGCGGCGGGCTGGATTTCGGAGTTGACGCCGTACATGGAAGGTGTGGGCACCCTGTTCTTCTGCCCCAACGGCGAGGAAGAGGAAGAGGAAGAAGAGCTGCCGCCGGTGGGTTGGGTGATGCTCACGCGCCACCCGGGCGGAACCATCCGCATCGACTGCCAGCCGGGGCCGCACTGCCGGGCCCAGTCGGGCGAGTTCGGCAGCGCGTCCTATGAGTTGGTTTTCGAGTATCACGACAGCGGCGGCGACTGGGACGATCTGGTGCTGCGCTTCGAGGACCAGGGCACCGGGGTGAAGCGCGTGACCTGTGTGGCCAACGACCGCGGACCGAATCCCACGCCCGAAGTCCAGGCCCAGGGCTCGTTCAGCAGCGATTACTACGCACCCGACGGCACCAAGGTGCTCTCGGTGGCCAAAGGCCAGATGCCGGGCGCCACGGGTGGGTTCACCGCGGCCAGCGGCCGGGCCGACTACGGCATGAACAGCCGTGCCCACCGGTTCCAGCACGGTTCCCACAAGATACTCGTTATCGAGTACCACAAGGTGGTGGCCGACCTGGCGGCGCCCGACGGTGGCGACATCTGGCTGGACCAGGTCGCCCCGCGCCACTTGGGTACAGCGAACGTGCTCTTCGGCGACGGGCACGTGAGCAGCTATCGGCCCTCGCAGATCGATCCGACGGACTTTGAGCTCAACCAGCAGTACTGGATGCCCTACGGCGATCTCTACGAAACCGAGTGGGGCTCGCAGTAGGGCGACGGTTCCGCGGCAACGGCGACGGCTTTGCCGCGCCGGCAACGGCGAGCCGGGAGCGTCAGCTCCCGGTTCGGGCGGAACCACGCAACAACGTCCCATGGCAAGAGCACAGGGACCGAATCGCGCTTGCCGAGTGAATCGCTGCGGCGGTTTCCGCAATGCCGGCCAAACCGGCGGCTCACGCCGCCGGCTCGCCATGATCTGACTGCCCGCTTTCCCCGCGGGATCAAGCAAGCCGGCTCGCTACCGGGCTTCCCTTCGGGCCCCAACCAGGGCAAACTGTGGGCCCGTAGCCGGCGTGTTGCTCCACAGGGTCCGCCTTGTGGCCGAGGTGCCCCCGGAGCACACGTCTTTCCCCCACGGCCCCAAGGAGCCACTTGCCATGGAACGCCTGGTGAGTTTCTGCGGCCTGCTGACGATGATCTTGCTGGCCTGGCTCTTGTCGGAGAACCGGCGCGCGATGAACTTGCGCCTGATCCTCAGCGGCGTCGTGCTCCAGTTGTTGCTCGCCGTGCTGCTGCTGGCCACCCCGCTTAGGGACGTGGTGTTCCGCGTGGTCGAAACCGTGATGCTCGGGCTGATCGCCTGCTCCGACCGCGGGGCCCAGTTCGTTTTCGGCCGTTTCTTCTTCGACCGCTGGTTCGAAGACACCTACGGCGGCCCGCCCTTCGCCTTCACCGTGATGCCCACCGTGATCCTCTTCTCCACCTTGACGGCCATGCTGTTCTACCTGGGCGTGTTGCAGTGGATCGTCAAGCTCATGGCCCGCGCGATGGTCTGGGTGATGGACACCTCGGGCTCGGAATCGCTCTGTGCCGCGGCCAACGTGTTCGTGGGCATGACCACGGCCCCGCTGGTCGTGCGCCCCTATCTCGACACCATGACCCGCTCGGAACTAATGGCCATGATGACTGCGGGCATGGCCACGGTGGCCGGGGGCACGATGGCGGCTTACGTGGGCATGGCGCCCGACCGGGAGACGGCCGGTGTGCTGGCGGGCCACCTGGCCGTGGCCTCGCTGGTTTCGGCCCCTGCGGCCTTGGTAGTCTCCAAGATCATGGTTCCCGAGACCGAGCAGTCGCCCACCAAGGGCCAGGTGCGCGTGGAGGTGCCGCGCACCGACGCCAACCTGCTGGACGCGGCCTGTCGCGGGGCGGGCGAAGGGCTCAAGCTGGTGCTCAACATCGTGGCCATGTTGATCGCCTTTATCGCCCTGGTCCACGTGGCCAACTGGGCCCTGGCCGGGCTGACCTCGCTGGCCAACAATGCCCTGGCCTATCTCAGCCCAGCCGGCAATGTCCCGACAGTCCAGGGGTGGCTGGGCGGCTCCGAGCCGACCATCGAACTGTTCCTCGGCTGGCTCTGCGCTCCGCTGGCATGGATTCTGGGGGTGTCCTGGGAAGACGCATCCACGGTGGGCGTGTTGATCGGCGAGAAGACGATCTTCAACGAATTCGTGGCCTACGGCAGCCTGATGAAGTACAGAGACGCCATCAGCCCGCGGTCCTTCATCATCGCTACCTATGCCCTCTGTGGTTTTGCCAACTTCGGCTCCATCGCGGTCACCATCGGCGGCATCAGCACCCTCTCACCCCAGCGGCGGCCGGACTTTGCGCGCTATGGGTTCCGCTCGATGATCGCCGGGGCCCTGGCCGCCTTCATGACCGCGGCCATCGCCGGGATGCTGCTGGGCTCGCCGCCCGAGGAGCCGGCCGAGGTGCTACCCGCCGGACAGTCCAGCCAGGCGGGCGAGGAGAACGGCCCCCCGCACTCAGCCCCTCAACCGCCCGACGATAGCGGGTCGATCTGTCCGATGGCCTGCTTGACCGCAGCACGCACCTCGGGCTCTTCGGCCCCAGCCGCCCGTCTCAGATCGGCCAGGGCCGGATGCGCCAGCCGCCCCATGGCCCCCAGCGCCTCGGCCGCGGCCACGCGGACCCATTTGTCCTCGCGCCTCAGCGCCAAGACCAGGGCGGGTAGGGCCGCGGCCGCTTGGGGACCGAGACGCGAGAGGGCATTGGCCGCGGCCACGCTTTCGTGCGGGTCTGCGCTGCCCAGCCGGTCGATCAACTTGCGCACCTCGGGCGTTGCCTGCGCAGCAGCCTCGGCCGCGATCCGTTCCAGATCGATCTGATACAGGGCGGTGCGCGCGGCCCGCCGCACGGTCAGGTCGCGGTCCTCTTGGGCCACGTGTTCCAGGGCCGCCACCGCGGGTCGGGCGGCCGGACCAAGCTGTCCCAGGGCCGCCGCCGCGCGCCGCCGCGTATAGCGATCCTCGTGCTCCGCGGCCGCGAGCAGGGCATCGACCCCAAAGCCTGCCTGGGGGCCGATTTCCCCCAACGCCTCGGCCGCATACCAGCGGACCCAACGGTTCTCATCCTGCAAGGCCGCGGCCAGGGGGCCGACCGCCTCGGCCGCCGCGGGTCCCATCGAGCGCAACACCGCGGCCGCACCCAGACGAACGTCCGGCCTGGTCGAAGCCAAGCCGTCGGCCAGCACAGGAACGACCTCTTGAGCCTCGGCAGCCAGCGCTTGCACGGCCGGCTCATCGAGCTGCATGGCGCTCTGGTCGGGGCGGACCTCGGCCACGCCGTCCAATGCCGCCAGCACCGCCTCCGGACCCGCGGCCGCCAACGCCCGCGCCGCGTCGTGCCGGGCCGCGGCATCCGGCCCGCTGCGCAGCCGGGCAACCAGTTGGGCAATGCTCTGCGCCTTGGGTGTGGATGCCTCCGGCGGGCCGTTCGCCCCGGAGAGGACTGCTCGGACCACGAGCGTGGCCGCAATGCCCAGCACCAACACGACCGCCACCGCGGCCAAGGCCCAGGCCAGCAGCCGGACTGCCTGTCGCGGCGGTTCGGGTGTGGGTGCTTGCTGCGGGGGGGCTGCTGGCCTCGGGTGGTCGGAAAAACCGTGTTCCACGCTCATGATCCGTGTTCCCCCGCCAGCCGGTCTGCGTCCCGATTGGCCCGACCGGCGGGCCTTTTTGCCTTCCTCAAATAGCGAATCTACCCGGAGTTGCAGGCTCAGGCCAGCGCCCGCAGGCTCGCCAATGCCCCATGCGGGGGGAATGGTAAAGGGAAATCCTCCAAGAGCGGGGCCAGCCTCTTGACCCCCCGCGTGCCGAGGTGCTATGGTGGGAACCACCCCCCAGTAAGTCTGTCTCAGGGAGCTTCCCATGAGTGTCAGGCTGTTGATCGCTGATGCGCAGGAGCTGGCCCGAGAGGGCATCAAGCAGTTCCTGGGTGGAACGGACATCCAGGTGGCCGCCGAGGCTCACACCGCCCAAGCCGCGGTGGAGATGATCGAGACCGTGCGGCCGGATGTCGTGTTGCTGGCGGTGCGTTTCCCGGGCGGCGACGGGCTGCGCGCACTAAACCAGATCAAGCTCGATCGGCCCGATTTGCCCGTGGTGATGACCAGCACGGAGGACAACCCGGTCCACTTTGCCAAGGCCCATGCCTTCGGGGCCGCGGGGTTGCTGCTGAAGGACTTCACGCGCGAGGCGCTGCTGACGGCGATTCGTCGAGCGGCTGCCGGCGAGTCGCTTTGGACTCGGGCCTGTCTGCGGCGAGTGAGTGCCGCGGTGGCCACGGGCCCGTCGGACGCCGATCTGGAGGCGTGCCTGACCCGCCGTGAGCAGCAAGTGCTCGGCCTGGTGGCCGAAGGCCTGACGAACGTCGAGATCGCCGAGCGCCTGGAGATCAGCCACGAGACGGTCAAGGAGCACGTGCAGCACATCCTGCGCAAGATCGGCGTGGGCGACCGGACCCAGGCCGCACTGTGGGCCCTGCGCAAAGGACTGGTGTAGGCGCACAAGTCCGGCGGTGGTGTTCCGCCCGACGGTTGGGTAAACTACGTGCGCGCACGCACGCATCGTCCGCACCGCGTGCCTCCAAGCCGCGCACCGTGAGCCCCGTGCGCAGGGCGTGCGTGCAAAGCACGCACCCTCCGGGCCGCTGGGCCCGGCAGCCGCTGCTACTGCCCGGCGGACTCACTGAAACCCGATCTGAGGGTCTTCGTCCATGAAAGCATTAGGCATTTCCGGCAGTCCCCGCGCAGGGGGCAATACCGATCTGTTGGTCCAGACCGCCCTGGAGGTGCTCGGGCAGGAGGGCATCCACACGGAGTTCGTCTCCCTGGCCGATCGGCCCATCAAGCCCTGCACTGCCTGCGAAGGGTGTCGCACGGCCGAGGAAGTGCGCTGTGTGCAGGAAGACCCGGCCTTCGAGGGCATGATCGAGCGGTTCATCGAGGCCGACGGCATCCTCGTCGGCTCGCCGGTCTACTTCGGCTCAGCCACTCCGCAGACCATGGCCCTGCTGGATCGGGTGGGCTATGTGGCGCGCCACAACGACAATTTCCTGCGCCGCAAAGTAGGGGCGGCCATTGTGGTGGCCCGGCGGGCGGGCCAGAACTTCACCTTCGCCCAGCTCAACTACTTCTTCCTGATCAGCGAGATGATCGTGCCCGG
>CAYXPN010000081.1:0-18172 GCA_964467075.1 uncultured Planctomycetaceae bacterium
TCAACTTGTAGGGTGGGCCGAGCGGTAGCGAGACCCACCGGCTTTTGTCTTCCGCTTTGCTTCGCGTGGGGGTAAACCCCGCGGCTCGCCTGTGTTCTCCGCTCTCGGCTTTCATTCCCCGAGGGTCTGCGCGCAGCCGCCGAACGGGACACCGGCGGGCCTGGGCCGCGGCCTTCCTTGCGCCAGAGGATGCGCACTGGCCCTGCGGTCTTGGGGGCTTGGGACCCAGAGCCGTAGAGCGACCCGGGGCGCCCGATCAGCCCGTCTCATACCATGATAGGCGCAAGGGCAATACGCCCGAGGCCGCGGGGACCGTGCCGGACCATGGGACGCTGCCGGCAGCGACGAACTCCGGGATCGCGCGCAAGCAGCCTTCCAGAAGCTCCAGTTCCCAGGCCAGCGGCGTGCGCAAGGCCAGGCCGGGATTGACACGAAACGCGCTGGGGTAGGCTTCCGGTCCGGCCACCGGCCAGTGGTGCTTCTCCGCGGCATCGAGGTCTTGCACGGCGATCTCGAACGCCTCGCCGAAGGTGAGTCCCAAGCCGGAGGTGCGCCGGGCGCTTTGTTCCTCGTCAAGATCACCTGAGAGGACCTCGCGCAACAGCGCCGGGTCCTCATACATCGCCAGGCCCTGCGTCATCCCCGACTGGCCCATCACCACGGCATACCAGGTTCCGTTCTGGAACTTGTCGCACTCGATTTTGATCGGCACGTCGCCGGTCAACTTTCGCCAGGGGGCCCGGCGGTAGAAACCCGCGGCCGCGTCGAAGAAGCGGCCGACCACCTGGGGTGTGACCCCGGGGGAGTTCAACAGGGAGCTTCTGGGGGCAGGCGCGGCGAATCGCTTTCCCAACTCCTCGAACATGGTGTCGAGCAGCGGCAGGTTTGTGCTGACCCGGCACTCGATTCCCGCGGTCGCCAGCTTCTCTCCGACCGCCTCGAGCTGCTGTTGGCTGGCCACTTGCAGGATGCCGGGGCGGTGGGGCCGGCCCGCGGCCGGTCGCAGGAAGGCTTTCAAGAGGCATCTCCACAGGGCTTCGTCGTCCGGCGGTTCCGGACACAGCTCGGCGTTGAGAATCAAATCCTCGTCCACATTTGCCACCAGGATGGCCCAGGGACGCACCGGCACGTCCTCGACGGTCATCCAGGTTAGCAGCGGCCGGGCATCGGCCTGCCAGGTCTCGCCGATCTGCTGCGGCAATTCGTCCAGCTCGCGCAGCTCCTCGTCCGAGAGCGGTGCCATGATTTGTTCGATTTTGTCGTCCAGCGCGGTCTCTGCCAGCAATTCCCCGAGCACGCAATCAACGTGCTCCAACTCCGGGCGCAAGACGCAGTCGACCCCCACCTGCTCCAGCTTGGACCGCCACGCCTTGTGAAGCGTTTTCAGTCGCACGACCACTTGCTGCGGCCGGTGGGGCTCGCCCTCTTCAGGCGAACACATCACATCCACCAGGCAGTCCCACGTCTCCCCCGCCGTCGGCCGGCTTTCGGACACCTCGAATCCCACCAGCTCGTCTTCAGCCGTATCGACGACCAACACCGCCCAGCCCTCCGGCGGCGCCTTCCCGACATAGTACGAGCTGCTCAACGACCGAACGTCCACCTCCCAGACTTCGCCCTCGACCTGGCGCAGTGCGCTCAGCCGCGGTTTGACCTGCCGCCAATGCTCTCCGCGCATGGTGGGTTGAGACAGCGGCACCTTCAGTGTCTTGCGCACCCAGGCCACGGCGCCGGGCGTGTTTTTCCAAGCCGCGAGGAACTGGGCCGCCAAGCAGACGGCCTCGTCCTCTCTGCCCGGGCTGACGTACTCCGGCAGCTCGCGGGGCAAAAGGTTGGCGTTGGTCAAATAGGCCGGCACGTGCTGGTTGGTCTCCCGTGCCTCCTGCAAGGCCCGGCGCGCGCGCTCCGAGTCGCCCTCAAGACGAAAGGCCAGCAGGGCCCGGGCATATGCCCATTCGGCCGAAGCGTCATCTTCGTACTGGTGGAGCAGTTGCTCCAAATCCTGATGGCGTTCCATCTCCAGCAGACACGAGGCCAGCAGGTAACGGACGCCCTGGTTGTCGTTGGGATTCAGCCGGAGCATATCCTGGTAGTGCGCGACCGCCTCCTCCCGGCGCCCTACAGCCCAGAGACACTCGGCCAAACCGCGCCGAGCCCGCATATAAGGCCGCGTTTCTAAAAGACCCCAGAACTCGCCCGCATACTCACGAAACGTTCTTTCGCCCAGGACCCGCTCTCCAGCCGCCACCCCTTGCCCAAGCAAGTGCAGCGCCTTGTCGAGCGTGGGGGCGTATTGGGCGAGCAGCACGTAGGCGTCGGCACAGTCGGGGCAGACCTGTAACGCCTCTTGGGCCAGAGCAACCGCCTTGCGTGGGTTGGCGGTTTCAAAGGCCTCGTACATGATCTGCTGGGCTTTATCCAGCGGCGTCTCCTCGCCGGCGCTCGGCGGCATCGCGTGCCAGAGAGCCCCTTCCACGGCGCGCCAGTCGGGCATCGGTGGCAGGGTCTCCGGCTGGCGCTTGGGCTGTCGGCCCTTGCGAGCGCTGTCCTGCTTCGACTTTTTCTTCGCTTTGCGCTTTCCGGCCATGATCCAACTCCCTTCGGCGGTCAAGAGACAGTCAACGATTCTACCGCCTGGGAGTCGGCCCGAACATACTCTGCTGGAAAGAAAGGTGACAGGCACCAAATCTGGAGACCATGGGCAAACTGGGAAACAAGACGCCGCGGAGCACCATTACCCCGCCTTCTTCGGCCTGCCGCGCGGTCGAAGGGTGGATTCGAGTCCCAGTTGCTCGGCGGTCCGGGAAACCCAATCCGCGCTGCCGAACGGGCGACCGCGATTGGCGCAGCAACGCAGGGCCTCCAACTCGGCTTCGGATTGCGGCTGGTTGACGATTTGCAGCCAGTCGGCGGGGCGGGGCAGCGGCCACGCTGAGAGAATCGGAAACGCCGGGTCGTCGCGCTCCGGGCGACGCAGGCTCGACCAGGGCCAACGCTCGGCGCGGTCCACAAGACTCGCGCGCAGCGCGTTGCGTTCGACGTAGCGCACCACTTGGTAGAAATACCTCTCCGTTTCCACGGCGAAACACTTGTACCGCCCCTGATAGAGGGGCCCGAAGCCTGTTTCCAGGCGATGCTCCTTCCAACGCTTCACGTGCAGGTTGGTCACGTGGTGCATGAAGACCGGCAGCTCGCCGTCGCGCTCGGGCCAAACCACGAAATGCCAGTGGTTCGGCATCAGACAGTAGGCGCAGAGCCGCATGGGGCGCGTGCGCAAGGCCTCTTCCAAGACCCTCTCGAACGCCAGGAAGTCTGGGTCCTTATCGAACAAGGTCCGGCGGGCCACGCCTCGGTTGAGCACGTGGAACACCATGCCTCCGGGAGCATAACGCGGTAGTCGCGGCATGGGCCTCTTTTTACCAGGATTACCTATCCTTGTCAAATTTGGTGCCTGTCACCTTTATGCTGGGGGAACCCCGCCCAATTGGCATAGCATGAAATGGCCGGTTTCCCTAAGATGCGCGCACCCGCCATAGCCACCCGCGTGGTCTGCGTCCGGGGTGTGCTCAGCGGGCGGTAAGCCCCACGAGCGCCAGGACCGCGGCCACCACGCCCAACAGCCCAAGCGCGATCCACCACCACGAGCGAGCCGACCACGCGCTGTGGCGCCAGATGACGTAGTTCGCGCAGTATGGGCAGCGGACCGCCTCCTCGTAGATTTCGCGACCGCAATGCGGACAAGGGGCGGTAAGCCCGGCGTGGTCCAAATCGTCGTCCAGTTCGTCGCCGGAGTCGCCGTCGGGATATTCTCCGTCGCTGAGCGGGTCGTCGGGCGGCTCGAACGACATAGGGAAATCGTCTTCGGTCATCGCAAAATCGCATTCCGGTCGAGTGGGGTCTTCACAGGCCGGGAATCGTTTTGAAGGCTGGAATCCCGACACGACTCATGGCCATGCACTGCGGGGCCTGGATCGCAACCGCGGCAGAAGCCTCCCAACCTGCTAAACGGTGACCCTGCGCAGGAGAACCGAATCGGCTGGGCTCGTCAAGCCGCAGGTTGCAACCGCTTGCTTCGTCACGGAGGGCGAAGATGAACTCGAGCAAAACGCTCCTTGTGGCGGCCGTCCTGGCTGCAGGGGCCTATGGCGTCTACTACTCGGTCACCCATCGCAACCCGGAGAACCCCGCCACGACCGAAGCGCCGGGTTGGCCGACCGCCGACACCAACAGCCCCACCATGCAGATCCCCGGCCCCGGGGCCCAACCCGCCGCGTCCGGGCCCACGGTCGGACCCGCGGCCAGCTTGCCGCCTGCCGGCCAGGGCACAGGCTCCTACGCATCGCCTACCCCGGGCAGCAGTGCCGGCGGCCGGTTCCCGCCGCTGGTCTCTCCTGGCACGGCCATGCCCCAGCCCGGCACGTTGCCCGAGACCACTCCCCCGGCACTGGCCGACTCCAACCGCCTCCCTTTTCCCGCGGGTGGTGCTGCCGGGGTCCCTCCGGATGTCGGGCCGGGCACCGGTGCGGCGGCGGGCGTGTTGCCCGGTGCTGGTCTGCCCGCAGGTGGAGGGCCGGTTGTGGGCGGCGATACCTCGGAGGGTGCGGGCCTCGGACCTGGTGAGCCGCCGATCGACGCGCAAGTCATGGCCCGTTTCCAGGCCTTCATGGAGGCGGTGCAAGGACGGCTCGACCAGGGGCGCCTGGCCGAGGCCCATTTGGCGCTGAGCACGCTTTACGACAACCCGGACCTGCCCGTGCCGTTGGCCCAGCAGGTCACCGAGCTTCTGGACCAACTGGCCGGCACCGTGATCTACTCGCGGGACCACTACCTGGAGCCTGCCTACCACGTGCGTCCCGGTGACACGCTCGAACTGATCGCCCAGGACTACCAGGTGCCCGCGCTGCTCTTGGCGCGGATCAACGGGATCGCCGACCCGCAGCAGCTCCGGGCAGGCCAGGAGCTGAAGGTGGTGCGCGGTCCGTTCAGCGCGGTGATCCACCTGGAGCGATTCGAGTTGACGCTGATACTCAACGGGCGCTATGCGGGGCGGTTTCCGATCGGCATCGGAGGCGATGCACCGGAGCTGATCGGCGCCTACACGGTGCGCGAGAAGATCAGCAACCCGGCCTACTACGGCCCGGACGGGTCGAACATCGGGGCCGACGATCCGCGCAACCCGCTGGGCGAGTTTTTGTTCGACCTGGGCGAGGGCGTGGCCCTGCACGGCACGGACGATCCGAGCAAGGTGGGCCGAATCAGCGAGCGGGGCATCATCTGCCTGGCCCCCCCGGACATCGACGACTTGTTCGCCATCCTCTCGATCGGCTCCCAGGTGGTGATCGAGCGGTAGTCTGCGTTTTCGCGGTCTCGACGCGCTGCACCGGGAGGCGGGGGCGGGTCGTCGCTCTTTCCCGTGGGGGTAAACCCCACGGCTCGCCGGTTGTTTTTTCCCGTGGAGATGAATCCCGCGGCTCGCGATTGGCTTTTTCCCGTGGGCATGGACCCCACGGCTCGCTCGTTCTTCGTCGCAGGGGTAGAGCCGGGTGCCACTGCTGGCTTGTCCAGCAGTGCATTAGTGCATCAACTCGAAGCAAACAAGCACGGGTGGACAAGCCACCCGTGGCACCCCGCGCTTGTTCCGGCCTACCATTCTGATGCGGCACAACCGTTGGTTGAGCGTAGGGGCGATTCTTGATAGAGTTGAATGTCTGGCAGGGCGGGAGCTGCAATGGGCCGGGGGAGAGCGCATTTGGCGGGCGGAAACCTCGGGCCCGGAGGGCCGGGAGATCAGCAGCCGGGAGCAATGCTTGTTTATGGCGGCGCTCAGGGCGGTGGGAATCGATCTGGGAACCACGTTTTCCGCGGTGGCCTCGCTGGACGCCGCGGGCCGGTCGGTCATGGTGCGCAACGCCGAAGGCGAGCTGCTCACCCCCAGCGTGGTGCTCTTCGGCGACCGCGAGGTGATCGTGGGCAAGGAAGCCCGGAACGCGGCGAGCGTCGAGCCCGACGTGGTGGCCGAATGGGTCAAGCGCGACATGGGTGCCCCGCGCTACTCACGGCCGATTCGCGGCGAATTCCTGCCGCCGGAGGTGATCCAGGCGTGTATCCTGCGCAGGTTGCGCGCCGACATCGTCTCGGCGTTGGGGCCGGAAGTGGCGGTGGTGATCACGGTGCCGGCCTATTTCGACGAGCCGCGGCGCAAGGCCACGGCCGACGCCGGGGAGATGGCCGGCCTGAGGGTGCTGGATATCGTCAACGAACCCACGGCCGCTGCGCTGGCCTTCGGCGAGACGCTGGGCTATCTGGCCCCCGGCGGCACCCCGCGGCGGGCAATGACCGTGCTGGTCTACGACCTGGGCGGCGGCACGTTCGACGCCACCCTGCTGCGACTCGCGCCCGGCGACGTGCAGACGATCGCCACCGACGGCGATGTGCAGCTCGGCGGCCACGACTGGGACCTCCGCTTGCTGGACTATGTGGCCGACTCGTTCCAGAAGGCCCACCAGATTGATCCGCGCCGGGACCCGCGCACCGCCAACCGGTTGCTCAGCGCCGTGATCGAAGCCAAGCACGCCCTCTCGGCCCGCAGCCGCACCATGCTCCAGGTGAACCACCAGGGGCGCAGCAGCCAGGTCCTGCTCACCCGCGAGCTGTTCGCGGAACTGGCCGCCGACCTGCTCGAGCGCACCTCGTACACCACCCGGCAACTGCTGCTCGACGCGGGCCTCAACTGGCAGCAGATCGACCAGGTGCTGCTCGTCGGCGGGTCCACGCGCATGCCCATGGTCGTGGACCTGCTCCAGGGCCTTTCCGGCCGGGAGCCGGCCCGGGCGGTCAATCCCGACGAGGCCGTGGCGCGGGGCGCTGCGCTGTATGCGGGCTATCTGCTGGCCAAACGGGGATACAGCTCGGGCGCGCCGGCGTTCGAGGTCACCAACGTCAATTCCCACAGCCTGGGCATCGAGGGAATTGACCCGCAGACGCTGCGCAAGACCAACGTGGTGTTGATTCCCCGCAATACGGGCCTGCCTGCGCGGCGCACGGAGCGCTTCGCCACCAAGACGGAGAACCAGCGGTCGATCGTCGTCCAGGTGCTCGAAGGGGAGAGCTCCCTGCCCGGCGAGTGTACGGCCATCGGGCGCACCGTGATCCGCGATCTGCCCGACGGGCTGCCCAAGAATTGGCCGATCGAGGTCACCTTCGAATACGGGGCGAACGGGCGGTTGCGGGTTGCGGCCGTGGTGCCGGGAACCTCGCAGGCGGCCCACCTGGAGCTGGAACGGGCTTCGGGGCTGACGGACGTGGGCATCAGCCGGTGGAAGCTGCCGATCGACGGCACTGCGGGCTTTGCGGCGTTTCGGGAGGCATCGGCCGAAGTGCTTGCCCGCGGGGGAATGGCCGGCCGCGGATCAGATGCGGGGCCGGTCGAGGCAGCCATGCCTTATCCCGAGCCTGTGCAAGGCGCGCCGCAGGGCGTGGTGGACGCCGAAGGCCGATTGCCGCGGGCCCATCCGGTGCCCCCGCCCAGACTACGGACACCCGCACAAGCGGGTGCTGTTCCCGGGGCCGGTCCGGCAGGGGCCCTGCCGCAGCCCAAGGAACGCGAGGCCGACGGGGGCCCGGGCAGCAGGCCCCTGGCCCGGTGGATCGTCGGCGTGTTAGGCTACGTGAGTTCGGCCGCGGCGGGTCTGATCCTGGGCTACCTGGTGCTGCACTGGCTTCGGCCCGAGCGTTTCCCGCTTCCCTGGTAGGCGATTTCGGCGGGGGGAAGCGCAGCCACTTGAGCGTGAGTCAGACGTCCGACAATGAGCAAGCCAGAGACTCCGGCGGTAGGGATCGACCTGGGCACCACCTATTCGGTGCTGGCACGTCTTGACGAGCAGGGGCGTCCGCAGACGGTGGTCAATGCCGAAGGCGATCATCTCACGCCCAGCACGGTGCTGTTCGACGGCCAGGAGATCGTGGTGGGCAAGGAGGCGCTGAAGGCGCTGGCTGTCGAGGCGCATCACGTGGCCGAATGTGCCAAGCGCGACGTGGGCCATCGCGTGTTCCACAAGGTGCTCGACGGCAAGCAGTATCCGCCGGAGGTGATCGAGGCGCTGATTCTCAACAAGCTGCGCCGGGACGGCCGGCAGCAGGTCGGCGAGTTCAGCAAGGTGGTCATCACCGTGCCGGCCTATTTCGACGAGGTGCGGCGCAAGGCCACCCAGGACGCCGGCTACATGGCCGGGTTCGAGGTGCTGGACATCATCAACGAGCCCACGGCCGCGGCCGTGGCCTTCGGCTTCCTCCAGGGTTATCTGGACCAGCGCGGCAGCACGCGCGAGCCGCAGTTCGTGCTGGTCTACGATCTGGGCGGGGGAACCTTCGACGTGACCGTGATGGAGATTCGCGGCACCGAGTTTATCGCCCTGGCCACCGACGGCGACGTGCGCCTGGGCGGATACGACTGGGACCAGCGCCTGGTGGACGTGGTAGCCGAGCAGTTCATCCGGCAGCACTACACGGACCCCCGCGAGGACCCCGTGATGGCGGGCAAGCTCTGGCGCGAGTGCGAGGATGCCAAGCGCACGCTCTCGGCGCGCAGCAAGGCCGCGGTGGCCTGCGACTACCGCGGGGTGTCGATGCGCGTGGAGCTGAGCCGGCAGCAGTTCGAGGAGGCCACCCAGGACCTGCTCGACCGCACCCGATTCACCGCCCAACAGACCCTCAAGGCGGCCGGGCTGAGCTGGTCGGACATCCATCGCGTGTTGCTCGTGGGCGGCTCGACGCGCATGCCCATGGTCCGCAAGATGCTCCACGACATCTCGGGCAAGGAGCCGGATGCTTCGGTGGCCGCGGACGAGGCCGTGGCCCACGGGGCGGCGCTGCACGCCGGGCTGCTGCTGGCCCGGGAGCAGGGCCGGCCCACCACCTTCAAGATTCGCAACGTCAACTCCCACAGCCTGGGTGCGGTGGGCACCGACCCGCTCACCGGCCAGCGCCGCAACGGGATTCTCATCCCCCGCAACACCCCCTTGCCGGTGACTGCCAAGCGGAAGTTCAAGACCCGGCGGGCCGGCCAACGATCGATCCTCGTCGAGATCGTCGAAGGCGAGAGCCCGTCGGCCGAGGATTGCACGCCCATCGGGCGCTGTTCGGTGCGCCAACTGCCTGCTAATCTGCCGGCCCAGTATCCGGTGGAGGTGGCCTTCCACTACGAACCCAACGGGCGCCTGAAGGTGCGGGTGGTCGTACCCGGCACGAACCGCCAGGTAGAGAGCGAGATCACGCGCGAGAACAGCCTGAGCAAGGAGCACCTGGACGGCTGGCGTCGGTATATCTGCGGGCTGGAGCCGACGGACTACCGGTGAGCGGGGCCCGAGGTCCGGGGCGGCGGGGTGCGGGGAGTTTAGGCGGGCGGTGCGATGGAGCACGGAATAGGCGCAGGTGCCCGCTGAAGGGTCGCCGGCGGCACGGCCCTCGGGTGGAGAGCTGCTGGGCCCGCGAAAAGCCCCCCGACCGGACGGTGCAGCTCTCGTGGGTTCAGGGGGCTTTCGGAGCGAGGCTCTCCGCGCACGGCGGACTGGTCGATATAATTAAGTTGCTGGAAACTGCGTTTTGCACAATAGGTGTATGATTAAGGCTCGCGCTTCGGGGGTGGTGGAACGATGAACGGTCCGCGCGACGTGCCTCAGCCGATTCCGTACCAGGGAAGCAAACGCCAGATTGCACCGACTATCCTGCAATACTTCCCTGCCGCGGTGTTTCGGCTGGTGGAGCCGTTTGCCGGCTCTGCTGCACTTTCCATTGCGGTTGCCGCGCGCGGGAGAGCTCAGTATTTCTGGATCAACGATGCCCATTCCCCATTAATCAGTCTTTGGCGCGAAATCATTTGCCGGCCTGATCAAGTTGCGGAGAAATACTCGCTTCTCTGGAACGCACAACTTGGCCGCGAACGCCAGTACTTCGATTTCGTGCGAACGCGGTTCAACAGCAAGCACGATCCTGCGGACTTTTTGTATTTGCTGGCCCGATGTGTCAAGGCTGCGATTCGCTACAATGCGGCTGGCGAATTCAACAACACGCCAGATAACCGCCGCAAAGGAGCGAGACCGCCGGAGATGCGGCGCCGCATTCTCCATGCATCTCACCTGCTGCGGGGGAGAACACGACTCACGTCATGGGACTACAGGAAGGTTCTCCACGAGTGTACGCCGGACGATCTTGTCTATATGGACCCGCCGTATCAGGGAGTGTGTGGAAATCGTGACCAGCGATATCTTCCCAAAGTCGATCATGTCGAGTTTTGCGACGAATTGGCAAGACTGAATGATCGCGATATCATGTTTGCAGTGTCCTACGACGGGCGAACAGGTGTGAAGACGTATGGAGAGTCGCTGCCGCGTTCCCTGAGGTTGCAACATTTGGAAATATGTGCCGGCCGGTCCACGCAGGCTACGCTCCTCGGTCGGTCAGATGTCACTTACGAATCGTTATATTTGTCGCCGGCTTTGGCGGCGGCGCTCAAGCAGGCGAAGCGGAGCGCTGACCGGCAACTCGCACTCTGGTAGGGGTTCGCGCAGTGGCCGAAAGACGGCGCGAACGGAAATCGCAGCTCCCCAAGGAGTTCATCGAGCGCCTGAAGGCTGTGGTTGCCAAGCGACCAAGGACCGTGATCGAGCATATTCTGAAACATGGCTACGTTACCACTGAGGAATTGAGAACGATCTACGGATATAACCATCCCCCGCGTGCTGCCCGCGACGTGCGCGAGCAAGGTATACCTTTGGAGTCCTATCGGGTAACGGGTTCTGACGGCCGGAAGATAACCGCGTACAGATTTGGTGATCCCGCAGAAATCGCCGCCGGGAAACTCGCCGGCCGGAGGGTTTGGGCCGAGAAGTTCAAAGATGCGTTGGTCCAGCATTACGGTTCGCGCTGCGCTGTCTGCTTGACCAAATACGAACCGCGATATCTTCAGATCGATCACCGAGTTCCTTATCAGCTTACTGGCGATCGTGGCGGAGAGCCGCAGCCTGGCGAATTCATGCTGCTTTGCGGTTCCTGTAACCGCGCAAAATCGTGGTCGTGCGAGCATTGCAGGAACTGGAAGTCGGACCAATCGGTGGAGATTTGCCGAACCTGTTATTGGGCGAGCCCGGACAAATACGCCCATGTGGCCCTGCGCCTGATTCGGAGGCTGGATGTGACTTGGTCGGGCGACGAAGTGCAAGAGTATGAGCACCTCGTCAGCCTATCCAGATATGCCCGAAAACGCCTGCCGGAATTCGTCAAACAGAAACTACGGGAGGTTCTTGAAGGGGAGCCGATTTGAGTCGCAGGCGGTGATCGCGGTAACCGGAGAACCAAAGTAGAGGCGACGGCGTGATCCCCGGGCGGAGGCGGATACCGGCTTGGCGGGGTGCGGCGCGTGCCATTGCGCCGAGGCACCCGTGCCGGAAGGGGCTTGTCCGCGGCCGGGCAGCTTGAGTGCACCTGTCCAGGCCGTGGCGGGAACGGTTGCTTCGTGCAGGAGTAGAACCATGAGACGTAACGAGACGAAACACGAGGGCCGCCGGGGCCGGCGGGCTTTCACGCTGGTCGAGCTGTTGGTGGTCATCGCCATCATCGGCATTCTGGCCATGCTGCTGCTGGGCGGGGCCCAGCGCGGCGTGGAGGCTGCCCGGCGTTTGCGCTGCCGCAACAACGTCTATCAACTAGCCCGAGCCGTGCTCCAGCACGAGCAGCGCCACGGCCAGTTTCCCACCGGCGGCTGGGGCTGGGACTGGGTGGGCGACCCGGACCGCGGGTTCAACAAGCGCCAGCCCGGCGGCTGGGCCTACAACATCCTGCCCTTCATCGAACAAGAGAACCTCTGGCTTGTGCCCAAGGACGGCCAGCCGAAGGTCGTCACCCAGGAACAAAAAGAGCGGGCCAACATGATGATCAAGACGCCGATCAAGCTGTTCATTTGCCCCACCCGGCGGCGCACCATGGTCTATCCCGCCCCCTGGGGCGGTACGGACGTGGCCTACAACGCCACGCCCAACACGTCGGCCGACAATGTCCAGGCCCGCTGCGACTATGCCATCAACTCGGGAAGCCAGAAGCGCAACGAGTATTTCGCCGGACCCAATACGCTCGCCAAGGCTGACGATCCGAACTACAGCGGCTGGCACGACACGAGCGGGCTGACCGGCTTGAGCTACGAGCGCAGCGAAATCGGGTTCGCCCACGTGCGCGACGGCACCAGCTTCACCCTCATGCTCGGTGAGAAATACCTCAATTCGGACCATTACCATACCGGAAACGATCCCTCGGACAACGAGAGCTGGTGCACCGGATTCAACAACGACAACTTCCGCGTGACCTACTACCCGCCACGCCAGGATCGCCCGGGTGTGACCAGCACCTTCCGTTTCGGCAGCGCCCACACGGCCGGCGCCCACATGGCCTTCTGCGACGGTTCGGCCCGGCTGGTCAAATACACCATTGACCCGGAAACGTTCCTCTCCCTGGGCCACCGCAGCGACGGGATCAATATCGACCCGGACACGCTCTGAGCGGCCGAGGGGGCGGGAGCAGGCGCGCGGCCGGGGTTTCTGATCATCGGTCCGCTGCCTGCGCCAGCTTGGCTCTCTGCGCGGCCCCCTGGTCGGCGATCTTCGCTCGGTTTGCCGCCGGACGCTTGACGGACGGCCGGCAGCGGTTATCATGGCGTCCATGTGCGCGCGGCGAATCGAACGCCGCTTGCGGTCTTTATCTCGGCGCAGTGCAGTTTCTCGAACAGGGAAGGGACAAACCATGAGACGATTCTCGGCGTTGGTCATCGGCTCCTCGGCCTTGCTGGCGGCAGCGCTGCTGGCCGCAGTGCTGCCGGCCGCCGAACCGTGGAAACCCGCTCCTGCTCCGTTGATGACCCGCTGGGGCAAGCAGGTTCGCCCTGATCGGGTCCATCCCGAGTATCCGCGCCCCCAGATGGTGCGCGCGGAGTGGTTGAACCTCAACGGCCTGTGGCAACTGGCCACGGCCAAGGCGGACCAGGCCCCGCCCGCCGGGCGCGAGCTGGCCGAGCGGATTCTGGTGCCGTTCCCCGTGGAATCGGCCCTGTCGGGCGTTGGTCGCCGGGCGGAGCGGCTCTGGTATCGGCGCACGTTCGAGGTCCCACCGGGCTGGAAGGGATCGCGCGTGCTGTTGCACTTCCAGGCCGTGGATTGGGAAGCCACGGTCTGGGTCAACGGGCGCCAGGTGGGCAGCCATCGCGGCGGCTACGACGCCTTCAGTTTCGACGTGACCGACGCCTTGCGCCCGGCCGGACCGCAGGAGTTGATCGTCGGCGTGTTCGATCCCACCTCCCGCGGCGACCAGCCCCGCGGCAAGCAAGTGGACGATCCGCGCGGCATCTGGTACACCCCGACTACCGGCATCTGGCAAACCGTCTGGCTCGAGGCCGTGCCCCAGGCCCACATGCAGCAACTCGTGCTCGTGCCCGACGTGGACCAGGGCTGTCTGCGCCTGACGGTCGAAGGCCAGGGCACCACGGCCGACCATACGATCCACGCGGTGGCCCGCGATGGCCAGACGATCGCCGGCGAGGCCTTCGGCGGCATCGGCGCGGAGATCAAGCTGCAAATCCCCCGCGAGCAACTGAAGCTCTGGTCGCCCGCCGACCCGTTTCTCTACGACCTGGCGGTCACGCTCAAGCTGGGCGAACAGGTGGTGGACGAGGTGCAGAGCTACTTCGGCATGCGCAAGATCGACATCGCCCGAGACGAGCACGGGGTGCTGCGGTTGCGCCTGAACAACGAATTCCTGTTCATGGTTGGGCCGCTGGACCAGGGGTTCTGGCCCGACGGCCTCTACACGGCGCCGACGGACCAGGCGCTGAGGGCCGACGTGCAGATCACGCGCGACCTGGGCTTCAACATGACGCGCAAGCACGTGAAGATCGAGCCGCAGCGCTGGTACTACTGGTGCGACAAGCTCGGGCTGCTGGTCTGGCAGGACATGCCCAACGGCAACAACCGCACGCCCGAGGCCAAGGCCCAGTTCGAGACGGAATTGCGCCGGCTGGTCACCGGCATGCGCAACCATCCGTCGATCATCATGTGGGTGGTGTTCAACGAGGGCTGGGGACAGCACGACACGGAGCGCTACGTGGAAATGCTCCGGAAGCTCGACCCCACGCGCCTGATCAACAACGCCAGCGGCTGGTCCGACAAGGGCGTGGGTCACGTGCTGGACATCCACCGCTATCCGGGTCCCGGGGCCCCCGAGCCTGATCCCGCGCGCGCCGGGGTGCTCGGCGAGTTCGGCGGGCTGGGCTGGGGCGTGGAGGGCCATACCTGGAGCGAGAAGAGCTGGGGCTATCGCGCGGCCGAGGGCGCCCAGGTGCTCACCCGACGCTACCAGGAGTTGCTCCGCCGCGTGTGGGAATTGAAGGAAACGCAGGGCCTCGCTGCGGCCGTGTACACGCAGATCACCGACGTGGAGACGGAGTGCAACGGGTTGCTCACCTACGACCGGGCGGTGATCAAGGTGGACCTGGCCAAGGTGGCCGCGGCCAATCGCGGGGTGGTGCCGCAACTGAAGACCGTCGTGCCCGCGGCCCAGCGCAAGGCCGTCTCCTGGCGCTACACGTTCGAGCAGCCGGCCGCGGGCTGGTTCAAGCCCGATTTCGACGACTCCGGCTGGAAGAGCGGTCCGGCCGGCTTCGGCTCCGAAGGCACACCCGGGGCCGTGGTCCGCACCGCCTGGAAGACCGGCGACATCTGGCTCCGTCGCGGCTTCACCCTGCCGGAGACCAAGACAGAGAGCCTGTACCTGCTGATCCACCATGACGAGGATGCGGAGGTCTATCTCAACGGCGTATTGGCCGCGCGGGCAAAAGGCTTCACCACCGGCTACGAAGAGCTGCCCATCGCGTCGGAGGCCCTCAAAGCGCTCAAGCCGGGTGCCGAGAACGTGCTGGCCATCCATTGCCGGCAGACCTCCGGCGGCCAATATATCGACGCCGGCCTGGTGGAGCTGGTGCCCGTCGAGTTGGACGCGCAGTCGCCGGAGCCGTAGGGTGGGTCAAGCCGTAGGCGCAGACCCACCGATAACTTCCCGGGGCTTCGCTTCGCTGAGAGCCCCGGCCACCCGGGATTGGCCCTTTAATTGGGGAGACACGTAGGGTGGGTCAAGCCGTAGGCGCAGACCCACCGAGGACCAAAGCCGAAAGTGGAAAGCCGAACGCCCTAAGCGGTGGGACTCGCTAAAGCTCGATCCACTTGCCCCCCGACTGAACAACAGCGCAAGGCCGCAGCGCGCCGCGACCCTTCGGACCGGCCCCATTTCACGCGGGCCGGCGCTGCCGGCACGGCCGCCGAGTTGCACCGCTGCTATCGAATATGGCGGCGGCAACGGCTGGAACCACCCGCGGCCGCCAGCGATCAGCGGCAACCTCACCCCCCGCCTCTGCTTCGCCGCGTTTTACATGCTAACTTTTCTCGTGCGGCAAGGTGGGCTTCCCTCGTGCCCGGACGGCGGCCCGGGTGCGCCATGAGCATATCAACACCATGACTACCGAGGCGAGCAACATCCTGCTGGTTGACGACGATTTGGCCATGCGCCGGCTGCTAGGCACCTATCTCGAGTTGGCCGGATACTCCGTGCGCACCGCGGCCGACGGGCGCGAAGCCCTGGCAGCCATCGAACACGACTGCCCGGACATCGTGCTCACCGACTGGGACATGCCGGGCATGAACGGGCTGGAACTCTGCCGGCAGATCCGCTCGCAGCAGCTTCCTCACTACGTGTATATCCTGTTCCTCACGGTCAAGGCCACCCACCACGAAATGGTGCAGGGCCTGCACGCCGGGGCCGACGACTTCGTGACCAAGCCCGTCCAAAAGGACGAGTTGCTGGCGCGCCTGCACGCGGGCACGCGCGTGCTGGAGCTGGAACGCCGGCTGAGCCACATGGCCCGGACCGATTCGCTCACCGGGCTCTACACGCAGCGGGTGTTCTACGAGCTGCTCGACAAGGAATGGAACCGCGCGGCGCGCTACGAGCTGCCGCTGAGCTGCGTGATGGTGGACTTGGACTTTTTCAAGCGGGTCAACGACGTCTACGGCCATCCGGCCGGCGATGCGGTGCTCAAGAGGATCGCCGGAGTGCTGGCCGGCGAGTGCCGGGCCAGCGACACGATCTGTCGCTACGGGGGCGAGGAGTTCTGCCTGCTCCTGCCGGAGACTCCCGAGTCGGGCGCAGTGGAGTGGGCGGAACGGATGCGAAAGCGGATCGGGGCGGAAATCGTCTCGTGGGAGGGCGAGGACATCCGAGTGACCGCCAGTTTCGGCGTGGCCCAGCGCTACGACGATACCCAGACGGCCGCCCAACTGGTCGACCTGGCCGACCAGGCGCTCTTGTGTGCCAAGCGTGCCGGGCGCGATCGGGTGGTCGACTATCAGTCGCTCAATGCGGCCCGGCATCTGAGCCTCGACGGCTCCGGTCCCACAGATTTGTTCCACGGGGCCAGGGCCCGCGATGTGATGACGCCGGTGGTGGCCTGTCTGCGCGAGCACGAGACCGTGGGTCGGGCCGCGGAGTTCTTCCTCCAGTCGCGCATCAACTCCACGCCGGTGGTCGACGCCGAAGGCAGACTCGTGGGGATGATTTCGGACAAGGACCTGATGGCGGCCTTGGTCTCGCTGGACTGCTGGGCCCGGCCCGTTCGGGAACTGATGAAGCCCAATGTGATTGCCTACGACCAGGCCACGCCGATCCACGTGATCTACGAATTTCTCTGCCGGGTATCGATCTTTCGGGTGGTGATCACCGCGGGCGACCGGCCGACCGGCACCATCAGCCGGGGCAGCCTGCTGCGCTGGTTCCGCAACCTGGTGCTGGCCAAAGGGCTGGTCGGCCACGAGGCGGAGGCGGCCCAGGTGGCGTCGCCGGACGCCGAGCGGACCCGGCAACGTCTGGCGGAGACCGTGCGCGAGCTGGGGCACCAGAGCAGCCTGTTGGAGGGCCACCTGCAAAAGGACGACGACCTGGTGCCGCTGATCGTGGGTGCGGCCACAGGCATGCAGGACCTGGTCAACGATTTGCTGGCCCACGCGCGGTTTGCCCAACCGACGGCCGGCACGGCTGCTGCGTTCCAACAGTCGATGATGCTCGAGGGCGGCGGCGTGGAGTGAACCACGCCGCACCGGTTATGGTGCGGCCGTTCCGGCTGTACGTCTCGTTGTGGTCGCGTCTCCCGGCCCGACCACCCCGTTGCGGAGCGGTCCCCCCCGTTGCGGAGCGGTCTCCCGACCGCTCTGCACTCCACCGGCTCGGCCGCCAACCCGGGGCATCGTGCCGAGCACACATCTCATACCACCCCCAAGGCCACGTTCGGCCGAGGCCCTCGCCTGACCGCGGCGCCGCGGCAACGCCGCCGGGGCGTTTTCCGGCGTTTTCCCGCGCACGCGCGCAGATCGCAAGCTACGTTTGCCCCGGGAGATGCACCTGCCAGGTGCGCGGTTCGGCGCTCGAGATCGGGCAGGGGCCGGTAGCCGGCGTTCGCACAAGAACCGGGGGCGGGCGCCGGGGCAGGCGGCCCGGTGCTGCTTGGAAGCTGTATCGCGGCGCGATTTTTCGGCAGACGAATTGAACCGTCCCAGGGCGGTGACCGTATGCAGAACACCGCGGCGACGTTCGGCCCTCCGAGCTTGGGCCCCGAGCGTGATCCGGCGGGTAGCCACCCGCGCCGTTGGGATAGGATCAGAGGACCTTGGTGCCGAGGGGAGCAGAAGCGATGGCCACAGCCGCGAGAGACTTGCCGCTGGAAGACCGGGTGACGACGGCCCTGGAGCGGAACCCCTACGTGGGGCGGCGCAATCTGCGATTTGAGACCAGCCAGGGCCGAGTTGTTCTCCGGGGGGTGGTGGACAGTTACTTCCAGAAGCAGATGGCCCAGGAGGCGATCCGCCACGTCGAAGGGGTGAGCGAGATCACCAACGAGCTGGAAGTCTGCTGGGGCGTGTAATGCGGAGCCATTGCGGGCTCGCGGTCTGAAATCGGCTGCGCCGGTGCCGCTCGCGCTCGCGCTGCACCGCCGCCAGGTCCGCGAGAACGCGGCAGCGCGCTGGTCGGTCCACCGAACCGGATATCTTGCATGTCCCTCGGCCGGGCGTCGTCTCCTTAGGCCGCCTTCGGC
>CAYXPN010000082.1:0-18160 GCA_964467075.1 uncultured Planctomycetaceae bacterium
TTGTGCTTGCGCGATAGGAGCTTCCTGCTTACCGCGCTGCGACGGCGCCGCCGCGGCGCGCAGAGAACAGCAGGGGCCAAGAAGGTCCGGGATGCCGGCCGAGGGAAAACCCGTCTGGGGTGCTCAACCGAGAACGCGCACGGCACGGCGAGGTCCAGGAAGGGCTTGGGGGGGGCGTCCGGGCCACGAGCGATTCGCCGCCGACGGTCGTTCCCTGCGGTTGCGCCCCCCAAGCCCTGAGCTTTCCATTTGCGCCCCGGTCGATCAAGAGCAGATGAACCCTCAACGAAACGGCCCGCTTTGACAAGCGCCTTGCCGACCGGGGATCATCTCAAAGGCCCTGTGTGTCGCACGTGCTGCCGCCGGGTCCTGCGCAATGCCGGCCGCCGACAACCTTTGCCAAAAACTGCTGCGACCAGACATCCGGCCGCACGCGGGCGATCCCCGTCAGCACGAGACGTGCAACACGAATAGGCATCATTTTCGAGATACGCCGGCGCTTGTCAAGAACCGGTGCGCGCGATCTTTCTCAAAAAAACCACCAAGGCGCAACGGCGAGCCGTCCGCGGAGCGAGTCGACGCGGCTGGTGGCCAGACACCGGGCGCAAGTCCACCTCGGAGCAACTATCGTGCCAGTCGGTGATGGCAGACGTTTGTCACACGATCCGCGCCGGAAAGTGGAACGTTGCCCCCTGCTTCTGCGCAGCCGGGGCGAGTGGCCCGACACAGTCAAACTGTGGGGTGCCACGGTTGGCTTGCCCAACCGTGTGTTCGGCACTGCTGGACAAGCCAGCAGTGGCACCCAACTCGACACTTTACGTGTGTCGGGCTAGCGAGTGGCCGGCCGCAGGTTTGGCTGGCGATCGGCGCGAGCGCCCCGCGGCTGAACACCTTCGGGCCCCCGCCGCTCAACGTCTTATTCCGGGATCGCGATATCCGGGTGGTCGGGTGCCAGCCCTTGCCCCTGAGGTGCCGGTTCCAGCGTACCGTTGAAAGGAATCGAGGGAGTGAGGAGCGCACCTTCCGGCAGCCAACCGGGTCTGGCACGATCGGCCGCCGGCAGGAACCCGGCAGGCACCGAGACCGGCGCGTGCCAGGGATAGTCGAACATCCGGTGGTAGTCGTAGCGGCCGCGGAAGTAATTGCCCCGATATACGAGATATGGGTGCTTGTACCAACTGCGGTAGGGAAATTCCCCCGGCCGATACGCTCGACCCAAGGGAGAAACCGGCTTCCAAAGCTGATAGAGTCCAACCGCCAGGGCGCGAACCGGCTGCGCTGGGGCGGGCGCGGCCGGGAGGACCTCGGTGGGAACCGACGTTTCCCACCCGGCCGCGGCTCGGCTGCTCGCGGCTTCCGGTGGCAGCACCTCAGGGTGCGCTGTCCTCCCGGGGTCTGCCCCTACGGCCAGCGTGCAGACGATCGCCAGTGTGTGCATCATAGCTACGTTCCTTGTGCCCCTTGTGCGACTGAACCGCGAACCGAACGGTGCGATTGTCCCGACGGACAGACCAATCGGTCAGCCCCACTGCCGCCCGGTTCGGCTCGCTCCGTTTCTCGGCTCAGTAGGATGTGAGTCGGCGCCGGCGCCTGGCCGGAGTGGCCCGTCGGGCCACACTTTTCGGGCTGGGCCCACGAATTGCCCGCGATATCGCCCGTTTTTGTACGTAGATCGGCCAGTGCAGACTGTGAAATTCAAAGCAACCGTCGCAACCTTTACATTTCGCCCGTACTTCTGAAACGCGCTAAGATTCCCATATTCACGCGGATCACTCGTCGTCGGCGCAGCATACCCGACTCCGCGCACGCGTAGCGCACCCGGGTGAGGTGATTCTGAGGTTTCCTGGGGTGTCCATATGTCTGACGCATGGGGCACACCCGCAAGGAATTCCCGTTTTTCCGGAAGCCCGCGGCTTTATGACCGACAGCCGGGCAATTAAGATAGGCGCTATGGGACGCCTGGGGCAAGTTTGTCCGCTGGCCGAGACCGTTCCATTCATGGGCTCGCGCACCGGAAGCTCGGCGCGCGGCAGCCGGCTGCTCAAATCGCGGCCTTGGCCACACGGTGATTGCAGTAGCGACCAGACCCGAGACGGAGTCGCTGTCGCGATAGAACGCTACAGTCGGAGGAGAGTCCACGCATGCTACGGGCGATCTTGATGGCTGGCTTGGTGGCCCTGACGGCGATCCAGGGTGGTTGCACGTCCCCCTATGCGCGGCCGACGCACGCACCCGACCCGGCGGAAGATCCTGCTCCCGCAACTGTGCTGCGGGGGAACGCTGCTAAGAAACCAGTTCAGGCCGCTGGGGAGCCGGCCGAACCCACTCCCAGGCCGGCTCCTCCCTTGCCCGAGGAGGCGTCACCGCCGGGCCCGCAGACCGTCTACCTTCGGATCACATCCGACAGCAGTGAACTGGAGGTGCAATTGATCGGGCCGTAGGTCGCGCGCCGAGCACCAAGCTTGCGCTGGTCGAGGCAGGCGTCCGGAGTCCGCCGCGCCCGAGCACAAACAAACTCACCAACCCGGTCGTTCAATCGGGCGTCCAGATTCCGCCCGAAGACCCGCCCGGCTGAGCGCCGCCCTGGTCGCTGCCCGGTGTCCAGAGCTTGGCGGGCCCGGCCGCTTGTGCTTGTTGAGACGCTGAATCCGGCGGGGCAGCGGCTGGTTCGGGCGCGCTGCCGTCCGGCCGGATCAAGCCCAGTTGGACCAGCGTTCGGAACAGCTCCTGCATGACCACCTGGTCGTCGCGGTGTTCGCGCCGGACGTATTCGATCAGGCGGATGGCTTCTTCAGATTCCCCGAACCTCAGTGCCAGTCGCAGGCGCAGCATGTCCGCCTGCCCGGTCGAGCCGCCAACACCCTTGATGAATTCCGTGACTTGGTCGAGATAGCCAGTGGCCTCTTCATAGGAATCGGCGCCGCTGGCCAGGTGCAGCCAGGCGGTCACCTTGGCGGGCACGTCGGCGAAGTCCGGGCGCCGGGCAATGAGCTGGGCGAATCGCCGGATCAGCCACGGACTGCGTGCAGCCACCGCACGGTGATAGGCCGTGGCAAGGTCCGTATCCGAGAGGCCCTCGGTCCGCACCCGCCCCAGGCGCACGGCCGGCAGGCTCTTGAGCTGGCCGGGAGCGGGGTCGATCGGCTCGAGGGTGGGGAGCCCCAATCGGCTGCGCAACTCGTTGAAGTCGAGCCGTCCTGCCCCGGACTGCGCCCATTGATCGAGCAGCAGGATCGCCGCCAGCAACCGCCGCCGGCAGTCCGGATCGCCGGCCGCCTCCTGGGGGCTGCGCCCGTCGAACAGGCCCAGGGGCGTCTGCGGCCACTCGTCGAACAGCACCCGATGGCGATATTCGTCGACTAATCGCTCCATTTGCTCGGGCGAGGCTTCGCGCGGCGAGACCCATCGCGTCTCGAGCAGGGCGGCCACGCGCGGGAGTTGCTGGGTCGTTTCGCGTTCAAAGTCCGCTTCGAGGTGCTCACCGCCGAGCCGCCGAACCAGCTCGACGACCCGGTCCAGTTCGTCGCTGCGCACCTCGGACAGCTCCAGGCGCGCGGCGCGGTCGGTCTGGCGCCCGAACAGGGCCAGAGAAGCCGCGACGACAGGCAGGTCTTCCAGGGTCGACTCGCCGGCCGACTCGGCAATGGGCCGATCGAGCAGCACCGCGGCCAGCTTCGGTGGGGAAGACCCATCCTCCGGACGCATGTCCTCGGAGACGGGCACCATCTGAACCTGGGGATCGGAAAGCAGGGCTTCGTGGACGGGCTCTGGTTCGCGCACCATCCAGGTAATCGAGCACTCCTCCAGCAAATCCCCCAGCGGATCCTCCTCGAGCAGCATGGCCAGCGTTTCGGCCTCCACCGCGTCTTCGAGCGACTCCTCGCAATCGGCCTGGCGCCGCAAGGCCTCGATCGCCCCTTCAGTGTCCGCCAGCCATGCACGGAGCCTGGCCAGATTGTGCCAGACGGCCGGACTGTCGGGCACCTCCTGGGTCAGTTCTGCCAGTCGCCGCGCCGCCAGTCGCCAGCAGTGCCGGCCCAGCGGTGCCATGGCTTCCTCGAAACGGGCCTTCCAGGGCGCATCGTCCGGGCAGTCGCGCCACCTGAAGCCGGTCTTCATCAGCAGCGGCACGCCAGACGCCTGGTCCAGGGCCCGCACATTTCCGAAGAACGCCTGGTGCGCTTCGGCCAGACCCTGGCGCGCCGTGACGTCGGCGCACGCCAGCCACATCGAGCGGGCACCATGCCGATGGCCCTGGTAGAGCAACAGCCGGGCAAGTTGGTGCATGGCCGCCAGCAAGCGCGCGTCCACGGCTCCGTCCAACCGCTCCAGGGCCTCATGCACCGCATCGACCGCCGCGGAAACGTCCTGGTGGAACACACGCACCAACGCGTGTTCCGCCCAGGCCACCGGGCTGTCCGGGTGCTTCTCGACGAACTGCTCCGCATTGGCCTGGGCCTCTTCCGGCAACCCCAGTTCCCACAACAACTCAGCACGCATGGCCAGCAGGCAGGCGCGGTCTGCGAATTCCGTGCGGGCGCGAAGCTGGTCCACGTGTTGCAGAGCCGCCCGGTATTGCTCCCCCTCGATCATGCGCCACAGTTTTTCGAGGTCCTTGAGCAAATCGCGGCAGCAGAACCGCAGCTTCTTGCCCTTCCCGCCGGGACAAGGCATATAAGCATCGAAATCCATGACTCGGGCCGTCCGAACAAAGGGCGCCGCTGCCGGCCCAGTCCGTCTGGGCCGTAGAAACCCGTATGCTAACACATCCCGGCTCGCGGGCATACCCACGCGAGCTCCCGCGTCTGGCCGGTTCTCCGGGCGGACGCGCTGCGCAGCATTTCCCTCCCCCGGGCGCATATGGCCCCTGGGGAGGGCCACGCGTGGGTCTGGAGGGCACTGCTGTAAACGTCTTGGAGGGTCGAACAACCCGCAGAAACCGAAGGTTTCGGGGGTTTCAGGCGGATAGGTTGCGCGGTGGCCGTCGCCCCCCCAGCCGCATCGCACACAAAAAGTGCTATACCTAAGTCCAATACCTACGTACCAAACCCAAAGTGAGGCTTGGAGTTACGTCGCGTCCAGACGTTTACAGCACGGGTGCTTTGCACGCACCCTACGGGCTCGACCCACCGCACAACTCTACGGGCTCACTGCGAGTGGCTGCGCTGGGGTTGGGGCAGGAAAGGAAACAACGCGCGCAACTCCGCGAGCGAGGGCTGGCGCCCGTATTCACAGATTTCAAAGGCCTCGGCGTAGCGGACCTGCCGGCCTGCCTCTTCGCCGTAGAGCTCGATCAGCTTCTGGCGGCAACTATCGGCAACCGCGGCGAAGCGGCGCCGGAACGACTCGCGCACCTCTCGGCGCTTGGCCTCCCGCTGCTCGTCGGTCTGGGGACACTTTTCGGCCGAGCCCAGGGCCCCGCCTTCGATGAACTGCGATTCGATCAGCAGCAAGGCGTCGATCTTCCGTTCGATCACCCCGTCGATCGCCACCACCACGTCCGGCCGGAACGGGTCCGGACGCTGGAACCGGTCATAGGAGTACAGAAACACGGGATTTCGCTTCAGCGGCGGCTCATCGGGGCAGAAGAACGGCACGGCCACCATGAAGGCGCAGTCTTGCATCAACACGCCGGTGTAGCGATGGTCGGGATGGTAGTCGTTGGGGCGGTGGGCGATCACCACGTCGGCCTGCCAGCGGCGAATCAACCGCGTCATGGTCTGCCGGTTCTCCAGGGTGGGCATCAGCTCGCCGTCGTGGATATCGAGCACCTTGCTGTCTGCACCCAGCAGACGATCGGCCTCGCGCACCTCCTGGGTGCGCCGCTGGGCAAGGGGCCCGCCGGCCATGGCCCAGTGGCCGATGTCGCCGTTGGTCATCGAGACGAACTGCACCTTGGCCCCGTGCTGTGTCCAGAGCAGGGTCACGCCCCCGGCGCGGATTTCGCAGTCGTCCGGATGGGCCCCGAACACGATCACCCGCAACGGCGACGCCTGCCCGCCCTCGCTTTGCGCGGCCGGCGCCGCAACCGGAATGCCGATGCCGGCCGCCAGGATCCACATGGCGGCCGCTGCCGGTAGCCACGCCGCTTTTCGCCTGAGCATGGTCGCGTCTCCTGTCCGTGGGGATGGTCACCCGAGACAAAATCGCCTGTTGAAGTTGAGAGACAAACCGGGCCGGCTGCCGCCGGCAAAGAAAGCGGCCAGCCGCGTGCCAAGCGCAGCCGGCCGTTCGTGTTGCTGCCCAAACCAACGTGGTCTGCACCAGCAACGCACGCGACCGTGGTGCGCCGGCGCCGCGCGGTGGCGCAACGCGCGGGGCGACTCAGGCCGCGTTGCCGTATTGCAGGCGCCGCCGGCGGCGCCGGAGAGCCACAACCACCGGGCCCACCAGCCCGCCGAGCAGCAGGACCAGGGTCCCCGGCTCGGGGATCACGTACTGGCTGAAGGTCTGCGTGAACTCGCTCAAGTGCGCACCGCCCAGGCCGCCCACCAGCGTGCCGCCGATCAGGGTGATGTCCTTCTTGACCCAAATCTCGCTGAGCATCACCGAACCCGGCGGTTCTCCGAACAGGGCATAATCAGACAGCCTGTCGTTGGCCGAGCCGTAGCGGTCGGTCACGTGCTTGGTGGCAATGCGATCGCCCAAGAGGGGATCGGCGTCATAGACAGCCTCGACCACGTCCACCAGCGCGTCGGGCACCGCGGCATCCGAAGCGGTCAGTCGCAGACCGTTGTCTTTGATCAGATACAGGGCGGCCCACGGATCGGCGATGGCAACTTTGAAACTGATCGTCGAGTTGATCACCGCTCCTGCGTCCGCCACCCAAGGGCCGTTGAACTGGATGCCGTAGTCCTCGCCCACCTTGATGCCGGAGACCACGATCTGGTTGGCGCCCGGGGAGACGCCGATCGTGCCCGGCGCAGGCGGCACCGGGATCACGCTCGATTTGTCGAAGATAAAAATCTTGTCGCCTACGAGCAGACCGTCAGTGTCAATGATCTCAGCGATAGTCGGCGGGTTGTCGGGCGGGTTGTTGAAATCCCACTCGATCAGCGTAGCGCCGGCTGCGGAGGAGAGAATCAGGCCGAGCGCAAGGCCCAGCACACACAAGGCGGGGGCGCAGACCGACCCCCTCGAAGAAAAACACCCCGTGCTCACCGCTGCCTCCTTAGGCCTGTTGCCCGGTTCGAGTCAGTGTCCCAGATGCGTACCAACACGAGACAACGTTAGCGTGCGGTCCCGTTGATAGGACCGATACCACAGCTTCGATTCTACTATCCCTTACTGCCGTGTCAAGCAAACGACGCAGAATGATCGGCATCCCCCCCTCCAGGCAGTACACTGCCTCGAACCCGTCTCAGCGGAAACCTGCCTTCCGGCGGGGGCTTACACCCCAATTCCCAACCCTCGTGAGCCCTGGGAATGGGTCAGGAAGCAGGGGTGCGTTCGGGAGACCAACGGCGCAATCCCTTGTGCACCAATCGGTTACGAGACTTGGCTGCGCCGCACCCGCTTGCGCCTCAAAGAGGCCCCGCCTAGCGCTGGGTGCCAACTAACCCGGCAGGCCCGCTCCACCTCACCGCCCGAGTCGGCAGGAGGCCCGGCCGCGCCTCGGGTTGCGGCACGCGACGAATCCCGCGCTGCTCGGCGCGCGACCTCCGCCCGGCTCAATCAGCGCGCTTCGGCCGGCAGTCGGGCTCGCCCAGGGCCCCGCCCAGCATGCGCATCAGCAGATGGCCGACCACCAGGTGTACGTCCTCGACAATCTGCATATCGTGGCTGAGCACATGGACACAGCAGCCGACCAGCCTTTTGAGTCTTCCGCCGTCGAAGCCACACAGCCCCGCGGTGGTGCAGCCGCGGTGGTTCGCATATTCCACGGCGCGCAGCACATTGGCCGAATTGCCGCTGGCCGAAATGCCCACCACCAGGTCGCCCGCGCGGCAGAAGTTTTTCAACTGCTCGACGAACACGCTCTCATAGTCCACGTCGTTGGCCAGCGCGAGAATCGTGGGCAGATTGTCCGTCAGCGCCATCACGCGGAACTTCCGCTCCAGGTGGAAGCAGGCCCCTTTGTTCAGGTCGCAGGCCCAATGCGAGGCGGTCGACGCGCTGCCGCCGTTGCCCATCAGGAAGATGGTGTGCCCGCCGTCATAGGCCGCGCGGAACAGCCTGGCCAGCGCGTCGATCTGCCCGGGATCGACCGCCCTGAGCACCGCGTGCAACTCGTCGAGATACGCCCGGGCCGCGGCCTGGTAGTCGTAAGGGTCGCTCACTGGTGGTCTCCATGCGAAATAGCCTTGCCGGTGGGTCTCGCTTTTCGCTCGACCCGCCCTACAACACCCTGCAACCCTGTCCTGCGTTGCGGCGGCGCGTTTACTCAATCACACTGAGCCGATGGACCTTCAACAGGCAGGTGACCTCGCAGCCGGGGTGGAGTTCCAGTTCGGCTGCGGCCTGCGGTGTGACTTCGGCCCAAAGGACCTGGCCCACGTCCACGGCCACAAACACGGCCTGGCCCAGGTCCACGATCCGCTCCACCCGGCCGTGCAGGTGGTTTCGGGCGCTCAGTCCCGAGACATCGTGCCGGCTGAGGATCACGTCGGCCGGTGCAAACTGGACAAAGCGAATCGGACCCGCCGCGGCCTGGGGCGGGATCACGAGCCGCTGGGTGCCCACTCGGGCCACCGTCTGCCCGTCGGCCGATTCCAGCTCGCCCACGCGCAGCAGGTTGACCGGCCCGGCTGCATTGGCCCAGGCCAGGGTCTCGGGCCGGCCCAGGGCCTCGTCCGGCGGACCGGTGGCGACCAACCGGCCCTCGCGCACCACCACGACCCACTCCGCAGCCCGGCGCACCATGGTCTGTTCGTGGGTGACGAACAGCGTGGGCACGTTCCATTCGGCCACGGCGCGCTGGAGATAGTCGAGAATGCGCATCTTCAGCGGCGCATCCAGGGCGGCCAGCGGCTCGTCCATCAACAGCAATTCCGGCCCGCTTAATAGCGCACGTCCCAGGGCCACGCGCTGGCGTTCGCCGCCGGAGAGGTGGCGCGGTTTGCGCCTGAGCAGGTGTCCGATCTCCAGCACGTCGATCACCCGCTGGAAATCCACCACGCGCGCGCTGCGCCGATGGCGTTGGCCGTAGCGCAGGTTGCCCTCGACCGTCAAATGGGGAAACAGCAGCCCGTCCTGGAACACGAATCCCACGCGCCGCCGCTCGGGCCTGAGGCAAACGCCCCGGCCCGTTTCGAGCAGGGTGCGCCCGCCCACCATCACCCGACCTTGTTGCGGACGCAGGAACCCGGCGATCACCGAAAGGATGCTCGTCTTGCCGCAGCCCGAGGGGCCGAACAGGGCCGTGAAGCGCCGGCACAGGGTGAACCCCAGCGCGAAGCGAAATCCGCCCGGGTATTGGTGCTCGCACTGGAATTCAAGCAGGCGCACGGCGTATTCCCTTGCGTTCCAGCACTCCGCCCGCAGCCAGGGCCCCGCAGGCCAGCAACACGGAGAGGCCCACCAGGCGCCAGCACTGCTCGATCCCCCCGGGCCGATTGGCCAGGGAATAGATGGCCAGCGGGATGGTGCGGGTGAGCCCCTCGATGTTGCCGGCCAGCATGATCGTGGCCCCGAACTCGCCCAGGCTGCGTGCGAAAGCCAGCAGCCAGCCGGCGACCAATCCCCGGCGGGCCAGGGGCAGGCTGACCGTGAAGAACACGCTCAGCCGGCCGGCGCCCAGGCTGCGTGCGGCCATTTCCAGGCGCGGGTCCACGGCCTGGAAGGCCAGGCGGACGGCCTGGACCGAGAGCGGAAAACTCACCACCGCCGCGGCCAGCACCGCCCCCCACCAATTGAAGACCACGCGAATCCCCAGCCACTCGTCCAGCAGTCGGCCCACGGGCCCGCGCGGGCTGAAGCAGACCAGCAACACGTAACCGGTCACCACCGGCGGCAGGACCAGCGGCAGATTGATCGCCGTCTCAGCCAGCCACTTTGCCGGGAAGCGATAGCGCGCCAGCACATACCCCAGTGCTACGGCCAACGGCAGGCTGAGCGTGGCCGCACAGAAAGCCACCTGGAGGCTCAGCCTCAGGGCACTCCATTCCTCGGGGCTCAGCACACTGAAGGAAAGCAAGCTCGCGGCAAACAAGCTCATTGTTCAGGCGGGCCAACAGGACTGGGGGATCGGCCGGAAGCGAGCACCCGGAAACCAGCCCCCTCGAACACCTCGGCCGCTTCCGGGGAGGCCAGGTAGTCGTAGAAGGCCTGGGCCATTCTATTCTCTCGCGCGCCTTTGAGCAAAGCCGCGGGATAGACGATCGGATCGCTGAGGTCCTCGGGCACTGCATACACCACGCGCACCGCCTTGCTGGCAGCCGCATCGGTGGCATAGACGATGCCCGCCTGGGCCGAGCCGGTGGCCACATAGGTCAAAGCGGCGCGCACATCATCCGCTGCCGCAGCCTTGGCGCGCAAGCGCGTCCAGAGGCCCAGCCTCTCCAGCGCCTGGCGCGCATAGATGCCCGCGGGCACTGCCTGGGGATCGGCCACGGCCAGATGGCGCACGCGCAGGTTGGTCAGGTCTTCGGGCTTGGAGATTTCCAGCTCGGAGTCGTTCGGCACGATGATCACCAGGCGGTTGCCCAGCAGATTGCGGCGCTTGGCGACCATGCCTCGGCCCTGGAGGAAATCCACCCAATCCGCGTTGGCCGCGAGGAACACATCCGCATCCGCCCCGAAGGCGACCTGCTGGGCCAATCGCGAGGAGCCCGCAGCGTTGACCCGCACTGTCACGCCGTGTTTCTCCGAGAAGCGGCGCGTGATCTCATTGATCGCTTCGGTGGTGCTGACCGCGGCAAAGACCATCACGTCGGCCCGGGGCGGCTTCTCCACGCGCGGCGCGCCAGGCTGCGAACCGCTCGGCTCGCCCGAACCCGGCGTCGGCACGCTCGGGCCGCCGGCTGATTGGCTGCTGGAGGCCCCGGTGCCCGCAGGGGGCGATTGGGGAGGCTCGGGCACCGCTTGGCCGCCGGGCTGCGGAGTCGAGGCCGCGGGCTCCGCACCGGGAGGCGGGCCGGCATCAGGTTCTGACGTCGCCCCCCCGCAGCCCAGACAAAACGCCGCCATTGCCGTCCCGGTGACCAACCAGCAGGTCCGCCTGATGCTCATGGCCAACCCTCCAGGCCCAGCGCAAAGGAAAAGCCGAAAAGACCACACCCCGATCCATGGTCATTATGCCTACGGCCGCCTTGGCGTTCAATCCGGGGCGTGTTAGCCTTGGGGCGGCCGCTCGGAGCGGCGATTCCGCGAAAAAGGCCGCTGCGACCGCCCAGAAGAAGTGAGGACACTTGCCCGCCTGCCGCCCATGCCCCGCCATCCCGCGCTTTCCACCCGATTATGGGAACTGACGCGATTGTTCGCCAAGCTGGGCGCCGTCAGCTTCGGCGGTCCGGCCGCCTACATCGCCATCATGGAACAGGAAGTGGTCGAGCAGCGCGCCTGGCTCTCGCGCAGAGACTTCCTGGACCTGGTGGGCACCACCTACCTGATCCCCGGCCCGAACGCCGTGGAAATGGCCGCCCATCTGGGCTATCAGCGGGCCGGCGCGCTCGGCTCGCTGGCCGCGGGGCTGAGCTTCACCTTGCCCGCAGTGGTGATCTCCCTCGTCTTGGGCTGGGCCTATCTCAGCTTCGGCACCCTGCCCGCGGTCGAACCGTTCCTCTACGGCATCAAGCCCGTGGTGCTGGGCATCATCTTCGCCGCGGTCTGGCGTTTGGGCCGGGCCGGTTGGAAGAACTGGCAGACGCTCGTGGTCGGGCTGGCCGCGGCCGCGGCCGTGTTGGCCGGCTGCGACGAGGTGCTCACACTGCTGGCCGGCACCCTGCTGGGGGCCGTGCTCCTGCGACTGACCAGCCCGAGTCCGCCGCAAGAACCCAAAAGCGATGACCGCGCGCCGTCGGCCTGCGCGGGTGTGATCGGGCTTTCGGCCCCGGTGTCGGCCGGTGCGTTGGGCAGCACTGCGGGCGCGGCCGCTACCACCGCGGCAGCCACCGGCGGCGTGGCCCTTTGGAAGCTGGCCCTGTTCTTCCTCAAGGTGGGCGTGGTCTGGTATGGCGGCGGCTACGTGCTGGTGGCCTACATGGAAGGCGGGCTGGTGCGCGACTACAGGTGGCTTACCCACCAACAACTGCTCGACGCGGTGGCCATCGGCCAGATCACGCCCGGGCCGATGCTCTCCACGGTCACCTTCGTGGGCTACCTGCTCGGGGGCGTGCCCGGGGGCCTGGTGTCCACCGGCGCGATCCTCCTGCCGTCGTTCGTGATCGTGGCCGCTGCCAATCCCTGGATCCCGCGGCTGCGTCGCTGGAGCTGGACGGCAAGGCTGCTGGACGCCGTCAGCGCGGCAGCCGTGGGGCTCACGGCTGCGGTGCTCGTCACGCTGGGCTACGGCATCCTCTTGGCCTCTGGCCAACCGGGGCAGGGTGTGCTCTTGCGCTTGACGGCCTGGGGGCTGGCCGCGGGGTCGGCCGCAGTGATGCTCCGCTTCAAGCTGAGCCCAATCTGGCTGATCCTCGGCGGGGCCGCGGCCGGACGCTTGATGTGGCTGCTCTAAAGCGCGCCGCGGGCAATCCGTGCCCCTATCCGCCGGCCACGGGCACCACCAGTATCAGCTCGTCGCCCTCTTTGAGTTGGCACGAGCCGTGGCTGCCCAATGTGCCGAGATGAGTGCCGGAGACCGCCAGCAGGGTGGTCGCGGGGAACTGCCTGCCCTCGGGAAGCAATGCGCCAAGACGCTCAAGCGCCTCGTCCAGCGAGCACCCGTCGGGCAAGTCGAGCTGCTTTGGCAGATGCTCGGCCAGATCGTAGTTGCGTCCGGATAGGACGACGTGTACTTGCATATCAGCTCAATCCCTGGGAGAGAGGTCGCTTGACGAACCGCAAACCGGACAGTCCGGGGCGCGGGCCAGCTCGACGATCGACGTGCGCCCCCGGTAGGCGTCGATCATCCACATCCGGCCGAAGATGGGCTCGCCGCAGCCGGAAAGAATCTTCACCGCCTCGAGCGCGGCCAGATTGCCGACGGCCCCCGAAATGGCCCCCACCACGGGAAACATCTCCTCGAATTCCGGATTCTGCGGGTAGATGCACCGCAGGCACGCGGTTCGTCGCGGCTCGATCACGATCAGCGTGCCGCTCATGCCCCACTGCGCCGCGTCCACCAGCGGCACGCCGACCGCCACCGCCGCGGCGTTCAAACGCAAACGCTCCTCGAACGTGGGCGGGCAGGAAAGGATCACGTCGCAGCGCTGGGCCAGCCGGCGGGCTTCGTCGTCGTCCGGCTCGTGGTCCAACGCCTCGACCTCCACGAAGCGGTTCATCGAACGCAGACGCTCGGCAAACTGCGGTGCGCGCGCTCGGTTCAGGCCGGCCTCGCTGCCGAGCACCTGCCGGTTCAGATCGGGCGAGATGAGCACGCCGCCATGGGCGATGATCAGCCGTCCCACGCCCGCCATGGCCAGTGCCAGGGCAGCCGGCCCGCCCATGCCGCCCACGCGCGTCAGCAGGGCCGTCGAGCGCTTCAAGCGCGCCTGGCCTTCGCGCGAGAGCACGCCCGGGCCGAGCTGGCGCGCGTAGCGTTCCCACTCGTCGGGCGAGAGCGCCTCATCGGGAGAGACGGCGGCGTGCTCTTTCATGGATCGGGCCTTGCTCGGTGCGTGAACGTTTGCCGCCTTGTGTACAGGTCAGGGTGGCACGCCCTCAGAAGGGCGTGGCCAGAGGCACCATACTTGCAACACTTCGCCGAATTCGAGCTGGCGCTTGCCACAACGTTTCAGGCACCCGAGCGCGCGATGTCGATGGATATTCGGCCGAAGTAACCGTTCACGGGCCGTCATTGTCGCCTTTCGCGCGCGAAAGTGGCGCTGCTTTCGCGGAGCGAAAGGCGACGATCCACGCGAAATGGCCCGAAAACGGGCAGCGGCCCGTGAACGGTTACTGGCCGAAGGCCATCCGGCACCGTAGCCTGGGGCACCGCCCTTGTCCTTCCCCGCGTTTTTTGAGCTTGGAAGCGAGGACCGCGCCTTGAACAAGTGTATTGAGTTTCTCCCAGCCGCACCAGATGGTGATCCAGCCCGGTTCGCCATCGCTGCGGCGGCCGAACCGAGAGCTCGCGCCCCCGGCTCGCCACGCGCCGATTTGCGATTTCAGATTTCCGACCTCCGACTTCCATTCACCCCCTCACCTTGTCACCCTTTTGGCCTCCGACTTGCGATGGCACGGGGCTTCCCTGCAATCCAGCCCCGGCCACCCGACTTCCAACTACCCGAACCCGCGCAGGCGGCGCAGCAGGCGGTAGTGCTCGTAGCCCGCATGGCCCGGGCAATAGACCAGCGTGGCCAGCACCAGCAGGCTGGCGGCCGCGGCCAGGGCCAGCCATCGCCAGCGGCGCCGTCGGTCAAACGCCACCAGCCCGTAGAGCACCCCGAACCCAATCCCTGCCCCGTGCGCGATATTGGCCACGGGCAGCAGGCCGAAATGGGTGGCCACGATGCACACGAAGAACCAGCCGATCAGCAGCTCCACGGTCTGGCGGTCGCAGACCATGGCCAAAACGGACTCGTAGCGCCGCCCGACCAGCAACATGCCGAACAGCCCGTAGAGCACGCCCGAGAGCCCCACCACCCCCACTTGTTCCGATAGCGCGGTCGAGTAGTTGGTCACAAGGTATTGCGGCAACGTGGTCACATAGGCCAGCAGCACCACCAGCCCCAGGAAGCGTGCCGAGCCGAAGCGGCGTTCCAGGGCCGTGCCGAAAATGAGCAACCAGTAGCCGTTGAACAAGGCATGGATCGGGCCGCCGTGCAGGAGCGTGGTGGTGAAGGGGCGCCAAAGCTGGCCCGCCCAAATGTAGGGCAGGATGCCCAGATACTTATTGTAGTAGATCTCGCGTTGCGCCGGGTCAACCAGGCCGACCACTTCCAAGGCCGCAGCCACCCCGATCACCAGCAGGGTCACCGGCGTGCGTTGGAAGTCGAATTCGGGTGCGACGGGCATTGATCGATATTCGGCTTGCCGATGGTCGGCGGGTGAAATCCGAGAACGTTGACGACCGGCCTTGGGCCCGTCGGCCGCGCTGGTTGGCCGTGCAGGGCCCGATACCGGGAGAAAGGTCCTTTCTCCCAGCGCGCCGAGCCGCTCGGCCCCGGCTGGCTGGCCCGGCCGCGGGTCCGTATAATCGCCGGGCGCTACCCTGGGGAAGACGCACCATGCGATCCATCGCCATCATGAACCAGAAGGGCGGAGTGGGCAAGACCACCACCGCGGTCAATCTCAGTGCGGCGCTGGCCGAGTCGGGCCGGCGCGTGCTGCTGATCGACCTGGACCCCCAGGCCCATGCCTCCCTGCACCTGGGCTGCGAGCCGCAGCCGGAGCGGCCCACCGTCTATGACGTGCTGGTGGGTGACGTGCCGCTCGATCGGGCGATGGTGCAGCAGTCCGAAAACCTCTGGCTCGTGGGATCGAGCCTGGACTTGGCCGCGGTCCAGGTCGAGCTGGCTGCCCAGCCGGGGCGCGAGCTGCGCTTGCGCGAGCGCCTGGCCTGCGATCCGCCCCAGGTGGACTACCTGCTAATCGACTGCCCGCCGTCGCTGGGCATCCTGACGCTCAACGCCCTGGCCGCGGTGGGCGAGGTGTTCATCCCGTTGCAGCCCCATTTCCTGGCGCTGCACGGCTTGAGCCGGCTGTTGGAGACGATCCAGGCCGTGGCCGAGCGGATCAACGGCAACCTGAAGCTCAGCGGCGTGGTGCTCTGCATGTACGAGACCAGCACGCGACTGGCCGCGGAGGTGAGCCGCGACGTGGAGCAGTTCTTCGAGCGCGCCCGAGGCTCGGGCACGCCTTGGGCCGATGCGTGCGTCTTCCAGACGCGCGTGCGCCGCAACATCCGCCTGGCCGAGGCCCCGAGCTTCGGCCAGTCGATCTTTCGCTATGCCCCCGGCTCCCCCGGCGCAGAGGACTACCGCAGCCTGGCCCAGGAAGTCGGCGCCGGCGAAAGCGCCTGATCCGGCCGATCGCGGCGCTCAGCCAGCCGGGGCGTGACACGCCGGCACGCAACGCGCCAACACCTCGGGCGAGCCGGCGGCGTAAGCCGCTGGTTCACGCCACACAACGATTTACGCTGCTAGCGATTCTACCCGAACCGGGAGCTCACGCTCCCGGCTCGCCACGCGGCCGCCATCGGGCGAACGTGCGGCTGCTGCGGGTGCAACCGCCCTGCGCGTTCGTACCGCGGCGAGCGGTTATTCGGAAGCGAACATCCGGTGGTGGTCGTAGGGCTTGCGCGGGCGGGCTTTTGCCGGTTTTGCCGAAAGGTACTGCTGCGGAGCGGTCCGGCCTTTTTTCGTCCAGACCGATCGGACCGGTTACCCCAGCGCGCCCGGCCCGAAAGCGGACCAAGCGGGTTGGTTTCGTGCAACGCCGGCCGCTCAGGCGGACGATTCGTGTTAACGAGTCGAACGGATACCTCCGCTCCCAGGAAAGGAGTCTATCAGATGAGCGCTCTTCGCAGCGTGATCTTGGTCGGCGTATGCGCAGGCCTGACGGGGCTCTGCACAGGGACGGCCCAAGCACAGTTCGGCCTCTACGGGGCGCCCGAAATCCTGCCGATCCCGCAGGTGCAAACCAGCTACGTGGCGCCCCAGGCCTATGCTGCCCCGGGAACCCGAGCCGCAGGTCCGGTGTCGGAATCCTCGGCAGCCGTCAGGTCGCCCTGGCTCCAGCAGGCGTCGGCTCACGTTCCCTATACGTCGCCGGCTGGGCAACCCGGCCCGCCCGAGCCTCCCTCGCTGATCGAACCCGACAAGTTCGCCAGCCCCAGGTCCGCCCCCAATCCGGCGTCGGCCTATCCGGCGACCGGCCCCCTGCCGGCGAGCACTCCTCCCGCCAGCGCGCTGCCCGGAGGGGCCCAGCCGAGCTTGATCAGCCAGATGCTCGAACAAGTCGACGGCTCGGGCCCGGCCTACCCGGCCGGCGAGTCTTACCCGTCGACCGGCTGCGACGCGGGGGGCTGCTACAGCGCGCCGGTGGCCCGCTTTAGTGAACTGGCCCTCGGTTCCGCGTGCGGGGGGTGCTGCCCATGGTACGCCAGTGCCGCCTACATCACCATGGGGCGCAATGAGGCCAACCGGGTGTGGACGACCTACGAGGACGGCAATCTGCCCAACCAGATCGGCCACTCGAACATGGCCGGTCTGAAGTTTGAGCACGGGGTGGAAGTGCGCCTCGGCCGGCGCTTCGGCTGCGCCCGCCAATGGGCCCTGGAGGGCGTGTATTGGACGCTGGGTGACTTCAACGGCTTTGCCTCGATCACCCATCCCAGCGGCGTGTCCACCCCGCTGACCGTGGGCCAGGTGGAATTCCTGGGAGCCAGCGCCAGCCTCTGGTACGACGGTGCCGAGGAGCACCGCCTCTGGCGGCGCAACGAGATCGACAACATTGAGCTGAACCTGATCCGCAGCCGCTTCTCCGCCATGGAATACTCGTACTGGACGCTCGACTGGCTGCTCGGCGTGCGCTACTTCCGCTTCGAGGAAGGCTTTATCTTCGGCACCCTGGCGGTCGGGGCCCAGTGGGGCCAGGACGGAGGGTTCCACGAGGCCTATATGAACGAGCAGATCGAAAACCATCTGGTGGGTGTCCAGTTCGGTTTCCAGGCCGACTACTGGCTGATCGACAGGCTGCGCCTGTTCATGGTTCCCAAGCTGGGTATCTATAACAACCACATCACCCAATACTTCCACATGTATCTGGGCGACGGCACAGGGGCCACCACCGGCTCGAGCGGCGTGCCGGGAACCTATCCGGTCCGCTCCTCGACCAACAATGTTTCCTTCCTCGGGCAGTTGGACCTCGGGCTCGACTGGCAGTTCGCCCCGCGCTGGTCGTTGCGCGGCGGCTACCGGGTGATCGCGGCCACGGGCATCGGACTGGCCGATCACCAGATTCCGCCCTACCTGGTGGACATTCCGGAGATCGCCGCCATCGACACCAACGGCGACCTGGTCGTCCACGGGGCGTTTGCCGGGTTGACCTTCAACTTCTAGTAGTCCGACACACGTGAAGGGTCGAGTTGGGTGCCACTGCTGGCTTGTCCAGCAGTGCC
>CAYXPN010000083.1:0-16023 GCA_964467075.1 uncultured Planctomycetaceae bacterium
AGTGCAGAGCGGGTTAAACACAGTCGCCTGCGGCTCACCGTTAAACGAGCCGCAGCATTTGATGGCGTTTCCTACCACGCCACCTCCGGGCGCGCGAGAGGCCCGTCCACCTTCTCCGGCAGGCGCCACACGTGCTCGCCCGCGCGGTTGGTGAAATACAGCCGGCTCTCCGACGGCCGGCGCCCGTGGCCGTCGGCCCAGAAGGCGTAGAAATCGGGGTGGGCGTCCACGGGCCGGCGCACGTAGGTGTGGTTGTACTCGCTGCCGCGTGTGAGTTGCTTGAGCTTCTGCCACGACCGGCCTTGGTCGCGGCTGAGCCAGACGGCCACCTCGCCGCCGGGATTGTAGGGCTGGGGCCCTGGTTCGGTGGGCGCAATGATTCGCCAGGCGCCGTCGGCCTCCACGTAGAGCGAGCCCATGTCGTAGTTGTTGTCCGACTTGGTCACTTCGCCCATTTCCCACTCCCGGCCCGTCCAGTGCACAGTGCGCCAGACGTGCGGCCCGCTGGCCGGGCCGGCGCGCCAGCCGCGGCTGGTCAGAACCAGGATTACCGGGTTGCCCTGGGCGTCGAAGTTGATGTCTTTCAGGTATACGTTGAGGCCCTCGGCCTGGAAGTCGTGGACCAGCGCGGGGTTGGCGGGCTGCGCGAGCGGCAGCTCGATCTGCCGGCCCTCGACGTTGCGCCAGGTGCGCCCGAAGTCGTTGGTCTCCATGTAGTAAAGATTGGTGCGCCAGTTGAGCCCCTTCGGATCAGGATGGAAATTGAAGGCCGTGCCCACGCGCTCTGCCCGGCGCTCGCTCACCTGGTAATGGCCCAGCTCGATGTGGGCCAGCATGCGTGGCTCGCTCCACCGGCGCCCGTCCGGGCTGGTGGCCAGAAACAACCGCCGCCCGCGGCCGTAGAGTGTGTGCAAAAACAGGAACCCCTGGCCCGGCAGGAAGAACGGCTGAGGATAGGAGAAGTTGGTCTTGCGCACACACTCGAACGAGTCGATCTCGTAGGGTCGCCGGCTGACAAAGATGTACGCGGGCCGGGCGGTGCCGTGGGCGCTGGAAAAAATCCAGATATGCCCGCGCTCGTCCAGGGCGATGACCGGATTGTCGTGGGCGTCGGTGGTCTGCTTGTCCCAGAGGATGCGCGGCCGGGGCACGGTGCCGGTGGCGTGGTCGTAGCAGGAGACCATGTGCAGCAGCGTCGTTCCCTGGGCATTGGTGCCGCCATAGCAGAAAAACGTCTTGTCGGCCTTGGGGCTGTAGACGGCCAGGGGCCGGTGCTTGGCGCAATAGGTGCCCAGCCCGCCGCTGTACTTGTAGACATACTCGTCGTCCTGCGGCTGGTTGAAATACCAGATGCCGCGATAGCCGTCGGCCTGGGGTAGCGGATCGGGCAGTCGGGGCAGGTCGGTCGGCGTCTCAGCGCCGCAGAGCAGTGTGTTGGCGAAGCAAGCGGCCCAGAGTATCAAACAAGTCCCGAGACGTCGTGACATGCTCGACTCCTTGATAGCTAACGGACGGGCAAGACTTCAACAGCGCGTAGGGTAGGTCAAGCGCCAGCGCAGACCCACCAACAAGGCGATTTCCCGCCGGGTCCGCCAACTGGTGGGTCATCGCCTTCGGCTCGACCCACCCTACGACTGACGCTCCCGGCTCGCCGTGCGCTGTTCTCCGACTTCCGCTTTCCCCTCAACGTGCCCCGCCAACGGCCGGCTCATTGCTCGTGCGTTCCACAGGCCACCATTGTTCGATCTGCTTCGTCAGCCGCTCGACCACCTGCGGCCGTCGCTCGGCCAGGTCGTCGTCTTCGCGTGGATCGGCCTCTAGGTCGTAAAGCTCGGGCCGGGCATCGGGGAGCAACCGGGGATTGGGCAGAATCAGTTTCCAATTTCCCTCGATGCACCAGCGGTATTGGAGGCTGCTGGCCGGATGGTCCACGTCTACCGCGTTGTGGGTGAAGATCTCGCCGAAGATGGCCTCGCGCTGGGCGAGCTTCTCGGCGTCCAGCAGGTTCACTCCTTGCATTTGGGCGGTGGGCTTCAGCCCACAGGCGCAAAGGATCGTGGGCAGCAGGTCCACGCTCACCACCAGCGTGGTCTCGTCGCGCCGCGGCTCGATGCGCTTCGGCCAGCGGAGCATGATCGGCGTGCGGATGCCGCCCTCGTTGGGCGAGCGCTTCGAACGCGGGGCATAGGCGCCGCCCTCGGGCCGCTGAATCCAGCCGTTGTCCACCACGAACACCACCAGCGTGTTCTCGGCCAGTCGCCGCTGTTCGAGTCCCGCGAGCAGCTCGCCGCACGTCTGGTCAAACCATTCGCACATAGCCCAATAGCGGGCCACGGCCGGCGAGTCGGTCTTGTCGCGATAGTAAGCCAGCAGTTCCTCGGGCGGATTGTGGGGCTGGTGGGGCAGGAAGGGTGCATACCAGATGAAGAACGGCCGGTCGCCGCGGCGGTCGAGAAAATCGAAGATCGGTTCGAGCCCTTGTCGTCCGATTTTCAGGCCCTCGTCGCCGTGGCGGCCGCCGCGCGCCGGATCGCCGTGGGTCATGCCGTCGGTAAACCCCCCGCGGCGGAAGTTGCCCTCCCACCACTTGCCCGTCTGGAAGCTCACGTATCCCCGCTGGCCCAACAGGCGCGGCAGGGTGGGCACGCGCTCGATGTTGGCGATCTGGCGCTGGCGCTGGCGGAGCATCTCCTCGCGCGCAAGTCCGCCGGGCGGATCGTTGCTGGTGATGCGGTGCTGGTGGGGATAGAGCCCGGTGGCCAGCGTGGCCAGGCTCGGCCGGCAAAGACTCGAGGGCACGTAGCCTCGCGTGAACAACAGGCTTTGCGCGGCCAGCCGATCGAGGTGCGGCGTGCGAATGACCTCGTGGCCCATGAAGCCGAAATCGCCCCAGGCCTGGTCGTCACCGATGATCATTACCACGTTGGGCCCGGCGTCGGGCCCTGCACGGCGCGATTGATCGGCCGGCAGATCGGCCGGCAGCGCCGGGGCCGACTGCCACGTGGCCAGGATCAGCACTGCCAGCCCGGCCAGCGCGGCCGGCGCGGCGCCCCGGTTGCTCGCTCCAACTGTCACTGGACCGCTCCTTTTTTTTGAGTTTCTACCACTGGAATCTCCTTGGCTCGATGCTCACGCCGCGCCGACGAACCGGGCCGCGGGGTCGGCGGGCGGTCCCCGCTATTGTAGTTGCCGACCGCCCGGACCGCACGTGGTATAATTGGAGAAGTTTCCCCAGGCTGCTCCACTTGTGTGCTTAGCCCAGTTTTCAGGAAAAACACGCCGTGGCCCGGTCCGTGCGCACCAGCAAATCGCCACCCTCGCCCGCAGCCGAAGCTGGGCGCACCGAGCAGCACACCAGCCAGCGCACACACGCCCGAGAAAGCGCCCCGGCGGGCAATTCAGCCAGGGCCGGGTCGAATCCTCGCTCCCAGCCGGTGCGCGAGCTGCCGCCCCCGCCTCGGACCCAACAGATGCCCGGCGCGCGACCCGCAGTGCACGCTGTGCCCGAGCACGGGCCACGCTGGGTGCGCTGGTGGCATCGCGGCGGACGGCGCGAGACGACCAGCTTCCTGGCAAGCCTGGTGCTGCACTGCGGCGGATTGGTGCTGCTGGCCGTCTGGCAGTTGGCTTCCGGCGCCGGTGGGCCCGGCGGCAGTTGGCAGTTCGACTTGGGCACCGAAGAAGCCGACGCGCTCGATGCGCTGCTGACCGCGGACCAGCTCGACCCGCTTAAGCTGTCGCTCCCTGAGGCGGTGCGCCTGGCCGAAGAGGACTGGCCTGCGCCGCTGGTGCCGAGTATGGACACGGTGGAGCAGCAGCTTGCCCAGTCGGAGCAACAGCCGATCACTGCCGGGTCGGAGCAGCCGGTCGACTGGCTCGTCCAGCGCGATGCCGACGTGCAGGGGGCGCTGAGCGGTCGCAGCGCGCAAGCGCGGGCGCGCGTGCTCGGCCCGCGCGGCGGCAACCAGCAGAGCGAACAGGCGGTCGAGCGCGGCCTGCGCTGGCTTTTGGCCCATCAGCGTGACGACGGGAGTTGGAGCTTCGATCTTTCGGGTCCGTTCTGCCGGGGCCAATGTCGCAATCCCGGCACGGCCACCAGCACCACCGCGGCCACGGCCCTGGCGCTGCTGCCTTTTCTCGGCGCGGGTCATACGCACCTGGAGGGGGACTACCGGGAGCCGGTACGTCGGGGCCTTTACTATCTGACCACGCGCGCGCTGGTCACGCGCCACGGGGTCGATCTGCAAGACGGCACGATGTACGGCCAGGGGCTGGCAGCGATTGCGCTGTGTGAGGCATATGGGATGACCCGCGACCGCAACCTGCGCGACCTGGCCCAGCAGGCGATCGACTTCATCTGCTATGCCCAGGATTCGCGCGGCGGAGGATGGCGCTACACGCCGGGCGAGCCGGGCGATACCACGGTCACCGGCTGGCAATTGATGGGGCTCAAGAGCGGCCAGATGGCCGGCCTGCACGTGCCCACGCCCGCGATCGCCCTGGTCCATCGTTTTCTGGACGGCGTGGCGAGCGACGAGGGGGCCCAATACGGCTACATGACGCCTCAAGCGCGCCCCACCACCACGGCCATCGGGCTGTTGTGCCGCATGTACACCGGCTGGCGGCGCGAGCGCCCGGCGCTTCAGCGCGGCGTGAGCCTGCTGGCCGAGCGAGGACCTTCGGAAGACAACATGTACTACAACTACTACGCCACCCAGGTGCTGTTTCACTGGGGCGGGCCGCAGTGGGACGCCTGGAACCGCCGGATGCGCGACTACCTGATCGGCGCCCAGGCGACCCAGGGACACGAGGCCGGCAGTTGGCACTTCGACGGCGGCCGTGGGGACGTGGGCGGCAGGCTCTACAACACCGCGGTGGCCGTGATGACGCTGGAGGTCTACTACCGCTACCAGCCGCTCTATACCCACGCCGCGGTTGACGAGAGCTTCTGAGCGGGGCTCGTACGTCAGAGTCAGAGTGAGACCTCTCGCACGCCGCGCGCGATCTGTCGGTCCTTTGCGGTGAAGCATTCTCACACGCTGCGACGGCGCACGATCGTCCGTCGAGCCGTCGTTCAACAGCGCACAGCGCGGCAAGGTCGGCGTGGTCCGCATAGCTTCCCTGGCCGGCCGATCTTGCCCCGCCTCGCTGGACCGTCGTAGTCCGCAGGCCATACACCGCCGGGGGCGCCGAGCGTGTGGCGCTTGGGGCTGGGCTCAAACCCGGGTGGCCGCGGGCACGATACTGCAAGAGGAGACAACCAGCACCGCACCACAAGGGAAAAACGTCAACCATCCCGGGCCCGGCCTTTGCTTGGGCGGCACGGTCCGGAGCGACACGGCTCAAGAGATCGGGCGACAGGAGGGCCGCACCGTGCAGCGCAAGACCAAGCTGGTCGCCGCATTGGGGCTGGTGGCAGGAGGTCTGGCGGTCGCCATGTTCTTCCGGCATCCGTCGCCGAACGCCCCGCCCGCCCCCGCTTCGTCCCGGCCGCCGGTGCTGCGCCAAGCCATGCGAGGGTCCACGCAGCAGGTTGCCCCAACACTCCAGCAGACGGCGACGTCGGACGCGCCGGGTCGGCCGGTGCGCCCGGCCCAGGCTCCAGCCGCTCCAACCGTGCTCGAGCCCGTGGACCGAACCCTGCCACCGGCATTGCCCAGAACATATCCCGGCACAGCAGGGACGGCTGCCGACTGGGACGGCACGCGTGTTGGGCCGCCGCTGGGGCTTGGGTCGGTGCGCTCAGTCGGCATGCCTGCAGAAAGCCTGGTCCACACGATTACCGACGGCGATTCCCTGCCGGCCCTTGCCCAGCGCTATCTCGGCTCGGCCGAGCGCTGGCCTGAGATTTACCAGGCCAATCGCCATCTGCTGGCCAGTCCGGAGCTGCTGCCCATCGGGCTGCAATTGACTGTTCCGCTTTCCTCGCCGCGGCCGGCCGAAGCGTCAAGCCAGCGGTCGAGCCAGCCGTCAAGGGAACCACCAAGCGAAGCCCCGAGTGGGCCTTCTGCTTCGCCGCAGCCGCACGGCCGGCTGGTGCCGGTAGACATCGGTGCGAATGGTTCGTAGACACACCGCCCCGCGGCCGAGAATCAAAGGTCTGTGCGCACCGAGGCCCCGTCGCCGCTTTTCCACAGCTTGCTGCTTGTCTGTCCCCGGAGACGGGGCAGGGCGTTCGTCGTGCGGCCTATTGATGAGGACGTTTCAGCTCTCTCCAGGTCCAAACCTTCGACTCCTCGCTTTGGACCAGGCGAAGCTGGATGAACGTGACGACGTATTCTGGAACTCGCAGTCCGCGCGCGTCGAGCAGCTTGGAGCCCTGCAGCGTGGTGTCGAGCGAGACGGGGAACAGGGTCCGTTTGGCCACTCGGTCCTCTTCGCGCTCCGCTTCGGGATGATAGGGCTTCAAGAGGTTGACGATCCGCCTGGCGTCGCTCATGGCCGTGGGATCGCCCTTGCCCACCATGACCATCACGCTGATCTGGCTGCGCACCACTTGATTCGAGAGCGGCACGTTCATGCGCAGGCCGCGCTGCGAAAGCTGCGGCGAAATGAGCACCATGGCCTTCACGAAGCCGCCCAGCTTGAGCGGCCCGTAGTAGAGCCGGTTCCATTCGTAACCTGCCGCGTCGTACAGGGCCCAATAGGCGGCCACCGAGGCGCCCATCTCGGAACCCACCAGGCAGAGCTTCTCCAGGTTCAACTCGCCGGCGTTGTTGCGTTCCCAAAGAAAGTCCTTGACGGCCCGCACGTCCTCGCGCGCCATGAGCTGGAAATGCTGGGGCGCCATGCGCCCGGCTTCCAGCGTTTGCAGCTCGGGTCGGCCGGGAGCTTGCCAGCGCGTGCTGGCGCCGTGACCACGCAGGTCGGGCACGATCACGGCATAGCCCTGCGCCTGCAAGTACGGGGCGAGGGTCTTGAACTCCGTGCCGTCGCCTTTGTACATGTGCAGCAATACGACCGGGATGCTGTCCTTGCCCTTCAAGCCCGGAAAGTAGGTCACCGAAAGCTGCACACCGTCGGACGTCGGTTGCACAAGCTGCTGCGCCGGCGGGATTTCGTCTTCCGCTTCGCCTTCGGCCGACCAAACCACCCCCGAACTCGCCAGCCAGGCCAACATCCCTGCCAGACAGACCAGCCCCACCCATTTGCGTCGCCACCCCGACGGGCAAATCGGCTTCCGAACCTCTCGCCGTGGATTCAGCACGGACATCGGCTTGATCCCCTGAGTTTCAAGGCATTTGAAAGGTGCAAACCGCCCGCGACCACCGCGGGCGCACCACACCCGCCCCCCGCACCTTGCGCCTCTATGGTAAATACGCAGACGCATCCCGTCAATGTTCGCCCCGAACGGCCCCATCGACGCAGCGCAGCCGCCCCGCAGACGGGACGGGAGGTGACCGGGTGACCGGGTGAGTGGGTGAGTGGGTGATGGGGGAAATCAGAGGTCGGAAGTCGGAAAGTGGAGAATGGCGCGTGGCGAGCCGCGAGCGTCAGCCCGCGGTTCGGGCGGAAGTCGGAAGGCAAAAGTTGGAGGGAGACATCCGACCCGTGGGGTTTATCCCCCCGGGAGCCAAAGCGAAAGGCAGAGCGCGGAGGGGCCACGAGTGGCACGCTGGGCTTCAGGCGGGCGCGAGGCGCCAATGCAGTCGCTGCCATGCGTTCCTGCGCTCCGTCAAGGCAGAGACACTGCAATTCACACTTCGGCACGCGGAGATGCCTGTTAAGCGGAGATCGGAAAAGGTTGCGCGGTCGGGGCTGCTTCGCAGGAAAAAGCACCTATCGTGCCTTCCGACCTCCGATCTCCGATCTCCGACTTCTCGAAACCGTGCTTCATTTGACCACCCTGCTCTGCGCACCAAGGGACCGTGCAAACATTAGTTGGTCCCGCTTAGTGCTGGAACGCCATGGCGTCCTGGGCAAAGTCGGCGTAGGTGTCGTGGGGGTAGAAATGCCGCCCGATGTAGTCGGCCAGCACGCGCGTGAACTCCTGGCGGAATTCAGTTTCCGGCCGGTCCGAGGTGGGCACCGCGGCATTGGGTGGATAGGCACACTGGGGAACGACCTTCTCGAAGACCACCTGGTTGCCTTGCGTGCAATCCACGACCGTCAGGTGCACGTCGGCCTTGCCCTGGTAGAGGGTCTGGCCTTGAAACAGACTGAAGCTCTCCAGGTCGATACCCACCACCAGTTCCGCTCCCAGGGCCTCGCCTACTTCACCGTACTCGCTCCACATGTTCTCGTCGGTCCACTGCTCGACCTTGCCCGGCTCGATCACCTCGATCTTGCGCACGTGCTCTCGCAACAGCCGGGCCACCTCGGCCGCCAGGTCGCGGGCCGCGCGCGAATTGCGGTATTGCAGAGAGACCAGCGGCCGGCAGACCACGGCCACCTTGCGACCCTTCAGGCCGTCGAACTCCGCTTTGATGTTGTTGCCTTTGACCAGATAGACCATCGTGGCCACCGTGGTGCATCCCACACTGGCCAGCAGCACGGCCATCGCCAGCACGGCAACCAGGCTGCGAGCGGCGCTCGGTTTTCGGTTCATGGCGAATCCCCGTTCCTTGGGTGAGCAAATCCCGGCGGACGTGAGCCGAAAAGACCAGCCGGGAGGCATCCTTCTCGTGCTTCTCTACGCCTCGCCGCACTCCTCGATCCGCCCCAGGTGCTTGTGCGGTCGGCAGCGATCATCGTCAATGCGTGTCCCCTTGGCGAAATGACAGAGGACGAGTGTGTTGTCTGTCGTGCTCCTCGCCCGCGCAGCAGGTCGGTCAGGCCGATTGTTTGCCACGCTACCTTCGCCACGCTACCAGCCCGCGAAGCCCCAGATTCGGACCAGCCATTCGACCAGTGCCATTCCCACGAACAGCACTGCGAGCCATGCAAGCTGCTCGACTCTCGGATTGAGCAGCCACCAGCGGCCCCGAACCGCCGTGACTACCAACCACGGCACCGCCGCCAGGCTCACACCGCCCAGCAAGGCCCCGGTGGTGTTGGCCCTCAACGCCTCGACGATCTGCCCGCGGATCAAATGAGCCCAGGCGGTCGTCATGCCGCAGGTCGGGCAGCGCAGGTCAAACAGGAAACGCACCGTGCAGGGCGGCAGCCCAAATTGCTGATGAGTGCCCAGGCCTCCGGCAGAGGGCCGCAGCCATGCTGCTGTGACCCACAAGATCAACAGACCCGCTGCCACCACGACCAGCCCGCACCGCTGGGCGCGCAAAAGCCTGCCAGACTCTTGGGGACGGGAAACTACCACGGTACTCCGGCGAAGAGCGGTGGGAAGATAGCGATCTGGGCCGCGCGACGCAAGACCGATTGAGACGTGCGTCGGCGCCGACTTTTCATGCCTCAGCCCCTTGGTTCATCGGGTTGGTTCATCGGGGGCAGACAGACCGATCCAAGTGGGGGCCCGGCGCGCGTGGTTTGCCGCCGCTTCAGGCGTTGTAACGACCCGTAGGATGGACCTCCGGTCCGTCGCCCATGTCGCGCGCCCGGCGCGTGGTTTCCCATATTGCCTGGACAACCCAGTTTCGCTGCCACGTGGCTGTCTGCCCACTTGGTTCTCTGGTCGTTCAGTCCGGCCCGCGAGGCGCACGCGCGAAGCGCCAGCCCTTGAGCACCACGTCGGCCACCACCACCAGCACCCCCCCCAGCGCCAGCCAAAACCCCAGCGGCACGCTGCGAGCCACGCCCGTGGCCGCAGGTGCAAAGACCTCCGCGGGTTTCGGGTCATACCGCCCGCGGCCGAGCGCCGCCACCTCTTGCAGCAGTTCGCGGTCCTCCGGCGCAAAGGCGAACTCCGGCGCGTAGCCGGGCATCACCCCCCCGAAGCTCTCCTCCTGCGTTCCGTCGGGCCAGCGGATGACGGCTCGCAGCCAATAGATGCCCTCCCCAACAGGCAGCTCAGCCGCACAGGTCCGCGGGCCGATGGCGACCATGGCCGATTGCTGCGCCCCCGGCTCCACATGGAGCATTGCCCGCACGTCCGGCACTCGGCCGGGCTGCTCAGCCGGCCAATCGACCACAGCCACGTGTCGGCCCTCAATCCTCACGGTCCGCAGTCTCGCCCGGGGATTTGGGACGGGCCTGAGCGCGGTCCGGGCAATCGCTTGCCAGAACCGGGCAAAGCCTGGCTCTCGCCGCCAGGCCGCGGCCCAGCGCTGGTGAACGTCCGAGGTGAAGACCACACACGTCCCCTGCCCCACCTGCCAGCGTGCCAGCAGCGGATGGGCACCCGGGGTCTCCAGCAGGGTCTGCGCCTGGGGCCGGGCGCGGGTTTCGGCGAATCCCAGCAAGAGCCCCGGCAGTTCGACTTGCAAGGCCGCCAGGGCATTGCTGCCGGCCGGCTCGCGCGGGCTGAAGGGCTCTTCGGTGATCCCGGTGCGTCCGGCCCGGGCCGCTTCGAGGGCGAAAATCTGCGGCAGGGCACGCGGCTGGTCGCAATAGTAGTATTGCCCTGCGCCCAGTTCGGCGAGTTCCTTGAGCAGCTCGCGGGCCGATTCGGCGCCCACGGCCACGGTGGAGATGGTGATTTCGTCGCCGGCGATCTCTCGGGCCAATTGGGCAAACGGCCCGGGATGGGAAATGCCGTCGCTTAAGACGATCATGTGTTTCAACTCGGCCGTGCGCCGGCGCAGCGCGAGGTATGCACGGTGCATGGCAGGATAGAGATTGGTGCTGCCGCCGGGCTGGAGCCGGTCGATGCGCTCCAGCACGGCCTGCCGGTCGGTGGAGGGGCCAAGGGGGCTGAGCCACTCGGCGCGGTCCTCGAAGACCAGGATACCCACCTCGTCGTTCGGCCCCAGGGCTTCCACCGCGCGCCGACAAGCCTCGCGCGCCAGCGCGATCTTCTCGCCCTGCATCGACGCCGAGCGATCGACCACCAACAGCAGGGCCAATGCCGGCTTGGGCTTGTCGCTCCGCGGCACACACTCGACCGGCAGCAGCTCTTCGAGCCGTGTGCCATGATATCCCCCGGGCGTGAGCGACTGGTCGCCGCCGATCACCAGCAGGCCGCCGCCTGCCTGCACAAATCGGGCGATCCGCTCCATGGCTTCGGAGCCCAGCAGGCGGGCCGGCACACCCGAAAGGATCAGCAGGTCGTATGGCGCGAGCCCGGCTTGCGCCGGCATGGTCTGTGCGGGCTCGGCCTCTGCGTCGGGCTGGGCCTGGTCCTCGGACGTTCCGGGCAGGGGGCCGCGGCCGAGCACCTCGGCCGACTGCTCCGCGGAGCGCACGTCCACCGGCAGGTCGTCTGCCTGCAGGGCACGAACCAGCGGCTCGTCCTCCGCGGCATCCGTGGCCAGCAGCAGCGTGCGCGGCGGGGGCAACACGCGCAGCACCGCGCCCAAGCGGTTGTTCTGCGCGTGCGTGTCGGGCACGCCCGAAAGCACGGCCTCCAGCGCGGTCCAGCCTTGCTCCGCGGCCCGAAAGGCGAACCGAACCCGTGTCTCGCCCGGCGGGATCACCAAATCCTGATAGTCAACCGCTGCCGGCTTGGAGCCTTCAGCGCCAGGCCCTGTTTGAGTGCGGGTCAGCTCGAGAAGCTCCAACCGGCCTTCTCCCGTGGCGTTCGAGCGGATCACCACCTCGATCGAACACGTCTCGCCCTGGCGCACGTGCTGGGGCGCGTGCAAGGCCACCACCGCGGTCTCGGTCTCGGGCAGCCCGGCCAGCGGCACCGTGTCCACGGGCACACCCGCGCCCGCGGCTGCCCGGCGCACGTCGCCTGTGGTTTCTTTGCCGTCGCTCAGGAGCACGATCCGGCCCGGCCGGTCGGCCGGGATGCGCACGCGGCTTTGGAGCACGGCCCGGGCGAGGTTGCTCTCGTCGGCCGCGCCAGGAGCACTGCCTTGCACGTGCTCGGGAAAGGTCCAGCTTTCAGCATGATGTTCGCTCTGAAGGGAGGCCGCCTGCGCGGCGAACTCGGCCGCTTGCCGTCGCGCGGAGTCGGGCACACTGGCCGAATGGTCGGTGGCCAGGACCACGTACAGCCGGTGGCAGACCGTGCGCACCACGGGCCGGCAAAGTGCTGCGGCCAGCAGCACGGCCAGCAACAGGCGCACTGCGAGCCACGCGTGCCGGCGCCAATGCGCCAAACCAACCAGGCTGCGCCGCGCGAACAGCACGATCACCGGCAACGCCAGCAGCCCCACCGCCCCGAAGAGCGTGCCGAGTTCAAATTGCCAGGCCGGGTCGTTCATTTGGATTCACGTAGGGTGCGTGCTCGCACGCACGCGCGGCCTGGAGGGACATGCTCTGTCACGTCCGTTGCTGGAGGGACGTGCTCTGTCACGTCCGTTGCTGGAGGGACGTGCTCTGTCACGTCCGTTACGTCCGTTGCGTGATGATTCCCGGCCACGACGGAGCGTGGCCCTCCATAGGAAATGCGGCAAACGCGCGGCTGCAAGCAGCCACCTCACAATCCACTGCTGCGGCTCAGGCCAACCATCGCCGCTGTTCCAGGCACCATTGCACCGCGGCCAGAAGCAGCGCGGCGATCAACAGCGCCGGGCGCAGCGAGCCTCCGCCCGCCAGTGATGCCACGACCTGGTTCGCCTCCTGCGATGTCGCTGCCAAGTGCGCAGCGCTGCCGCCCTCTTGTTCGGCACTGTCGAACTCAGCAAGCGCTCCGCGCCGCAAATCCGCCTCGCGCCGGGCCTCCTCCAGGCGCAAAAACGCCCGCGCAGCCCACTGCAATTCGATCTGGGCGGTCTCGTCATGGCGCGCTTCGGCCGGGGTGGCCAGCGCCGATAGCTCTACCGCGGCCGAGTCATCGTCCGGCAGGATGTCTGCCAACTGGGCGTCGGTCCGCTCGATTCGGGCGGTCAGGCGTCCGGCCGCTTTTGCGGGCAGACGAAACAGCCGGTGTTGCTGCTGGCCCGGCTCAAGCAGAACTTCAAGCGGCGTGGGCGGCGTGGTCTCCACAGGTTTTCCGTCCAGTTGCAGGCTCAGGCGGCAGGTCGCGGATTGCGACGCAAAACTGCTCAGCTCGACCAGCACCTCCGGCTGGCGCGCAGAAGGCGCGGGCTCCGCGCCGGCAGAAGCTTGAGCCTCGGCCGCTCCAGGCTCAGGGGCGAACGAGGCACCGGCACGCACCGGCTCGACAAACAACCCGGTGATCGCCAGGTTGTCCGCGGGCCGGCCAAGCATCACCATTTGCACCTGATCGTCGTCGGCGACCTCCCCGGCGCCGTCGAAACGCCCGTCGGAGAACACCACGATCCGGCCGCGGGAAGAGCCGGCGAGCATCTGCCGGGCCAGCGCGAGGGCGGTCTGCACGTCTGCGGGGCCGCTGCCCGGCTGGATCGACTCGATGGCCTTATCGAGCACGGCCGGCTCGCCTGTGGGTGTGCAGCATACGCTCACGCCGTCGGCCGCCGAAACCACAGCCAAGCGGTCCGCCGGGCGCACCCCGCTCGCAAGCAGCTTCGCCAATCGCCGGGCCTCGTCCAGGCGCGTGGGCCCCACGTCGCGCGCACACATGCTGGGCGAATTGTCCACAATCACCACCACGCGCCGCGGCCCGGGAATCTGCGGGTCGGCCGCCGCCAGCACCACCAGGCCCAGGATCACCAGTTGCACGGCCAGCGAGACGGGTGCGCGCCACCGCTGCCAGGCCGCACGCAGCGGCTCGGCCTTAAGCGCCTGCTGCCAGAGCGTACCGAGCCCCACGTCCACGCGCCGCGCAGGCAGCGGCCGGCCATAGAGCCAGACCACCACGACGCCCAACAACAACAGCAGCAGTGTCCATGGATGTGCCAGGGCCATGATTCTTTGCGCCACTCCAACCCGGGTGATTCACGAACGGCTCGTAGTGACCGTACTTGGACGGCCCCCACAAGACCCGATAAATCGGGTCACTACAAACGGCTCGCCGGGCAGCCGCGAAACAGTTGCTCGATTGCCGCCTGCCGGTCGATATTGCTCGCCATGCGCATCTGCGGCACACCGTGGCGACGGCACCACGAGCGGATGGACTCCTGCACCCCGGCATACAGCTCGGCGTAGCGCCGCAGGATGCGCTCCGTCACCACCACGCGCTCGACGCGGCCCGTTTCCACGTCGAACAGCTCCACCTCGCCGCGCGCGTCAGGCGCCGCCTCCCGGGGATCGAAGACCTGCACCAGTCGCACCTGGTGCCCGGATTGGAGCAGCTCGCCCGCTCCACGCGCCAGCGCCACGGGGTCGTCCACGTCGCTGATCACCACCACCACGCTCGGCTGGCGGCAGACCCGGGCAAACCCGCCGAGGCTCGTGGCCAGATCGGTCGGCTCCTGGCGCGCGGCGAGCCCGGCCAGGAACCGCAAGGCCCGGCCCAAGTGATCCCGGCCGCGCACCGGCGCCAGCCCCACTGTCAGCCGCTGGGCAAAGGCCGCACTCTGCCAGCGCATGCCGCTCGTGAGGCTTGCCGCGGCCAGCGCAGCGGCCAGATGGCAGGCCAGCTCGAACTTCGAGGGCCGGCCCAGCAACATGCTGCCCGAGCAATCCACCAGCACCGCGGCCCGCCGATCGCCCCGCGGCCGGCGCACGCGCACCAGCAGATCGTCGCGCCGGGCGCAGAGGGCCCAGTCGATCTGCCGGGGATCGTCGCCGGGCGCGTAGTCGCGAAGCTCCCAGTCCAAGCCTGCCCGGCGCGCCGGCCCAGCACGTGCGAACACGCGCGGGCACGAGACCTCGCTCGGGTCCCAACCCAGCAACCGGCAGCCGCCATATTGCCGGGCGTATCGCTCCACCACACGCTGCCATGCTGCAGGGCCCTGCCGGGCGGAGACGGGTGCGTCCAGGGAAACCATGGGCGAGATTGCCTCAATCTCCGATCGAACCTCAGGGCTTGTCTGGCCGCGGTAGCCACGCTCGCCAGAGCGTGGACCTGCACGCGGCAACGCTACGCGGACAGAACGCTCCGTCCACCGTCTGGCTTTCGGTGGCGACAGCCGGACACCGATATCTCAGACACACCCCGGTGTGTCGCTCTGCCCTGCCGGTTTCACGCCGGCGCGGCAAGCCCCTCCAGGACGTCGCCGACCAGGCGCCCGGGCGCAACTTGCTCGCTGTGGCCTTCGAAATTGAGCATCATCCGGTGCGCCAATGCCCAGGGGGCCACGGCCCGCACATCCTCGGCCACGGCGGCCGGGCGCCCGGCCGCGGCCGCAGCCGCCTTGGCGCCCTGGACCAATGCCTGGGCCCCGCGCGGGCTGGCCCCCTCGCGCACAAAGCGGCGCACCGACTCCGGCGCGTGGACATCGTCGGGATGCGTGGCCGAGGCGAGCATGACGGCCCAGCGACGCAGCGGCGCCGGCACCTCCACCTGTCGGGCGATCCGGCGCATCTTGAGCAAGCGCCGGCCGTCTACCACCGCACGGCTCACCGGCGGCTCGACCGCGGTGGTGCGCTCCACGATGGCCTCCAGCTCTGCCACGCTCGGCCGGGGGAAGACCAGCTTGAAAAGGAAACGGTCGATTTCCGGCTCGGGCAGCGGATAGGTCCCTTCGCTTTCCTGCGGATTCTGCGTGGCCATGACCAGGAAGGGCTCGGGCAATTGAAACGTCTCGTGGGCCACGCTGATCTCGTCGCCCTCCATGGCCTGCAACAAGGCCGATTGCGTGCGCGGCAGCCCGCGATTGATATGATCGGCCAGCACCACGTTGGTGAAGATCGGCCCCTGCTGGAACTCGAAGGTGCGCCGGCCCTGGGCCGTCTCGATGATCACGTGGGTTCCCAGCAGGTCGGCGGGCATCAGCTCGGGCGTGAACTGGATTCGCTGCATCGAGAGGTTCGCTGCGCGCACAAAGGCCTCGACCAGTGCGGTCTTGCCCACGCCCGGCGGACCTTCGATGAGCACGTGTCCCCCGCAGACAGCCGCGGTGACCGCTGCGGCCACGGCCTGCTCTTGGCCCACGATCAGCTTGCCCATCTCGCGGCAAAGGGCCTCGAAATCGTGGGCAAACGCCTCGAGCTGCTCGGCGATCGGCACAGGTTCGCTCATGGGTCGAATTCCGGTTCGTTCGGAGGGCGGCT
>CAYXPN010000083.1:16123-18088 GCA_964467075.1 uncultured Planctomycetaceae bacterium
TTCGGCAGTATCACAAGCCACTCGATGGCGGTCAAGCTGGGCCGACGGCGCTTTGCTGTCGGCCAACCAATCGCACGGGGCCGCCGAACGGTCTCGACTTCCCGCTGGCGAGCCGCGCGGTTCTCGGGTCGAGCGTCAGGCTTGGTAGGGGCGACGCATGCGTCGCCCCTATGGAGTGCCACCTCGCGTCAACCCGCCGGCTGGCGGGTCTACGCGCGATCAAGGGCGCTCTTGTCAGCGCCATTACTAACCGGCGGCTCACGCCGCCGGCTCGCCAAACGCACTCGCACACGCGGGCGGCGCGCCGGAAAGTGCACCGGAGAAACGCGCTGGGGAATATTTGGCCCGGGACCGCGCGAACAGCGAAAAGGGTTGGGGTACGCGCACACGGCCCGAATTCCAGCGGCCACCCCCCAACCGGCGGGTCAGTGCAACTGATGCAGAAGGTTGTCACCACACAGGGGGTTGGTTACACTAATAGGCGGTCAAACAGACCCTCTGAGGGCGAGGGTCTCAAGGGCCGACAGCCGGAGGTTCAGCACCTGTTGCTCTTTCGGGCCTGGCAGCGCGTGAGCGCACGCCCTGCAGGCTCGTTGCGGGTTCGTCTGGAACGCGAAGGCCATCTCCAAAGATCAAGGAGTCCCCGGAATGAGAAGCGGCAAGATTCTTATATGGTTCGCAGCGCTGGGGCTGCTGGGCGTCGTTCTGGGCCCGTCGCTGTGCGCGGCAGATGCCCCGCCGGCTGCGTGGCACGTCGCGCAGATCGCCAAATCGAACACGATGCGCGGCGGTGAAGAGACAGCCGCCCCGGACCAGGCGCAGAAGTTTCTCCACCTCCAACTCGAATTCAACATCCCACCCGAGGCCCAGAAGCTCCATCGCTTTCGCGTCGTCGATGCCCAGGGCGAGCAAGTGGGCGAGTTGGCCGGCTGGCATGCGGGCCGTTCGCTGCTCGTGTTCGAGGGCGATTGGAAGAGTCTGGTCGGACTGTATCTCGATGGGCTGGGCCACCGGGAGCCGCTCTTCCGCGTAGTTCCGCCGGCCGCTCCTCCGGTGGCAGTGGCCCAGGCCCCGGTCGTGCAGCCGGCACACCCGCCGGTCGTGACCCCGGGGCCGGTGACCACGGTTCCACCGCGCGTGGTTCAGACACCGGGACCTGATCGCGTGGTTGTGCCCGATGCCCCGGATCGGGTGATTGTGCGCGAAGGCGGCCCGGATCGGGTGATCGTCCACGAGGGCGGTCCGGATCGGGTTGTCGTCCACGAAAGGGGCCCCGATCGGGTCATCGTCCACGAGGGTGGCCAGACCACGCACGTTCATCAGGGCGGCGGTGTGACCCACGTGCATGAAGGGGGCGGTGTGACCCACGTCCACGAGGGCGATTCCACGCACGTCCATGAAGGCGATGTAACTCATGTCTCTCCGGGCGACCAGGGCACGGGCGCTGGCGCCGGTCCAGGCGCCGGCCCCGGTGCGGGAGTCGGTGCTGGAACAGGCCCGGGAGCGGCTCCGGGAACAGGCCCTGGCGAGGCCCCGGGCGCAGGTCCAGGGATGGGTCCGGGCGAGGCCCCGGGCACCGCGCCCGGGCAGGCGCCGGGTGAGCCGTGTCCTTGCGAAGGCGAAGGGCCGGCACCCGGTGAGGGAACGAGTCCCGGCGAAGCGCTCGCCCAAGGGCCCGGCCAGGCCCCAGGGGCCGCGCCGGGGCAGGGCCCGGGAGAGGCACCGGGAACGGCTCCGGGCGAGGGTGCGGGCCCGGGTGAAGGCACTGGTCCTGGTGAGGGTCCTGGGCCGGGCCAAGGCACTGGTCCTGGTGAAGGCCCTGGGCCGGGCCAAGGCACTGGTCCTGGTGAAGGCCCTGGACCAGCCGGCCCCGGCGGACCCGGCGCTGGGCCGGGTGGACCTGGACCAGGAGGGCCGGGCGAAGGCTACGCACCGGGTGGTCCCGGTGGGCCGGGTGGACCGGGT
>CAYXPN010000084.1:0-17981 GCA_964467075.1 uncultured Planctomycetaceae bacterium
ACCTACGGCCCCTCGGCGGCCAGGCGGCGCAGGGCCTCCACTCCCCGCTGGATCGTCTCGTCCGGCGCCGCATAAGAGATGCGGAAGTGCGTGTCGCGCCTGCTGAAAGAGTTGCCGGGAACCAGCAGCAGGTGGTGCTCTTCGATGGCCCGCAGGACAAACTCCTCGCCCGTGCCCCAGGGCAGCTTGGGGAAGGCATAGAACGCCCCGCCGGGGCGCACCACTTCGTAGTGGCCTTCCAGTCCTTCGAGCAGCAGATCGCGCTTGTGCCGGTAGCCGGCGATCTGCTCCGACACGTCCACGTCCAGGGCCACGGCCCCGGCCCACTGCGCCGGCTGCGGCGCGCAGACAAAACTGTACTGCTGCAGTTTGACCATCTCGCGCACCAAGGCCGCGGGCCCGTGGGCATATCCCAGGCGCCAGCCGGGCATGGCGTGGCTCTTGCTGAACCCGTCCACGACCAGCGTCGAGGGATTGTACTGGGCGGGTGAGACAAACGGCCCGTCGTAGCAGAACTCGCGATAAATCTCGTCGCTCACGAGCAATACGCCCCGCTCGTCGGCCAGCTCGGCCACCGCGCGCATCTCCTCCTCCGACGCCACCACGCCCGTGGGATTGGCCGGACTGTTGACGATGATGGCTTTGGTGCGCGGGGTAAGGGCCCGGGCGAGCTTCTCCGGATCGAGCCGGAAGTCGGGATAGGTGTCCACATAAACCGGTTGCCCGCCGAAAAGGCCCGCCAGGGCGTCGTACATCACAAAACACGGGTCGGTCACAATCACCTCGTCGCCCGGCTCGACCACCGCCCACAGGGCCAGCACCAGCCCGCCGCTGGTGCCGCAGGTGACCATCACCTGGCGGTCCGCATGGCCGTACTGCTGGTCGATGCGTGCCTGGAGCTTCTCGCGCAGCACGGGCGCGCCCTGGGAGAGGGCATAGGCGTTTTTGCCGCTCTGGATGGCCTCGACCGCGGCTTGGCGCACCGGCTCGGGCACGTCAAAGTCGGGCTGGCCGATGGACAGATTGATCGGGTCGCTGAGCTTCGCGCCCAGCTCGAACACGCGGCGGATGCCCGAGGTGTCGAAGGAGCGGGTTCTCGCCGCGAGCCAGTGTTGACACATGATTGGCTCCTGTCCACTCCAGCGCTGCACGGAACCGCCGGTGCCGGCCAAACCGGCGGCTCGCCGATTCCGCGCTGGCGGCGCCGGCAGCGGTTTTCTCCCGGCGGGGTAAACCCGCCGGCTCGCTTTCTGAATTGCCCGCCGGCTCGCTTTTCTGATCACCCGCCGGCTCGTTGCCGAATTCACGCCGCGGCCTCGCGCAGCACCTGCGAGAGCGGCCGGTCGCTCTGGCTGAGCACACTGAGCAACAGGGTAACCACCTGCAAGGCGTCGGCCATGGCCGGCCCGGCCAGATCGAGCCAGCACCGGCCTGCTGCGTCGCCGGCCAGCAGGGCGCCGGCGCTGCGCGCGGCACGAGTCAACTCGCGGCGCGAATCAGGCACCAGTTGCACCTCAAGGCCCAGGCGCCCGAGCGCCGTTTTCAAACCGGCCGGGCTGTTGCCACCGAGCACAATCGGTGCGCCCGTGCGCTGGGCCAGTCGGCATCGGGCCAACAGCACCAGCCATTGCTCGTCCGGCACGCAGCCGCCCGTCTCGTCGAACACCTCGCAGCGCTCGGCATTGCCGTCGATGCGCACGCCCAGGTGGGCCTGCTGGCGGCGCACCTCTTCGCCGAACTGCCCCGCGCCCACCCGGCTCCGCACAAAACGGCAGGCCGTGGGGGCAATCAAACGCTGGAGCAGTTCCGCTGGTCCCGGCGACGCCGCGTCCAGCACGACACGCAACGGGCGCAACCCATGATACCACGGCCCGAGCTTACGCAGGTAATCCTCCTCGATCTGGACGCGCCTCAGCGTGCCCAAGCGGCGCGCCGGGCGACTCACGGGTTCGACAAGGAGCGCTTCCAGGGCTTCCAGCCCCCCGCCGGCCGAAAGCGGCAGGGCCTGGTCGTCGAAGAAGCTCAACCGTACCTCGTCCGCGCCGATGGCAGGATTGCCCACCAGCACGCCGCCGGCGGCGCCCGATCGCCCGATGGCCAGTCCCACGCAGGCCGCGGTGGCCAGCCCGGCTTCGATCACCTGGCAGCCGGCCCAGCGCAAGCCGTCGCCTAGCGCGGCCAGCAGCTCCGCGGCCGGCGCTCGCCCGTCGCCGGCCATCACGGCCAGCGGCTGGCCGGCCGAGTGGCCCCGCTGGTTCTCGCGCAGCCACAGCCCGAACGCCTGCCCCAGCGCGCGCACGGCGGCCGGCTTCAGGTCGTTGAGCCATGTGCCGCCTGCCCCTTCGGCGTCGAACAGCGGGCGCTCGCCGCGGCGGTTGCGCAGCTCGGCCAGCCGTCGCGCCCGGCGGGGCGAAAGGCCCTCGGCGTGCCGCCCGTGGACACACTTGCGGCAGGGAGGATAGTATTGCGCCAGCCGACCCAAGTGCACTGCCCGGCTGATTGGTGCACGCTCGCCCGGACAGTGGTACAATTCGGCGGGTGGCTGGAGGGCCGGCAACGAACCGGAAACCTCTGGTGCGCACCGCGCAGGCGAGGTGCGATACGCAGGCGTGGTCCGATCGCTGGGCGTCGCGACAGGCGGCAGATTCGGGTGGTCGGATGGATTCATGGCTGGTTTGCGAGGGGTCGATGACGAGTTGACGGTAGATTGCCCATGCGACGGATTCGCGGCCCTCGGGCAACTCAGGCGAGCCGGGAGCGTGAGCTCCCGGTTCGGATAGAGAAAAGCCGAAAGCCGGAGGGCCGAACCAAGCGTACTGTACAAGCCACTGTACTTGACCCGCTGCGCGCGCAATGCGCGCACTTCTGGCCGTGAGACACGGCGACCGGGGCGGCAATGTAAGTCCGGGCCGTCCGGCGGTCAAGATCAACCGGCTGGGCCCGAAAGGCCCAGAACCTACGGCAGGCCGGAAGGAAAAACGCCCGAAGTGACCGTTCGAGAAACGGCATGTGAGCAGGGGTGGCCGGGGTTGGAGCGCAGCGTAACCCCCGGTGGTTTTACCCGCCTCGGTTTGACAGGAGATTGCGCTATGAACGTGAGAAGTCCGAAGGTTGTACTCTCGGGACGCAGCGCGCGGCCCAGCGCGGTCGTATCCTTTGCCAGGCCGGCCGGCCGGGCGGTCTGGGCCGGGTTGGTGCTCGGTTTGGTGGGGCTGGCGGTCGGTGCGCCGAGCGGAGCGGCGCAGGCCGACCCGTTCGCCGTGCCCTTTGTGGTCGAGGAACCGGCAGGAATAGCGCGGGACGCGGCGCCCATCTCCGGCGGGCTGCCGCTGCCGGCCGGACGCTTTGCCAAGGACCAGCCGTTTGCCGTCTTTCGTTTGGACGGTGAGCAGCCGGCCGAACGCCAAGCCGACACGTCCGCGCGCGAGCTGCCCTGCCAGGTGGTGCCCCTGGTGGTGGAGACCGACGGGACGCTGCGCTGGGTGCTGGTGGATTTTCAGGACGACGTGGGCGCCGGCGCAACGAACCGCTACGAGCTTCGCCCCGTGCGCCCCGCGCAGGCGCCCCGGCGAGCGCTCAAGGTCGAAGACCGTGTCACGGCCGTCACCGTGGATACCGGCCGGCTGCAATTCACCGTGGCCAAGGACAAGCCGTTCGGCCTGTTCGATGCGTTGGCCGTGGATGGGCGCCCCGTGCTGGCCGGCGGGCGCGCAAGCTACACGCAGCTCCACGGGCGCAGCGCGTGGGACGATCGCGGGGAGTGGCAATCGCGCACATTCGTGGCCGGGCCGCCGCAACGGGTGACGCTGCGCTATGCGGGTCCGCTGCGGGTGACCGTGGAGGTCAGCGGCCGCTTCCCGGGCGATCCGGCCGGGACGGGCTATCAGGCGTGGATCACCGCCTGGGCCGGACGGAGCGACGTGTGGGTGAAGTACAAGCTGTGCAACTCGAACCCCGACCAGTACACGGCCTTTCCCGTGGCCCGATCGGCCGTTGAGCTACAGCTTGCCGACGCTGCGCAGCGCACGATCCTGGGTGGAAAGGAACCGCTGGCAGTGGATGGCGGCGACGGCTGGCTGCACCAGGGGCTGCGCCTGTTCGATCACTACCAGGACGTTCCCGGCGCGGTGCGCGCGGGGCGCGGCAGCGAGGTCTTGTGGACCGGCGGCGGCCGGGAGGACCGGCCGGGCGGCTGGATCGCTGCTGTTTTCGGCAACGGCGGCGTGTTCGTCTGCGACCGGCTGTTTGCCTCCAATCCTGCCCGCCGCCTGGCCGTGGAAGGCAAAACGCTGGTGCTCGAAGGGATTGCCCAGCGCTTCGACGGCCCGCCGGACCGCAAGTTCCAACGCAAAGAGCCCGTGGGCCAACCCTGGCAGTCCGCAGGGTTCTGGCTCTACGACTGCTCGCACCACTCGTCGGAATACTCATTCGACTTCGCGCCGCCCGGCGATGCCGACCCGCCCGAGGGCTCTGCCGCGCCGGAGGCCCGGGCCGCGGCTCTGACCACGGCCGCCCGCGCCGCGCGCAACCGGCTCTGGCTGCGCGCGCCGGGGGAACACTACAGTGCGTGCGAGGTGCTGGGCGTGGGCCGCTTCGCCACGCTGGAAGAAGAGAAGCAAGCCTACCGCGCCTGGGGCTGGACGTGGCAGCCCGACCAGGAGCCCAAGCCGCCCGAGGCCGCAGACGACCAGTTCGTCGCCTGGGAAGACAACCACTACGAAAGCGAGGCCGACAGTGTGCAAGCGCTCTTGCTGATGTATCTGCGCACGGGCGAACGCGGGTGGTTCGACCTGGCCGAGGCCTGGGCCCGCTATCACATGGACCTGCAGACCTGGCGCACCGACGGCTGGCGCTGGAAGGACGGCGGCATCTGGTTTCCCAGCGGCGGGCCGCAGGGCAACCGCCCGGTGCGCCGGCCGTGGAACTTCGCCTGGGGGCCCGACTGGGGCGATCGCAAGGGCAACCTCGACTGCGCCGACTTGTGGCGCCACGCCCGCGCCAAGAGTTGCTACTGCCATTTCTACGGCTCGGGCCTGGCCGACTACTATTGCCTGACCGGCGACCCCGACGCCCTGGCCGCGGCAATCGAGAACGTGGAGCAGAAGGACGATGAATTCCGCCACTACAAGAACTTCACGCCCGGCGAGTCGGCCGTCGGCTCGATCCGCGGGTTCGGCCGCGGATTTGAGGTAATGATGCGCGTGCTCATGGCCCAGCCCGAGAACGACTACGTGCGCGAGCTTTGTCACTTGTGCGCACAGACCCTCTGGCAAAGCCCGCTTCTGGACGAACGCGGGTTCCATTGCAGCCAGATCGGCGGCGGGCAGGGCGGCATGTCGGCCAAGCACCTCACGCCCAAGGTGCGCGAGTGGATGGCCGAGCAGGGCATCGAATTCACCACCCTGGGCGATACGATCGACACGCTCAGCCAGGGCGGGCGCACCTGGAAGGTCCACGCCATGGGCGGCACCTGGCAGCACGTCTACATCCAGAACGGCGCAGACCTCTATGCCCGTTATTTCGACGACGAGGACATGCGCGACTTCACCATCGCCTTCGCCCAGCTCAGTGCCCGCTATATGCTCAGCCCCAAGTGCCACCAGACCTGGTACTACACCTTCTTCGACGTCCCCGCCTTGGGCATGGTCTACGATCCCTGGGTCTTCGAGCACACTGAGACCACCGACGGCGAGGGCTGCCGGCATTCGGGCTGGTACACGCGGTTCTATCCGGATGCGTGTGCCAAGGGCTATTCGCTCACGGGCGAGCCGCACCTCGTCCGGATGGGGCGGGAGTTCTGGTACTACGGCTCGAAGCGCGACTACCAGACGCTGCACCTCAAGGGCGGGCCGAACGAGGTGGGCCGTTTCGCCGGCCACGTGCCGCCCAAGGACGACACGGTGCTGGAGGTCTCGCGGTTGTTGTACGAGGCGTCCCATCCCCGAGCCGACGACCAGCCACCCGCCGCGGTGGGCGATCTGGAGGTCCGGCTGCTGGGCGACGGCAAAGCGGAGGTGAGCTTCACGGCCCCGCAGGATGAGGGCGGCGGGCGCGTGGTGCGCTATCAGGTCAAGGCCGCGGCCATGCCGATCGTGGTCTACGAGCAGTGGGACTTTGCCCGCGACTCGGGCCAGCGGCGCAACTGGTGGCGCGCGGTCAACTGCCAGGGCGAGCCGGCGCCGGGCCGGCCGGGGGCGCGCGAGCGATTCGTCGTGACCGGGGTGCCTAACGGTGAACGGCTCCATTTTGGCGTGCGCAGCTTCGACCAGAGCGGCAACCGCAGCGCGATGAGCAACCTGGCCGTGGCCGAGTAGGCGACGACTGGCTGGCGGCCGGCCACCATCGGGAGCACCGACCCGCCGAACTCCGTGGCCTACACTTGCATAAGAGACCATCCGAAGGCGTCGTTTGGATCGGTTTCCCGGCGTCACCGGCGATGGAATCGCCGGGGTTTCGCTACGCTAAGAACCCCGGCCACCCGTCGGCCGCCTGCCTGCCCGCCGTATTGCCCCCGGGGACCACTCCCGTGCCGGAACACTTGCTCAACCATCTGCCTTCAACCTATCCGGATGAGCAGCGATCCTGCACCGCGCTCGGTCCCGCGGCAAAAGACGTGTCCGTCCCCGCGGTCCGGCCCGTGCGCGTGCTGCACGTGATCACGGGCGAGCACTATGCCGGGGCCGAACGGGTCCAGGAGCTGCTCGCACTAAGGCTGCCCGAGCTGGGTTTCGAGGCGGCCTTCGCCTGTGTGAAACCAGGTGTGTTTCCGGAGGTGTGCCGGGCCCGGCAGGCCCCGGTTCACCGGTTTCCCATGCGCTTGCGCGGCGATCTGAGGCCGGCCTGGGCGATCGCGCGCCTGGTGCGCCGCGAGGGTTTTTCTCTAATCCATACGCACACGGTGCGCACGGCCATGGTCGGCCGTCTGGCCGCGGCGCTGGCCCGGGTGCCCATGGTCTATCATGTCCACAGCCCTACGTCGCGCAACACCACGCGCGTGTGGCTCAACCGCGTGGGGGCCCTGGTCGAGCGCTTCAGCCTGCGGGGTGCGGCGCGCTTGATTACCGTGTCCGAAAGCCTGCGCCGCCACATGCTCGCCCAGGGGTTTGCGCCCGAGAAGATCACGGTGGTACCCAACGGCGTGCCCGCGGCAGGCCAGGCTCTCCGACGCCCGCCCGGGGAAGTCTGGCGCCTGGGCACGGTGGCGCTGTTTCGGCCGCGCAAGGGCCTGGAAGTGCTGCTCGAAGCGCTGGCCGAACTGAAGGCCCGAGGCCGGCAAGTCGAGCTCCGCGCCGTGGGCACCTTTGAAACGCCGGAATACCAGGCGGCGATTCTCGCGCGGGCCGAACGCCTGGGCGTGGGCCGCTTGATCCACTGGACCGGCTTTGCCCGGGATGTGGGCGCCGAGCTGGCGCAGATGGACCTCTTCGTGCTGCCCAGCCTGTTCGGCGAGGGCCTGCCCATGGTGATCCTCGAGGCCATGGCCGCGGGGTTGCCCGTGGCGGCCACGCGGGTCGAGGGCGTGCCCGAGGCCGTGCGCCACGGGCGCGAAGGCATGTTGGCCCCACCCGGCGATCCGCAGGCCCTCGCAGGGGCGATCGACGCGGTCATTTCCGGGGGCGCGGAGTGGGCGGCGCTGAGTGAGGCTGCGCGCCGGCGCCATGCCGAGCGATTCTCGGACCAAGCCATGGCCGCGGGCGTGGCCGCAGTCTACCGCGAGGTGCTGGGCTAGCTGAGAATCGTAGCCACGCTGGCCAGAGCGTGGATGATCGACGTATCGTCCGTCTTGCGCCGACGGACCGGAGGTCCATCCTACGCGCGTAGCCGCGCTGGCACGTTCGGTAAGGGCGACGCATGCGTCGCCCCTACAGGCCCTCCGCCGTCTGGCTTTCGGCGGCTACCGCGTGCAGCCGAGACGGCTGCACCACAACGAAAACACCGCCCGCCGCGGGCGCCCCCGGGCTTGACAACCAGCCGTGGTAACCGTTCGATTCGGGGAAGCGGGCTCGGGCTTTTCCCAGCCGTTCGTAGTGCCCCGATTTAGTTCGTAGTGCCCCGATTTATCGGGGCTTACAGCCATGTCGCGATGTAGGCGGGGTGTTGGTTGCGGCCTTGGGCCGCTTTTTTCAAATCACGGCAAGAGGAACTTCCGATGCGTCGAATCTGGCTGGCGATCCGAGTGTTTTTCTTGGTGCTCTTCAATCGCGAGATTGCCGCGGAGGTGCGCCGGCTGCTCGGCGCGCCCGAGGCCGCTGCGCCGGAAGGTCGCAAAGCGCCGGCGGCCCCGCCCGCCCCGGCCCGGCCGGTCCGCAGCGAAGCGATCACGCTCCTGGCCGCGTTGCAGCGCGAGGCCCGGCTGATCGACTTTATCAAGGAGCCGCTGGACACCTACGGTGACGCCCAGATCGGCGCCGCGGTGCGCGACGTACACCGCGATTGTGCCGCGGTGCTCGAACGGCTGTTTGCCATCCGGCCGGTGGTCGAGCAACAGGAGGGCAGCCGGGTGGAAGTGCCCGCCGGGTTCGACGCCGGGCGCTATCGCCTGACGGGCAACGTGGGCGGAGAGCCGCCCTTTGCCGGAGCCTTGGTCCACCACGGCTGGCAGGCCACCGCTTGCAACCTGCCGACCTATACGGGCAGCCAGGCCGCGGGGCGGGTGATCGCGCCGGCGGAAGTGGAACTCTCGTAGCACGCTATGCGTGTGTTCAGCAAGCCCGCGGCGATCGATCGGCGAGGTGAGCGGCGCTGGCTTGGCGAGCCGGCGGCGTGAGCCGCCGGTTGCGGCGGCAGCGCGGCCGCCATCAGAGAAACTCGCTCCAGCCGCGCTCTTCGAGCAGCTTGACCACCCGGCGCACGGCCTCTTCCTGGTACTTGTCGGCCACCAGCGTGGCGTCGGGCGTGTGGACGACGATGCAATCGCGCAGCCCCAAGGTCACCACCAGGTGGTCGTCGCTGGTGCGCACGATCGTGCCCTCAGTGTCGATGCCCAGGTGGCGCCCGAGCACCGTATTGCCCTGCTCGTCGGTCTCGCAAAGCCGGCCCAACGCCTGCCAACTGCCCACGTCGTCCCACTCGAACGGCGCCTCGGCCACCACCACGCGCTCGGCCTTCTCCATCACCGCGTAGTCGATGGAGACGTCGGGCATGGCCTCGAACTCCCGGTGCAACACCTGGTCGAAGTCGGACCGGCCAAAGGCCGCGGCGATCCGCTCCAGGCCCTCGTGAATCTCCGGCTGCAAGCGCCGCAGGCAATCGAGGATCGTGGCCGCCTTCCACACAAAAATGCCCGCGTTCCAGTAAAACCTGCCCGCGGCCAGGTATTCCCGGGCGGTGTCGGCGTCGGGTTTTTCGCGGAAGCAGCGCACCTGGAAGGCGGGTGGCGGGCCGGCGGCCGGGGCTTGTGCTTCGTCCCTGGCACCCGGCGGCGCATCGGGCGACTCCCGGCGCGCGTCGGCCGCGCCCGATTCCAGGGCCTCGCCGCGCTCGATATAGCCGAACGTCTCCGCAGGATAGCTGGGGCGGATGCCGAAGGTGACCAGGCGAGCCGGCTCCTCTTCGACCAGCGCTTCGGCAAAGAGCATGGCCCGGCAGAACTCCTCTTGCGGACGGATCAGGTGGTCGGCCGGCATCACGGCCATGGTGGCCTCAGCATCCGCGCGCTGGAGCGTCAACGCAGCCAACCCGATGCAGGGGGCGGTGTTGCGCTTCAGCGGCTCGGCCAGCACCTGGTCGGCGGACAATTCAGGAAGCTCTCGGGCCACCGGCTCGGCCAGCCGAGCGGTGGTCGCCACCGTCACCCGCTCCCGCGGCACCAGCCCGGCCAGGCGATCCATGGTCGCCCGCAGCATGGTCTCCCGCCCGACCAGGCGGAGGAGTTGTTTGGGCCGATCGGCGCGGCTTTCGGGCCAGAAGCGGGTGCCGCTCCCGCCGGCCATGATCACGGCGTGTAACATCTCGGCGGCTCCTCAGTAGACTCTCAGTGAAAGTATTTCTTCTCATCGACGCGCAAACCGGGCGTGATCCGCCGCGCCACCTCCTCCGCGTCCAAGGCCCACAAGGGGCAGATTTCCACGGCCACGCCGTCGGCCACTTCTGCCCCGGCCCGGGTGAGCCAGCGCCGGTGCTGGGCGATCATCTGGGCTTGCACCGCCTCGGGCGTGTTGGCTCCCTCGCCCGGCGCGTCCTTGAGCGGAGCAAAGCCGTCGGCCGGGTCGATCTCGACAAACACGGGGCGCCGGGCCGCGGGCAGCAAGTCGAAGATGAGGCGTTCGAACTTCACGGCGTTTGGTTCGTCGGGCTCGACCGGCGGCGGCGGAAACTCCGCGCACTGGGGATCGACCCACCGCACCTTCTTGTGCGCCGAGTGGAACAGCAACGCCGCGGCATTGCCCGCCATGCGCTTCAGAAAGGCAAGCGAGAAGGCGTGGACCGCAATGCTGCCCGCCCAGAATCGCAGCGAACCGTCGGCCAGTGTCTCGGTCGCCAGTTTATCGGGCAAATCGAAATACTCGATCACCTGCACGTGCTCGTTCCACTGCACCACGTTGCCTACCTTCTCCAACGGGTCGCGCTTGCGGATCACCTGGGTGGACATCTCCGAGCGGCCCAGCAGGTGATAGCCCAAGAACTCCGGCGCGGCCACGTCCACCAGCGGATTGTCCACCTGGAAGCAGAACAGGTGTTCCACGCCGCGATCGAGCAGCCGGTCCAGCAGCCCGCTGCGGGAAATCGCCGCCAGGGTGCCGCCGTGGCCGTCGGGGCTCAGCGACACGCTGTCCGCGGCCTCCAGCAGGATGTTGCCGCTCCCGGTGTCAACCGCGGGCATGGTGCCCTGGCAGAAGAACTTCACCTGGTCCTGGCCCAGGCCGAAGCAGTCCCGCTCCTGGAAGAACTGCCGCGTCTGCGCATCCGTGGCCGGGCTGGTCATCAGCAGCCAGGGCAGCGGCCCGCCATAGCGGCGACGCCGCGCAGCGATCTTCTCGGCGTGGATTTGGAACAGCGAGCGCTTCGCGACCGGGCCGATCGGGTACATGCCCTTGGGCAGCACATGGCCTGCCTCGTCGCGATAGCGCAGCCGCGTGCCCTCTCCGCCGGCCACGGTGAGCACGGCGATCCTGCCCTCGGCCAGCGCCTCGCAGCCCGCTGCCCGCGCTGCGTCCGGAGAAATGGCATTCGCCGGATCACCCCATCGCAGGGCCGGCGGCGATTGGGCCTCGGGCGGCAGATCGACCACAGGCTTCCCGCCCTCGACCACCAGCCGGCGGTACAAATCGTCGACCAGCTCCAGGTCCAGCTCGCGGATCTGGGCAGCCAGCCGCTGGCGGCCCTGCTGGTCGAGCTTCTCCCAAAAGGCCAGCAGGTGCTCCTGGCCCCAGGGGCGCAGCAATCGCAGGAGTGGTTCCTTGTCCATGGTGGTTTCCATACGCGTCTGTGTTCGGACCGGGTCGTTCGCCATCAGGCGGCTGGAAGCCGGTTGCCGGCAGGCGCAACCCGCGCCCGGGCAACGCGATCCGCCCACAGCAGCAACAGCCCGCGTGCCAAGGGCCGCCCGCCAGTTCGAGACGGGCTCAGGTGGAATCGGCCGGTTCGTCGGGCGGGGCGGTCGTCGAACCCTTCAGCCCCGAATCGCTCGGCCCGGCGGTGCCCTCTGCCGCGGAGGGGGCCGAGACTGCGAGGTCGTCCAGGTGCAGCGGTCCCTCGCCAGCCAGCGTTCGGGCCATGGTGGTGCGCTCGAACTGCCGGTCGGTGCGCCCATAATACCAAATCGCCAGCCACACGCCCGCCAGTGCCACCACAAACAGCGCCCCGGCAATTGCCGCGGCCAGGGTGTTGGTCGGGGGCTTGGCCTGCGGATACCAGACCACGTCGCGGCCCAGCATGAGCGGGGCGGGCTGATAGGAGACCTCCGGGGCGTCTGGATCGGGCGAGTTGCGATACTTGCCCGATGGTCGATAGAGCCACTTCTTGAAGAAGAACCCCGCCACAGAGACCCGCTCCCCAAAGCCCTGTCCGGTGCCCTGGGGCATTCCCTCGGGCACATCCAGCACGCAGAAGTAGATCGGGTGGGGGGTCGACTCCTCGGTGACCACCCCGAGCTGATAGTAGTGGTCGATGCCGAATCGCGCGCGAATGTCCGGGTCTTCCACCACCACGCGAATCACCTGGCGGGCCGTGCCGGTGAAGGATACCAGGTGGCCGACCTGGGTTTCCGGTCTGTTGAAAAGCGGCACCACGGAGTATGCCTCCCGGCCCGAAGCCGCCAACTCGCGGCGCGCGGTCTGGAGCAACTGGCCGGGCCTGGTCCTGCCCGCGGCCGCGAGCATCTGATAGAAGGCCTCGCGTTCCTCGGCACGGATGGTGCCGCGCGGCCGCACTTCCTCCAGCAGGCCCACGTCCATCCCCAAGCGGCCCAACAGGCTGTCAGGATACCAGGCCACGCGCGGGGCCACGAACACAGGCCGGGGCTGCCGGGGGTCGGTGGCGGCGAGTTTGAGGAACAGGCCGGCCGCACTGCTGCGTTCGAAAAGCTCTGCGCCTTTGCGCCACTTCGGCGGCACGCTGGTCGTGTAGACGACCGCGGACTTGCCACCCGGCTCCAAGACAAACTCGCAACGGAAATACTTCGGCAAATCCAGACGCTCGGCCGCCTCGACCGGCGGTGAGAGCGGCTCGACGCGACGGACCCGGCCGCGCAGCTCGAAAAGCTCTCCGCGCTGGGCCGGGGCATCCGCGGCCAGGCGCTCAAGGGCCCAGCCGCGGCGCATCCAGCGCTCGAGATTCACCGGGTCGAGCCGCCGTGCCCAATACAACAGCTTCCAGAGAAGCTCTTCCTCCGACGCGCCCACCGGCTCGCCGTCGGTCACCACGGCGAAGTGGCTGTCGTCCAACTGCAGGGAACGAAGCCACTGCCGGGCATCCTTGATCGGGTCCCGCGAAACCTGACCGGACCCCGCCTGGTCTGCTGCGGCTTCGGCCGCGCCGGCGGCCTCGGCTGACTCCTGTTCGGGCCCCGAGGCTTGCACAGAGGGCTCGGCCGCACCGCACCACGCTAAATAGCCTTGCACGATCCTGGTAGAGAGAAAGGTGACAGGCACCATTTGCCGGAACGGCCCGCGACCAACCTTCGGTCGGTGCCCGGCTTCGCACAAATGGTGCCTGTCACCTTTCTCCCGGAATCCCGTAAGGTCATTTAGCCCCCGCCCTTCGCACCGCACGCAGCAAAGCCACGCGCAGAGCAAACAACAAGACCACGGCACCCAGGCGCGCAACACGCGAACAATACCCATCCTGTCTCCCGGGTGCAAGACCCGGCTCTCCCGGCCATCGCGGCGCGGCCTTCCCGATCGACTCCGGAAGAACCGCTTCATCAGTTGCATCCTACTGCCGAGCAGCCGGCCCCGAAGGACCCGCCCGGCCGTGTCACGGGAGCGCATCGAACTCGGGCGGTCTTTGGGCGGGAGCGGCCGCTGCCAGGGTCGGCCGGTCCCGCCGGGTGCGCTGATAGACCACCAGTGCCACCAGCACACCGAACAGCACCGAACCGCCGATCAACACCGCCCATTGCCAGGGCGCAGGCATCGCGCGCTTCTCGGCCACCGGTGCGCGCGTCCAGCGCAGCGTCCGGGCCAGGATGGTCGGAGCCGTGCGAAAGCCGTCCTGGGCCTTGTATGCGGTGCGCTTCAAGAAGAATCCTCTGATGCTGGCTTCCTCGCTCAGCTCTGTGCCCGTGGGGAAACCCTCGGGCAGGTGGAGGCAATAGGCCATGATGGGCGCCGCGGGGTTGTCTTTCGGATAAAGCCAAACCTGATAGTACGCCTCGAGTTGGGAATCGGGCGGGGCGATCAGCAGCGGATAGCGAAACACACCGCGCACCGTGCCGCGCACCGTGACCAGCCTGCCGCGGTAGACGGACGACTGATCGAAAAGTTGGCTGTAGGCCACCCGATCCAACGAGGCCTTCTCCAAGTCCGCCTCGTCCGCGTGCTGGAGCACATCCAGCAGGTTGATCCAGGCGGGCCACTCCTCGCGGCGCGTGAGCCGGTCGTCGCGCATCTCGTCGAACAGCTTGGGATGGACCCCGGGAAAGTAGCCGCCCAACTCGCCGGTCTCAGCCTCTGGTGGGCGGGGCTCGCCTGGCGGCTCGATCATCACCGCGTCCGGCGGCAGCTCGTCGGGTGCGGGCGCTGGGAGGCGGTTGTCGATCTGGGACGGGGGCGGTCGATCTGCGTCCCCGTTCCGCTCACCCTTGGCCGGCCCGAACATCCACGCCCAGTTTCCGGGGTTCCGGGCCTCGGCCATCAACAACACCACCGCGCCCAGGGCGAAGACGAGCAGCAGCAATCGCCACTGCTCACCGCGCCCGAGGTAGTTTCGGGGTCGTCGTTTGCTCTCCAGTCGCATGGGTCCTGCCACCACCAGGGGGCCAGCGAGGAGTCGGTGCCCCGTGGTCGCTCGAAGCAGCAAGGCGCTGCGGGGTTGCTTATCAATCCAATCGGAAGGCCCGAGGAATTGTATTCCTAGGTGCCAGCCCTCACAAGCGCGATGGCACAACCGGCCGGAGCCGGTCGATTGGGTGGGACTGTCTACACAATAAGTGTGGAATTCCTTCCATCACGGGTATCTTCGTCGCGCCGCAGCCCAGCACACGCTCACCCACGCGGCCCGCGAAGCGGTCTGCCTATAGGGAGCGGGCAAGGCAAACGCGGCCCGAGCGGCTACAATGGAGCAGAGGCCGGCCTACGGGTCAAGCGGCCTCGGGCCGGCCCCGGCAGGACTCTCGCCGGCCGGGGACACGCCCTGGCAGGGGGAATAAGTCGGCGCCTGGCGGCCGAAGCCAGAAGGGGTCGCTGTCCACCGACGGCCACCGCCGGAGCCTCGGTCGCGCCGGGTGCGGAGGAGCAGCCACCTTGGGCCTTACGCTTAGCGATTTCAACCGCCTGGTGGCGGACCATGGACCGCCCCTGTATCGCATGGCCTATCGCATGGTGGGCGATTGCCAGGAGGCCGAGGACCTGGTGCAGGAGACCTTTCGCTCGGCCTGGAAGAGCCGCGCACGGTTTCGAGCCGGTGGAGGGGCCCGTGCGTGGCTGGTGGCCATCCTGCGACGTCGGGTGGTGGACTTTTGGCGCCGGCCGCGATTGCCCATGATCCACGTTGGCGACCACTCGGAGACGGCCGGTTCGACCGATCCCGAGCCGGGCCACCAGGAGTTCGCCGACGAGATTCAGCAGGCCCTCGACCGGCTGCCGGCCGAGCTGCGCGAGACCCTGTTGTTGGTGGTGGTCGGAGAGCTGACCCATCAGGAGGCAGCAGACCTGCTGGGAGTCCCGCTGGGCACGGTCCTGTCGCGCGTCAGCCGGGCGCGCAAGCGGCTTCGCGAATATCTGCTGGCCGCGGGGACGAACAGCAAGTAGGGAGCGGACGCAAGCAGGCAACAGGCGGCCACCGGCGCACGGAGAAACCCGACAGACGCCCAGCGCCGACAGAGAACCAGGCCATAGACGGCAACGGATGGCAATGGATGGAATTCCACCCGCGGGGGCGGAAACGAGCAGAAGACGATTTGGCAGTAGGGCATCGAACGTCCATGAGTTCGTCGGAACTTCCCTTCGAGAGTGATCTGGACAGCGACCTGCGGCACGTTGACGTGCCCAACGGCCTGCTGGAACGGTTGCGCGCCGTGGCCCTGGCCGACGACGCCGATCTCGACGAGCTGTTGCGCAGTGTGTCGCTGCCCGAGGGACTGATGGCACGCCTGTATCGCACGCCCCTGGCCGACGACGCGGGCATGGACGCGGCGTTGCGCGAGTTGCCCGTGCCCGGCAGCGTGTTGTCCCGTTTGAATCGGATTCCGGGGCGTCGATCCGCATGGGAGCGGCTGGTCCACTGGGCTGCGGCCGCTTCGTTGTGGCTGGCAGTGGGGCTGTCGTATGTGGGTGGGGTGGTGTTGCTGCTGCTCTCAGCGTATGCCCCGACTCCGCGGCCTTCGGGAACAGAACTGGTGTCCACCGCTGCCGGCGACGAATGGATGGCCGACGGAGAGTCGCTGCTGGTCGGCCCGGCCGCCCACGTGATCACTCTGGACCAGCCGCGTGTGGAACAGGCGCCGGGATCGCTGGAGGTGCCCGGCGGATTGCCGCCGATCGATATCGTGTCCGCAGAACGATCGCACGCAGCCCGGACCGGCTTGTTTTTGCCCGAGGGCGTGGGCGGCCCGTTCGATCCGCTCGAAGAAGCCGCGCGCTACCGCTGGCCCCAGGGAACCGCGGTATGGGGCTCTCCGGGGATCGATGCGCTGCCGGAGTTGAAGAAGGTGGCCGGCCCCATGCCGCGGGGCATTGACCCGCCGTTGGTGCCGGGCTTTGCGCTGGACTTTTTCATTCGTCACGGGGTACACCCGTTTGTGTCGCCGGCGGCGCACCCGAGGCTTCAGGGCAGCCTGGTGCCGCTGGGGATCAGCCCGGCGAGTTACGAATTGACGCGGCGCTATCTGGAGGACGGCGAATTGCCCGCCGCGGAGCTGATCCGCACGGAGGAATTCCTGGCGGCCGCGGACTACGGCTTTCCGGCCTTGCGGGAGAAGGCGCTGGAGATGTGGGTCTGCGCGGGGCCGTCGCCGTTCGGCGGCGAAGGATTGACCCTGGTGCAGGTGGGTGTTCAGGCGCGCCAGCCTGCCGTGGCCCAGCGGCGACCGGTGCACCTGGTCTTGGCGGTGGACACCTCGGCCAGCATGCGCTGGGGGGGCCGGCTGAGCATGGTGCGTCGGGCCCTGCAGCGCCTGGCCGGACACCTCGGCCCCCGAGACCGCTTGACCCTGGTGGCCTTCAGCAACGAAGCCTGGGCCGTGATCGAGGATGTGTCGCTCGAGGACTGGGACCAGTGGCTCAAGGCGGTGCGCTGGCTGTCGATTGACCAGGGCACGAGCCTGGCCGCAGGGCTGCGCGAGGCCTACACTGCCGCGGCCCGGCTCGCCCAACCCCAAGACCCGAATGTGCGCGTGGTCTTGCTGACTGACGGCACCGCGGTGCTGGACCGGATGACGGCCGAGCAGATCGAAGAGCGCCTGGCCGAATACGCTTCCCAGGGCCGGCTGCTCGAGGTGGTCGACCTGGGTCAGGAAAGCCAGCCCGACCGGCTCCTGCTGACGCTGGCCGAGGCGGGCGGGGGGCGGGTGCGTCGGGCCGCCAGTGCCGAGCAGATCGGCTGGGCCCTGGCCGAAATCCTCAGCGGCAGGCCCCAGCAGGTCGCCGCAGACGTGCGTCTGAGTGTGACCTTCAACCCCCAAACCGTGGTGGCCTGGCGCCTGTTCGGCCACGAACCATCGGCCATCACCGGCCTGATGCCCGCCGAGCCCGAGTGCGATTTCTACGCCGGACAGTCGGCCACGGCGTTGTACGAATTGCGCCTGCGTCCGTCCGGGGGCGACCTGGTGGCGATGGTGGAGCTCGAGTGGCAGTCGCCCGGCGGCCAGACGCAGCGGAAGACCGTGCGCCGCGTGCGCAAGAGCGACTTTGCCTTGTCGTTCGCCCAGTCGCCGCCTCCGTTGCAACAGGCCGCCCTGTATGCCCAAGCAGCCGAAATCTTGCGGCGTTCGCCGTTTGCCCGGCTGCCGGGTGGTTCGCCCGTGCTGGCGCTGAAGGCGATTCGTCAGTTGGCCGAACAGGTGGATACCCAGGTGCGCGAGCAAGAGGCGTTCGTCGAGTTCCTCGGCCTGCTGGACGAGGCAAGCCAGGCCACGGGGCTGTGGAGCCGAAGGGGGGGTTAGGCGGCCGGCTGGTAGTGACCGGAGTTGTTCGGTCCCTGAATGACCCGACCCCTGGAATGGTCGCAAGCGTACCCAAACCGGGCAAATCGCGGGCAGTCAGGCCCAGCAAGGCGGTTGATGGAAGCCCGGCGAGCGGGTAACTTGAATTTGGGGTGTAGGGTGTTATCCGGACAGACGCGCGGTCCCTCCGACTCGGGGAGTCTGGAGCGCTGACGGACGA
>CAYXPN010000085.1:0-3745 GCA_964467075.1 uncultured Planctomycetaceae bacterium
CGCCTTTTCGCCCTTTCGTGCTTTCGTGGTTCCTCTGTAATGTTGCTACAGACTCGAGATGCTCTGTAATAGTTCAGCCGCCCGAAGGCCTGCGGCTCGACTGCCTTGTGGTGGGGTCGTCTCGGCTGTACATAGCTGAACCGTCGGTAGCTCTTGATGCAGGCAAGACGCCTGCACCCCAAGCGGCGGCCGACTGGAGGATGCCGGCCTGTGCGCCGACCGCACCAAACTCTACATCATACGCCAAACCATGCGGTCTGCCGAGCCCAAGTAGCCTCGCCTTGGGCGGCCTGATTCGAGGCTGCGGCTTGTGCGGGGAGCGCCTGGCGCAAAGCCGAAAGCCGAGAGCCGAAAGCCGAGAGCCGAAAGCGGAGGGTGGAAAGCGGAGGGTGGAAAGCGGATTTCCGCGCGAGTGGTCGCGGCGCTCGAGCGGCGGCACACGGGCAAGCACCCCTGTGAAGCAAAGGCACCCGCGCGCTTGCCGCGCCGGAATGCCCCCGGTACACTGCCGGCGGCGTCGAACACTCCTGCGAGCAGTAGCCACCGTCGCCAGACGGTGGACCCAGCGGTTGTAGCCACCGTCGCCAGACGGTGGACGAGGGGCGGCCAGGAGACCGCCCCACAACAGGGTCGTCAGACGACGGACAAACGGCCCAAACGATGGCCTCAACCGTCCACGCTCTGGCGAGCGTGGCTACGGGGACGCGATAGAGCCTGGAGCAGGCATTGCCCGAGAACCCAGACTCCCAACCGAGGAGACCTCCGATGAGTACGAGCCATCTTGTCCAGCTTGCGGCCGGCGTCTTAAGCGCTTGTGAAGGTATTGCTTCCCGGGGCTTCACTTCGCTCCAGCGCCGGCCACCCGGGCCTGGGCACGGGATTGGGGAAACAACTCGTTTACAAGTTCTAAGCGCGGCGGTGGCCGCCGTCTGGGTGGTGTTTGGGCAGTCCGGGCCTGGCGAGACCGGGGCGGCACGCGGGGCCGAGCGCGCGGCCCCGAGTGATTCGTCGCCAGAGCCTCCGGAAGTCAACCTGGCGGTGGTGGCCCGGGCGTCGGCTTCCTATGTGTCGGGCGATACCACGCTGGCCGCTCTGAGCGACGGCCACCAGCCGCAGAGCTCGCGCGACCGCACTCATGGTTCCTACGGCAACTGGCCGCGCCGCGGGGTAGAGTGGGTGCAATACGAGTGGAGCCGCCCGGTGAGCACACGCAAGATCGACGTCTACTGGTGGGACGACAACCGGGGCGTGCGCCTGCCCAAGGCCTGTCGGCTGCTCTATTGGGACGGCCAGGGCTTCCAGCCGGTCAAGAATCCCACCGGGCTGGGCGTGGAGGGCGACCGCTTCAATACCACCACCTTCGACGAGGTGCGCACGAGCAGACTCCGGCTCGAAATCGAGTCGAACGAAAACTTTTCCACGGGCATCCTGGAGTGGCGCGTTTACGACTCGGGCGACTCGCCCGCCTTTGAGCCGCGGGTCGAGGCCGGAGTGGATCGCCTGGTGGTCGTGGGCGCAAAGACGTATCTCAGCGGACAGGTGAAGACGCTGGGCAACCGCCCGGATTCGGTAAGCACAAGTTGGAGCAAACTCTCCGGGCCCGGGCCCGTGAGATTTGCCGATGCCGCGTCGCTCGAAACCACGGCCACGTTTTCGCAACTCGGCGACTACGTGCTCAGGCTCTCGGCCGAGCAGGCCGGCTTGGGCGGGTCGGACGTGCTGAGTGTCCGGGTGGTTAACGCACCGCCCCCGCAGCGCCTGGAAGTGGTGCCCACGGAGCCCTGGCGCATCGACAGCCCGCTCTTGAGCAGCCGCCTGAAGAGCCTGATCGTCAACTGGATTCCCCATTGCATTGCCAAGATTTCCGACCCACAATTGCCCCATGGGGGGATCAACAACTTCGAGGATGCAGCCCGCAAACTGGCCGGCGAACCTCACGGGCCGCACCGCGGCTACGTTTTTTCCAACGCCTGGGTCTTCAACACGATCGAGGCCATGTGCCTGGCCCTGATGGTCGATCCGCAGGGCGACCGCGAGATCATCCAGGCCCAGCAGGCCATGCGCGAAACGTTGGAAGACTGGATACCGAAGATTCTGGCGGCCCAGGAACCCGACGGATATCTGCAAACCGCGTTCACGCTCAACGACTGGGAGCACTGGTCGCCCGAGCGCCGCGGGGCCCACGAGGGCTATGTGGCCGGCTACCTGCTCGAAGCCGCCATCGCCCACCACACGCTGACCGAGGGCAACGACCTGCGCCTGTATCGGGCCGCCAGGAAGCTGGCCGACTGTTGGTGTGCGAACATCGGACCGCCCCCGAAGAAATCTTGGTTCGACGGCCACCAGGGCATGGAGCTGGCTCTGGTGCGGTTCGGCCGGTTTGTGGATCGGGTGGAAGGCGCGGGCGCCGGGCGAAAGTACATCGCGCTGGCCAGGTTCCTGCTCGACTGCCGGCAGGGCGGCCACCCGTACGACCAGAGCCACCTGCCCGTGGTCCAGCAATATGAAGCCGTGGGCCATGCGGTGCGTGCCACCTACAATTACACGGCCATGGCCCAGGTGGCAGGCGAGAGGCACGACGCCGACTGGCTCAGCGCGACGATGTCGCTGTGGAACAGCATTGTCAACCGCAAGTACTACGTGACCGGCGGGGTGGGCAGCGGCGAGACGTCCGAAGGCTTTGGGCCCGACTATTCGCTGCCCCACAACGGATATTGCGAATCCTGCTCGAGTTGCGGCGAGGTTTACTTCCAGCACGAATTGCACCTGATCCACCACCAGGCCCGATACGCCGATCTCTACGAAGAGACGCTCTACAACGCCCTGCTCGGCGCGGTGGACTTGGAGGGCAAGAACTTCTACTACCAGAATCCCCTGGACACGCGCCGGCCGCGCTATGAGTGGCACGTCTGTCCCTGCTGCGTGGGCAACATCCCGCGCACACTGCTCCGCCTGCCCACCTGGACCTACAGCAAGATGGGCGAGGGCATCGCCGGGGGCATCTACGTGAATCTGTTCGTCGGCAGCACGGTGACGATCCACGACGTGGCGGGCACCGACGTGGAGATGGTCCAACAGACCGATTACCCCTGGAGCGGCAAGGTTACGATCATCGTCAATCCGGCGACTGCCAAACGCTTCGGCATTGCCGTCCGCGTGCCCAACCGGAGTGTGAGCGACCTCTACACCGGTGAGCCCGCAGCCGACGGCATCGAGTCGTTCGCACTGAACGGCACAGAGCTTTCCCCAGAGATGAGTTGCGGCTATGCCATGATCACCCGGGAGTGGAAACGCGGCGACCGGATCGAGCTGGAGCTGCCCCTGAAGGTGCAGCGGATCAAGGCGATTCGCCAAGTGGCTGCCACGCGCGGCCAGGTGGCGCTCCGGTACGGGCCGCTGGCCTATTGCTTTGAGGACGTGGACCAGGGCCTGGGAGGCGTGCTCGCGCCGAACTCGCCGTTGACCACCCAGTGGCAGGCCGATCTGCTGGGCGGTGTGGTGGCGATCCGCGGTGCCTGGGCCGACGGGGCCCCGCTTCTGGCCATTCCGTATTATGCGCGCAACAATCGGGCGCTGACCGTCGTGGATGAGTCCGGCAACGCGCAGGCTGCACGCCCGGCGCGTTCCGTGGTGTGGGTGAGCGACGGCACTGGCGAGCAATAGGAAAGCGTGCAGAAGTCGGAGGTCGGAAGTCGGAGGTGGGAGGTTGGAAGTCGGAGGGTGGGAGGTCGGAAGTCGGAGGGTG
>CAYXPN010000085.1:3845-9511 GCA_964467075.1 uncultured Planctomycetaceae bacterium
GCCGGGGCTGGACCGAAGGGAAGCCCCGGGTGACGTAAGCGGAAAGCCGAAAGCGATGGGTGGCCGGGGCTGGACCGAAGGGAAGCCCCGGGTGACGTAAGCGGAAAGCCGAAAGCGGCAGACGCCCGGGACTCTGAGCATCAGCTAGACCGGGAGCCGCGGCGAGGCAAGGCGGTCGGCTCCTGCCTATTCGCCCGCATAGGGCAGCAGGGCCATGAAGCGGGCGCGTTTGATGGCCCTGGTCACCGCGTGCTGGCTGACGGCCGTGCAACCGGTCTTGCGCCGGCTGATGATCTTGCCCTGGCGGTTGGTCAGCTTCTTGAGCAGCTCCACGTCCTTGTAATCGACGTACATCGGTCGGGGCCGCTTGCCGTCGACGTAGATGGGATCCTTCTTCTTGCCGCGCAGCCTGGCCCTGGCCCGCCGCTTGCTGACTTTCCTCAGTTGCAGTCGCCTCGCCATCGGCGCCTCTCGCTCTGAAAAAACATATGGGTCGGAGAACGGCACACTTCGCCCCCCGGCTCTCAGCAGACGTGCTGCCGGGGGCGCCCAAAGCTTCCACTTTAGCAAAGATCGGCCGCGTGACAAGCCGTATCGGAAGTCGGAGGTCGGGTGGCGGGGGCTTACGCCGCAGGGAAGCCCCGGCCGTCGGAAGTCGAAGGGCGGGAGGGACTGCACGAGCTGCTGCACATCACAGTCCCACGGCGCCGAGAAGCCGCAACCCAAGACCCCGCCTCTGGGTTCTCTGCCTTACCCTTTTTGAGCGTATTCCCCCACCTTTCCCCGCTGCGGAGGGGGTTGGCTCGTCGGCAAGCATCCGGCAGGCGGCCCCGGTTCCCCCGTGACCCCGCCTGCCGCGGCCAGCCCAACGCCCAAGCACGCGCGCAAGCCGAGCCACGACCTGCCGGGTGCCGCTTTTCAAGCCCGAGCTGTGCCGGGCCTTTGCCGGCCTGTCCCTGCGGCGTAACATTCCCCAGGCACTGGGCCATGGCGGAGCGTGGCCCTCGATGGATGCCGCCGCGTCGCTTCGACCGGGTCAGTGGTTGTGGAAGCCGAAAGAAAGGAAGGGTGACCATGCGCGTAGCCGTCTTCAGCAGCAAGCCCTACGACGAGCAGTTCCTCGGCCAAGCCAACGAGCAGGTCGGCCACGAGCTGGTCTTTCTGGAGCCGCGCCTGGGGGCGCACACCTGGCGACTGGCCGAGGGCTTTCCCGCGGTGTGCATCTTCGTCCACGACGAGGCAGGTCGCGAGGTGCTCGAAAACCTCGGTGCCGGGGGCACGCGCCTGGTGGCGCTGCGCTGCGCCGGGTTCAACAACGTGGACCTGCGCGCCGCGGCGTGCCTGGAGATCACCGTGGCCCGCGTGCCCGCTTATTCCCCCCATGCCGTGGCCGAGCACACCGCGGCCTTGATCCTGGCCCTGGAGCGCAAGCTGCACAAGGCATATTTCCGGGTGCGCGAAGGCAATTTCGCGCTGGACGGCCTGTTGGGCGGCGAGCTCAATGGGCGCACCGCGGGCGTGATCGGCACGGGCAAGATCGGCACCTTGGTGGTGGGCATTCTGGCGGGATTCGGCTGCGAGGTGCTGGCCTATGATGTGGTGCGCAATGCGGAGGCAGAAGCGCGCGGCGCGCGCTACGTCGATCCGGAGGAACTGCTTCGCCGGTCGGACATCGTCACGCTGCACTGCCCGCTGGTGCCCGACACGTTCCACCTGATCGACCACCGGGCCGTGGGGCTGATGAAGGACGGCGTGATGCTGATCAACACCAGCCGGGGCAAGCTGATCGACACGGAGGCCGTGGTGGCAGGCTTGAAATCGGGCCGGATCGGGGCGTTGGGCCTGGACGTGTACGAGGAGGAAGAGGCGCTGTTCTTCGAAGACCTCTCCGATCAGGTGATCCAGGACGACGTGTTTGCGCGCATGCTCACGTTTCCCAACGTGATCATCACCGGACACCAGGCCTTTTTCACCCGGCCGGCCATGGAGGCCATTGCCCGGCAGACGCTGGAGAACATCTCGGCCTTCGAGCGCGGCGAGGTGCCGCCGGGGCTGGTGACCGAGGAGAAGGTCTGCGCGTAGGATCGGTCGGCATTTGGGCGGCCTCGGCGCTGAGAGACTATCCGGAAACTCCCCTCTCCCTTTGGGAGAGGGGGCCTGCATTCGACACCTTTTCGGATAGCCTCTGAGTGCGGAGTGGGCAGTGCAGCGCCTTGGGCGTTGTGCTTACCGCGGGCCTTGCCCCTCCGGCTTGGTCCGTTCGTAGCGTCCGAACACCATGCGGCCGGCACTGGTCTGAATCACGCTGGTGACCGCCAGGGTGACCGTCCGGCCCATGTGCTCGCGTCCGCCTTCGACGACTACCATGGTGCCGTCGTCCAGATAGCCCACGCCCTGGCCGGGCTCTTCGCCGGGCTTGACGATGCGCAGGTCGATCTGTTCGCCGGGCAGGAAGACCGGCTTGAGCGCATTGGCCAGGTCGTTGAGATTGATCACCTCCACGCCGTGCAGCCGGGCCACCTTGTTGAGGTTGTAGTCGTTGGTCACCAGCTTGCCCTTCAGGTGGCGGGCCAGGGCCAGCAGCTTCATGTCCACCGACTGGCCGACGAACTGGGGCAGCTCGCGGTCGAAGATTTCCAGCTCGACGCGTGGGTGGTTGCGCAGGCGGTTGAGGATGTCCAGCCCGCGCCGTCCCCGGCTGCGGCGCAGCCGGTCGGTGCTGTCGGCGATGGCCTGCAATTCGCCGATCACGAATTTGGGCATCACCAGCCGTTCGTCGAAGAAGCCGGTCTCCACCACGTCGGCGATGCGCCCGTCGATCACCGCACTGGTATCGAGGATGCACGGCCGGGTGCCCTTGGTCTCCTTGGCGAATTCCACGTAGGGGATGATGAACCGGAAATCGTGGCGCGTTTGCATCAGCAGGCTGACACACGCATAGCAGAGCACCAGGGCCAGCACGAGATTTACCGCGTTGCGTATCGGGTCCGACATGGGCACCGATTCCAGCGCCAGGCCGATCACAAAGGCCAGAAACAGCCCCACCACGATGCCGAAATAGACCGAGGAAATCACGTCCAGGGGCTTGCGCCGGATGGCCACGTCCAGGGCGATCACCCCGACGGCCAGCAGCACCATGCCGCCCAGCGTGGCGTAGACCATGGCCGGCGAATCCGACGTGATCACACCAGAGCGCACAAACGACACACCCAGCCCCGCGGCCACCATGATGAACACCAGGCGAAGGATAATCAGGGCCATGCCGACAATCGCCTTCCCGTCCAGGGACCAGGCCGCCGTGTGACCGTGTGCCACTGCTTGCCCGGCGGGCAAGCAGTACTGGCAGCGGCGGGGCACTGCTTCTGGCGAAGCAGTGGCACACTGAATTCGCGGACACGCTCGGCTTACTGTTTCAGTCTAAACCTCCCGGCCCTGCAAGGGAACCTCAGCCAGACCAAAACCTCGACCAAGCTCACGCATAGCTCTGATACGACGGCACAATCACCAGCTCCGGCACCACCGCCCGGGCCGGAAGCCGGGCGATCGTCACCACGCAGGCGGCAATGTCCTCGGGCCGGAGCATCTGCGCACGCTTCTCGGGCGGCACCGGCTCGGGGCGCTCCTCCAGAAGCGGCGTGTCCACCTCGCCGGGATAGATATTGGTGATCCGCACCCCGCTGGCTCGCTCCTCCAAGCGCACGGCCGAGCCCAGCGCGGTCATGGCAAACTTCGACGCACAGTATGCCGGCCCGGAAAGCTCCAGGGCCCGTTTGCCGGCGATCGACGAGATATTGACAATCAGCCCGCTGCCGCGCCGGCGCATGGCGGGCAGGGCCGCGTGGAAGCAGTTGAACGCGCCCGTGGCGTTGATCGCCATGATGCGGTCCCAATCCTCCGGCTCTAGCTCAGCCATGCTCCGCCGGGCCACATTGACGCCTGCACTGAGGACCACGATATCCGGCGGGCCCAGCTCGGACTGGAGCCAGGCGAACAACGCGGCAACCTGGTCGCGTTGGGCCACGTCGCAGGCGCGGGCCACCAGCGGCGGCTTGCCGTCGTAGGCGGCCACGGCCTGCTGAAGCTTCTGCTCGTTGCGCCCGGCGATGGCCACGCGGCAGCCTTCGCGGGCCAGGGCTGCGGCGATGCCCAGGCCGATGCCGCTGCCGCCGCCGGTGACCAGCACCACCTTGTCTTTTAGCTCTACGAGCGCCATGTCCAGTTCCTTTCTTCAGCCCGGCAGCAGGCCGGCCACACATGTAGGGTGGGTCAAGCCGAAGGCGCAGACCCACCCTAGGGGCACTGCGCTGTTCGTAGTGACCCGATTTATCGGGTCTCTCAAATGACCGTACAAGTACGGTCACTACAAACCACCGGCACTGCCGGACAAGCCAGCAACGGGACGCCATGTAGGGTGGGTCAAGCCGAAGGCGCAGACCCACCAAACGAGCACTGGCAGAGCCAGTGGCACCCGGCGTGAAGTGAATCGCCGGCCCTCAATGGGCAGGCAGTGCCCTTATAACAGACCGGCCGAGCGGGATCAACTGCCGGATGACGCGCCCGCGGCTTGCAGCCCGGCCGACGTTGGTCGATAATCCAGCTTATGGCGCGCAGCAAGGGTCCCATCGATACGACCATCGAGATCGTCACACCCGAGAACATTGCCTTCCGCTATCGGGTGGCGGGTCCGTTCCAGCGCTTGCCGGCTTATCTGATCGACCTGGTCGTGCGCGTGGCGGTCGGCGGGGTGGGGTTGCTGGTGTTGACCATTGCGCTGGGCATGTTGGGCTGGCCGGGGATCGGGCTGGGCCTGGGGCTGATGCTCTGGTTCGTGCTCGCCTGGTTCTACGGTGGACTGTTCGAGGCCTACTGGAACGGCCAGACGCCCGGCAAGCGAATGATGCAGATTCGCGTGCTCACCGTGGACGGGCGCCCGATCAACGCCTTGCAGGCGATCTTGCGCAACGTGCTGCGCGCCGTGGATTCGGCTCCGCCGCTGGTGGTTCTGGGCCAGCCGATCTGGTTTTTCGGCACCTACCTGCTCGGCCTGGCCGCGGCGACCACGAACAACCGTTTCCAGCGCCTGGGCGACCTGGTTTGCGGCACCATGGTGGTGCTCGAAGAGCGCAGGGACTGGGCCCCGGGCCTGGCGCGCACCGACGTGCCCGAGGTCCGCCGGCTGGAGACGCTGATCCCGCCGGGCTTCCAGCCGAGCCGGTCGCTCAGCCGGGCCCTGGCCGCCTACGTCCAACGCCGGCAGCAATTCTCCCTGGCCCGGCGCCTGGAGATCGCCCGACACTTGGGCGAACCGCTGCGCAGGCGCCTGCGTCTGCCCGCGGGCACAAGCCACGACCTGTTGCTCTGCGCGCTGTATGATCGCACGTTTGTGGATCATTCGGCCCACCAGCGCGAGGCCGGTGCCTCGCCGTTTGTCCACGCTTCTCTGTCACCCGAACGGGAAGAGCCATGAAGAGACGTAGGGTGGGTCAAGCCGTAGGCGCAGACCCACCATACCAGCTCGCAAGCCAGTGGCACCCGGCGCAGACCCACCATACTGGGCGCCGGTGGGTCTCGCTTATTGCTCGACCCACCCTACAACCTGAACGGGAAGAGTCATGAAGAGACGTAGGGTGGGTCAAGCCGTAGGCGCAGACCCACCATACCAGCTC
>CAYXPN010000085.1:9611-17971 GCA_964467075.1 uncultured Planctomycetaceae bacterium
GACCCACCATACTGGGCGCCGGTGGGTCTCGCTTATTGCTCGACCCACCCTACAAGCCGAACGGGAAGAGCCATGAAGGTCTCCGCACTGCTGGCAAGTCGGCAACGCTACTGGCACGAGCTGAGCCACCTCTGCCGTGAACTCCAGGGCAGCCCCGCGGCGCGCCGCGACCCGCGGCGCCTGATCCGCCTGGCCACGCTGTATCGCGCGGCCTGTGCCGACCTGGCCCTGGCCGATGCCTACCAGTTGCCACCGGGAACCGTGCAATACCTGCACCAGTTGGTCGGCTCCGCACACAACCAGCTCTATCGCAGCCGGGCCCTGGAAATCAGGCGTTGGTATCGGGAGCTGTTCATCTTCCTCCCGCAGCGCCTGTTCCACGACTGGTCGCTGCGACTGGCCTTTGTCATCTTCTGGGGAGTGTTCGTGTTCTCGGCCGCCCTGGCCTGGCGCAGCCCCGACTATGCCGAGCGTGCCTTGGGCAAAGACACGATGACCCAGCTTGAAGGCAGTTTTTCCGAGGCGCCGACCCAGGGCGGGCTGCACTCGGGCGGGCTGATGACGGGCGTCTATACCCTGAACAATCCCAGCATTGGATTGAGGTGTTTTGCCTTCGGGCTGCTCTTGGGCGTGGGCGGGCTGTATGAGACGCTGCGCAACGCCGGCATCCTCGGCGCGATGTTCGGCTTCATGGGGCGCACGCCCCAGGGGGACAACTTTTACCACTTCGTCACGGCCCACGCGCCCTTTGAGCTGACCGCCGTGGTGCTCTCGGCCGCGGCAGGCATGCGCCTGGGGTTTGCGCTGGTCGATACGCGGGGATACACGCGCGTAGCGTCTCTGCGCATGGCCGCACGCCAGGCAATGCCCGCGGCGGCCCTGGCCGTGGTGCTCTTCCTGCTGGCCGCGGGCATCGAGGCGTTTATCTCGCCCTCGGCGCTGCCCTACGGGGCCAAGGTGGCCACCGCGATATTCTCGGCCGGGCTGTTGGTGATCTATTTCGTGCTGCTGGGCTATCCGCGCGAGGGGCTGAGCCGTGCAGTTTGACCGCACCCGAGTGGCGATTCGCCAGCGCGACCTGCCGGAAATCTTCGATCTGGGTCTGCGCGTGCTGCGATCGTCCGGGGCGGGCCTGATCGCGGCGCTAACAGCGGGCATTGTGCCTGTTTTTCTTCTCAATGGCTGGCTGATCGGCTGGCTGGTTCCCCCCCGAGTGGAGGCGGCGCCGTGGGGCTATTTGGTACTGATGACCCTGCTGGTCATCTGGGAGCTGCCCCTGGCCACGGCCCCGGCCACGTTGTATCTCGGCCAGGTGATGTTCACCGAGCGGGCGGCCCTGCGCCAGCTTGTGGGCGACTTCTTCCGATCCCTGCCGCAGATGTTGTTGTATCAGGTGTTGTTGCGCCCGGTGATGTTCGCCTTCCGGCCGTATGCCAGTGAAGTGATCCTGCTGGAGCGGAACCCGCTGCGGGCCCAACGTCGCGGACAGATGACCACCTGGCAACGCTGCCATCGCTTGCACCAAAGCCATATGGGCGGTCTGTTCGCGCGCTGGGTGGGCTGTGTGGCGTTTGGTGCGGTGTTGCTCCCGGCTGTATGGGTGGCCTTGGACGCGATCGGCTCCATGCTCTTCTACGAGATGGAGTACTCCGCCCACGATTTCACCGTGCTCTTGCCGCTGGCCGTCTGGCTGGTGGTGGGCTATTTCACCGTGGTCCGCTTCTTGTGCTATCTCGACCTGCGCATCCGGCGCGAGGGCTGGGAGGTGGAGCTGCTCCTGCGCGCCGAAGCCGCACGCCTCGACAGGCAACTGACCTAAGCCCGGCCCCAGCAAACGGCCGCAAAGCCGGCACCAGCGCACGGGCGGGCAGGGCAAGCCGGCCGGCGCAGCCCGTGGGGCACAAGCCTTCCCCCCGGCAGCAGGGCTCACGCAGCCAAGCAACGGCGCCGGGACCGATTGCCAAAACGGGGGGGCATGGCCTATCATATGGGTTTGCGCGCCCTCGGCCTCGGCCGACGCCTCGGCCGGATCGGCCAAGGGAAGCGCCCGCGCGGGCGGTCTCGCCCCGCGACCACCGGGTTCGCGCATTGGCAACCTGGGGGGGCCGGCGTAGGAGGTGTGCGCGCCCCCGAGGACCATCCCGAGTAACCACCGGGCATCGTCGTGTTCGAGACATTGCAGGAAGGCTTGCGTTCGGCCATCCAGTCGCTGCGCGGTCGCGGCCGACTGACCGAGGCCAATATGCGCGAAGGGCTGGGCATGGTCCAGCGGGCCCTGCTCGAGGCCGACGTGAGCCTGCCGGTGGTCAAGGACTTCGTCGCCCGCGTGGGCGAGCAGGCCGCGGGCGAAAAGGTGCTCAAGTCCCTGCGCCCGGAGCAGCAACTGGTCTACATCGTCTACCAGGAGTTGGTCCGCTTGATGGGGCCGGTCGACCACTCGCTCCACCTGCGCAGCCCGCTGACGGTGTTGATGCTCTGCGGGCTTCAAGGCTCGGGCAAGACGACCACGTGCGGGAAGCTGGGCAAGCTGCTGGAGCGTCGCGGGCGCAAGCCCATGTTGGTGGCCGCCGACCTGCAGCGCCCTGCGGCCATCGACCAGTTGTGCATCCTGGGCGAGCAACTCGGGCTGCCGGTGATTGCCGACAAGGAGGCCACCGACCCGGTCAAGCTCTGCCATGCCGCGGTGCGCCAGGCAAAGGGGACGGGCCAGGACGTGCTCATTCTGGATACGGCCGGGCGCCTGCACGTGGACCAGGAGCTGATGGACCAGCTTGCGCAGATCGACCGGCGCGTGGGACCCGACCAGGTGTATTTCGTGGTCGACTCCATGACCGGCCAGGACGCGGTCAACAGCGCGCGGGCGTTTAACGAGGCGCTGGAGCTGGACGGCGTGGTCCTCACCAAGCTGGACGGCGACGCGCGCGGCGGGGCCGCCCTGTCGGTCAAGGCCGTCACCGGTGTGCCCATCAAGTTCGTGGGCACGGGCGAACACCTGGACGATCTGGAAGAGTTTCATCCGGATCGCATGGCCAGCCGCATCCTGGGCATGGGCGACGTGGTCACCCTGGTCGAGCAGGCCCGCGAAAGGATCGACCAGGAAGAGCTCGAACGGCAGCAGGCACGGCTGCGCAAGGGCGAGTTCACGCTGGACGACTTCAAGAAGATGCTCGGACAGACCACCAAGCTCGGGCCGTTGAACAAGGTGCTGAGCATGGTCCCGGGCATGGGCAACCTGGGGCAGATGATGGGCGATGCGGATGCAGAAGGCGGATTGCGCCGCCTGGTGGGCATCATCGACTCGATGACCCCCCAGGAACGCCGCAATCCCTCGCGCATCATCGACCAGAGCCGGCGGCGGCGCATCGCCTCGGGCGCCGGTGTGGAGCCCCACGAGGTCAACGAGCTGGTCAAGCAGTTCGACGGCATGGCCCAGATCATGAAACGCCTCTCGACCATGGGGATGCGCGAGCGCATGCGGGCCGTGCAACAGATGGCCCAGGGCGGGATGCTCGACCCGGGCGGACGGATCGCCAAGCAGAAGCAGGGGACGGGCAAACGACTTTCGCCCAAGGAGAAGGTCCGCCTGAAGAAACTCCGCGAAAGGGAATCGCGGCGCAAGAAGCGGGAATCGCGGCGGGCCAAAGGCCGCTAGTAGCCCGACACACGTGAAGTGTGGAATTGGGTGCCACTGCTGGCTTGTCCAGCAGTGCCGAATACACGGTTGGGCAAGCCAACCGTGGCACCCTACAGTTTAGCTGTGTCGGACTACCAGGCTTTGTCTTGAAACGGTAGCCACGCTCGCCAGAGCGTGGGGCGGTACGTGCAAACGCCCTGCAACAGGCGGGCTCTGCCACCGTCTGGCGACGGTGGCTACGAGGATGGATGTGTTTCAAGACAAAGCTTAGGCACGCGGCCGGCGGTCGTCAAGACAGTTTGTAACTGGTTGTAGCTGGAACAGTCGCAGCAGGAGGAAATCGTGGCAGTACGCATTCGGATGAAGCAATTCGGCCGGCGCCATCGGCCGTTCTATCGCATCTGTGCGATGGACGCGCGCAGACCGCGCGACGGGCGCGTGCTCGAGGAGCTCGGCACCTACGATCCACTCATACCCGAGGTCGACGCCCGCGCCGTGCTCAAAGGCGAACGGATCGCCTATTGGCTGGGCGTGGGGGCCCAGCCCACGGAAAAGGTGAAGGTGCTGATCAAGAAATACGGCCAGGACGGCACCCACCTCGGGCAGCAGCGCGCGGCCCTGGAACGATTGGCCCAGCAGCGCCGCCGGCCCGAGCCGCCGAAGGTCGAGCCGGCTGCCGGGCCCGAGCAGGCGATCGAAGAAGAGCTGGCCGAGGCCCTGCTGGTGGAACCCGAGCCGGCCGAGGACGTTGCCGAGCAGCCGCCGGGCGAGGATGCTGCCGGGGAGCCGCCGGGCGAGGATGTTGCCGAGCAGCCGCCGGGCGAGGATGTTGCCGGGGAGCCGCCGGGCGAAGGCTGAGCCGCGGCAGGGCCGATCGCGCCGACGTCCGACGCCGGCCCGGCTGCGACGAAGGGCGGTCGCTCGGGCACCCTCGGTTTATTGCCGGGCGGAGAATCATTGTCCTCCGAGTTTGCCTCGCGCCATGCGCTTCGACGTGCTGACCCTGTTTCCCGAAATCTTCCAGGGATACCTGGGCCAAAGCCTGCTGAGGCGCGCGATTGAGGCCGGCCGGGTGGAGGTGTACCTGCACAACATCCGGGATTACAGCCGCGACAGGCACCGCTCGGTGGACGATCGGCCGTTCGGCGGCGGACCGGGCATGGTGATGATGGTCGAGCCGGTGGTCGACTGCGTCGAGGCAGTGCAGGCCACGGCTGGCAACGGGCATCTGGTGATGCTCACCCCCCAGGGCCGACGCCTCGACCAGCCGACCGTGGATCGCCTGGCCGGGTGCGAGCGCTTGCTGTTGCTGTGCGGGCGTTATGAAGGGTTCGACGAGCGCATCCGCCTGATCCTGAGGCCCGAGGAGATTTCCATCGGAGATTACGTGCTCAACGGCGGCGAGGTGGCCGCCATGGTGATCATCGACGCGGTGATCCGCATGGTGCCCGGCGTGTTGGGCGACGTGGAGAGCAGCCGGAGCGATTCGTTTTCCGGCACCGCGCCGCGCCTGGAACACGCCCAATACACCAAGCCGCGGGTGTTTCGCGGCCTGGAGGTGCCGGGGGTGTTGCTCAGCGGAGACCACGAGCAAATCGCCCGCTGGAGAGAGCAAGACAGCCTCCGTCGCACGCGCCGGCGCCGGGCGGACCTGCTGGGGGAGGCGGAGTAAGCGCGCCCGGAGTTGGGGAGCCGATCGGCGTGGGGCCGGAAGATATCCCAGCGCATGACACCGATCGCGCGATGTCACACCATCCACGCACGCGAGAGAAGCCATGTCGATCACGAGAGCAAAGTTCGAAAACTTCACGGCTTTCGCGACCCTGGACGTTGAGCTAAGCGAAGGGATCAACGTATTGGTCGGCGCGAACGGAACCGGCAAGACACACCTGATGAAGGCCGTATACTGCGCCTGCGATATCAGCAAGACGGAGAGCGACTATGGCGAGAAGCTGACTCGCGTTTTCCTTCCCTCGGGACGCGCTTTGGGCAGATTAGCAAAGCGTCAGAAGGGAAGTGTTCGTTGCGCCGTGGAGGTGCATCGCAAGCGACGCAAGCTGCGGATTTCCTTCTCCAACCACGTCACGGTTTCCGATTCCGCCACCATCACCGGCGCCAAAGAGTGGAAATCCGAGCCGATCGAAAGCGTCTATATTCCGGTCAAGGAAATGCTCTCCAACGCCCCCGGATTCCGCTCCCTGTACTCGCAAAGGGAAATCCACTTTGAGGAAGTCTACGCAGATATTCTTGACAGGGCCTACCGACCGGCACTTCGGGGTCCGGCGGACGAGCCCAGCAGAAGCTTGCTCGGGCGCTTGCGGAAACTGATCGAGGGCAAGGTGGTGATCAGTGATGAGGAGTTCTTCCTTCGCAACAAGCAGGGCAACTTGGAGTTCACCTTGCTTGCAGAGGGCTTCAGAAAACTGGGGCTCCTCTGGCTACTGATACAGAACGGCACGCTCCTCAACGGTTCAGTATTGTTTTGGGACGAACCCGAGGCGAATCTTAACCCCAAGCTTTTCGGCCGGCTGATTGAAATTCTACTGGAACTCCAAAGGATGGGCGTACAGGTCTTTCTGGCCACCCACGACTACGTAATCCTCAAGGAGTTGGATCTTCGGAAAGCACCTACTGACGAAATGTTGTTCCATTCCCTGTATAGAGATTCCGACACCGGCGAGATTCAATGCCGTTCGACGAGCGAGTACCTCCAAATCCATCCCAACGCCATCGCCGATACATTTGCCGACTTGTACAACCGGGAGGTCAGACGCAACCTGGAGGCGATTTCGAGATGACGATTCTCGAAGAAGGTGCGTTGCAACTCACTCTGCCCGCCGGCGCCAAGGGCAGGAGATTTGACGACGACACGCACGGCCTTTCCCATTGCATGAAAGCCGTCGATTTTGTGGTGGAAACCCGCCAACGAATCCTTTTCATCGAATTCAAGGACCCAAACGATCCACATGCCACGCAGAACAGCCAGGAAGCATTCCTGGAAGAATTGCAGGCTGGTCGGAAGGACGATGATTTGGTACGCAAGTATCGGGATTCATTCCTCTACCAATGGGCGGCCGACGCCATCGACAAGCCTGTGATGTATTACGTGCTGATCGCGTCAGACCGACTGGACGAGGCAATGCTCTTGCAGAGAATCGAGCAATTGCAGCGCAAACTGCCGGTGCAAGGGCCGAAATCAGGCGTATGGAAGCGTCAAATTGTCGCTGCTTGCGGCGTATTCAACTTGAATACATGGAACGCGCATTTGAGCGCGTTTCCCGTTGCCAGGAGAGAAACGTAACGGCATACCTCTCGCCCGTCGGCTGTATGGCCGGCATCGACGGCGAGTCACAAACGGGGGCAGGCAGTCCGGGCGTAAACAAAACGCACAGGACCAAGAGACCTTCCGTCCAGCAACTCCAAAGGAACCACCCGTCATGAAACTCAACCAGGCCGAACTGATCCGCAGGGCCGAAGAGCCCTTTCTGAAAGAAAAGGTCCCCTACTTCGAGATCGGCGATACGGTGGAGGTCCACTGCCGCATCCTCGAAGGCGAGAAGCAGCGCGTCCAGGTCTTCAGCGGCGTGGTCATCGCCCGCAGCGGCGCCGGCTCGCGCGAGATGTTCACCGTGCGCCGCATCGTGCAGGGCGAAGGCGTGGAACGCAAGTTCCCCCTGCACTCCCCGCGCATCGCTCGAGTCCGAGTCAAGCGGGCCGGCGTGGTGCGCCGAGCCAAGCTCTACTACTTGCGCGAGCGAGTGGGCAAGGCGGTGCGCCTGAAAGAACGTCCCATCGACCGCGAGAAACGCGAGGCGCTGGCGGCCAACGCACAGGCCAAAGGCCGGCCCGGGCAAGGCCAATCCGCGCAAGACCAGCCCGAAGACGAGGACTGAGAGACTATCCGAAAACACAGTTTGGGTGGCCGTGGCTTACGCCGAAGGGAAGCCACGGACCGGTTTCCCGGGGTTTCGCTACGCTCCAACCCCGGCCACCCAGGTGGCACGCCGGTTTTCGGATAGTCTCTGACCGGCGCGACCGGCGACCGCCGGATGCGCGCCGCGTGTATGCGGGCGGGCAGAGGTCTGCGTCTCCGAATTACCCGGCCGGGGAGCACAGCCGTGGCGGTTGCGCGTCTGTTGGCCCTGTTGCGAAGCTGGATCGGGCGACGCGGCTCGGACAGCACGTTGGGCCACCGCGGGGAGAAGGCGGCTGCCCGGCATCTCAAACGGCTGGGCTACCGGATCGTGGCCCGGCGGGACCGTCTCTGGCGCCTCGACGAAGTGGACCTCGTGGCCGTGGACGGCCGGACGGTTGTATTCGTCGAGGTCAAGACCCGGCGCGATCAAGAGCACGGCCATCCGGCCGAGGCAGTCGGCCCGGACAAGCAGCGGCGCCTCAGCCGCCTGGCCACCGCGTTTCTGAAGCGCCACGGACTGTTGGACCGCCCGGCGCGGTTCGACGTGGTGGCGGTCACCTGGCCCGACCACGCGCGCCGCCCCTTGATCGAACACATCCCCAACGCCTTTGAGGCGGCCGAGGGCGAGTTCTGAGCCTGCCGAGCGGCACGGGATGGATTTGCCTTCCCCGCACCAGCCCCTATGATAATGGGGCGGGGATCGGCGCCGGGGCCCTGGGTGCCACTGCCGGCTTGTCCGGCAGTGCGTGGACCGGCGCTAAGAAATTGTAAAGGAATTGTTTCCGCAATTGCGGGGAAAAGGTGACAGGC
>CAYXPN010000086.1:0-6763 GCA_964467075.1 uncultured Planctomycetaceae bacterium
ACCTGCTTCAGCGATTTGGGTTACGTCGATTCAGGAAGCGGACACAGTCAAACTACTAGCGGCGCGCGTTTTTCGGATTCGGCGACGGCCGCATGCGTCGCCGGCTTGAGCCGCGGGGCGGGGGCAAAACGGGCTGCGTAGCGACGCGACCGTGTCGGGCGGTCGAGTCAGGTGTTCGCAGCGGGTTTTCCTGAGACTGTTTGCGTTCATCTCGATCCACGGCAAGACCCATGTTCAGCAATCATCGTGTCAAAATGCTCATCGGCGCCGGTTGCCTTCTGGCTGTGTTGTTCACGGCGGGAGGGTGCGTCACGCCGGCCGAAGTGCTTTCCCCGTGTGTGAAACTCTACAATCCGTTCATGCGGTGCCACTGCATCGAGAAACATGCTGAGCTGCACACGCCTGATCCGGCCTGCTACGGCTACTGCCCGCCGTCTTGGCGCCCCTGGCCGGCCGAGTGTCCGGGCGGCGTGTTCTACGGAGCGGAGTTCGTGATGGAATCCGGGGGGGGTGAGCTTCCGGCCGACGCCGAGCCGGGCGCGCAGGCCCCGGAGTCCGGCCAGCCGGCGGTGGCGCCCGAACCGATCCCATCCGGCCCCGGCGTGATCGACCACCACCCGGCGATCCCTGCCCCGGGAGACGTGCCGGAGGACTGGGGACCGGCGCCCATGCCCGAGGAGCCCGCCGAAGGACTGCTGCCCGCGCCGCTGCCGCCGGGAGTTGCCCCCGCGATGCCCGGCGAGCCACCGTTTGTTCCCGAATAGAGGGCGAGTCTGCCACGACGCGGCCGTGATGATCGACAACGGCATGGCGAGCCACCGTTTGTTTCTGAATAGGGAGCGAGCGGGCGGGGTAAATCCACGGACACCCAGCTTGCACCGTGGCGTCCCGACGGTAGGATAACCGGGGAGGGCTGGAAACGGCCGAGCACGCGTTCGAGGCAGGACAATCGAGGTGGAACCATGAGACGACTGGCATGCTTTGTGGCGGCGGCGGCAGCAGTGATCGGCCCCAGCGTGGCTGATGCCCAGCCACCGGTCCATCGATCCTGGTCCCCCTCGCCCACGCTGAGCCCGTGGCTCGATCTGTTTCGGTCCGACACGGGCCTGCTCGATCCGTACAACTCGCTGGTGCGCCCGCGCCTGGAACTCCAGGAGCGCCTGCGGCGCCAGCAACTCGACCTCACGCGCCAGGCCGCGGGCCTATCGGCCATGCGCCAGCAGATGATCCAGTCGCGTGGCCAGATGCCCATCCGGCCGACCGGTACGGGCAGTGTGTTCATGGATTACTCGCACTACTATCCGGGTTTCCAGGCGGGCGGGCGCGGGAGTGTCCCGCATGCGGGGGCCCGACGTTCTTGGTCTCCCCCAGCGAATTCTCCCTATCGGAACTATTGAGGCATTGGGCACCAGTAGAGCGGGGGATGGTCAGCCCGGTTTTGCCCGCCAGAGGGGGGGGCCGGTGCTTGGGAGGCTGGCGCACGCTGGGAGGGAGGCTCTTTGGCCGGCGCCGGAGCCGCAATAGGGCCGCGCACTCCGAGCAATTGATCTCTGGTGACAACGCGGAATGTCCACCGGGAAGTGCTCCTCCGGGCTCGCTGCAAGCGCCCGCCCGGCAATCGCACTCGGGGACAACCGCACGTCTGGGCTGGAACCTCCCCCTCTGTGGGTGCCTTGCCGAACGATTGCTCTGCAAACCGTTCGGGCTTCCTGGGTAGAATTGAATTGGAGGGCTCGGTGAGCAGGCGGAATCGTACCGACACGCCGGACGAGCAGCCTCTGAGTGCTGCCATCGGGGCGTAGAGACCTGAGAGCCAGGACCTCAGATGGCTCACGAGATCGCCAAACTGCTGCTGGAGCAGGCGGGTAACTTCCTTGAGCGGACCGAGACGGTCAGGACCGCATTGTCGCTGGGCATGCCGCTCAGTGCGATCGAGCAGTATCTCGACTGGCTCGATGCGGTGCGCCCCGGTCTGCGCGAGCGCTGTCAGCCGCCGGAGGTAATTGACCTGGATGCGGTCGCGCAACACGGCTCCCCGTCGCCGCTGCCGGCCACACCCGGCACAGCGGGCGACCAGGCCGAGCACATCGAGTGGCCCCCCCAGCCGTCGACCGAGCGATCCGGCAGCCGGAAGCGCGCGGCCGGCCGCGCCTCTGCGAAACCCGGGCGTCAGCCGGCATCCGACGAACCATCGGACGGTTCGAAGTCTTGACCACCTTCGGCCGGTGGCGGTTTCTTTCAGCTTCTCATCCAACCGTGCGCGGCCCCGGGGGCCTCCAACGCGCACGCTGCGGCTGAAGCAGTGAAAGACTTGGGGGATCATTGCAGTGAAAGACTTCTAATCGGCTGACAGTTGGAAGTCGTACTTGTTGCGATTCCAAGAGAACGCGGGAATGGCTTCCACCCTGCAAGAGAGCGGCGAGGTGTCGAACTGCCGGTAGCGCCGGGGCACGTCGGTTGCCCGGAGGATTTCGACCCGCTGGTCGCGCGCCACGTGGACCACCTGGGGCGAGGCCGGCGGGTTGGTGCCGCGGCTGGCACTGGGCGGAGGGAGGGTGAAGGTGTAAACCTCGCGCGTGGCGGTGACGGTCCACTCCTCGTCCAGGGGGACTTGCTTGCTCAGGGTCTCGGCGCGGATGGGTGTGCCCGCGGGCACGCGGTAGAGAATCTCTTCAATCGCCGGATCAGTCGGCGCGCTCTCATGACCGGCCGCGGGCTCGGCGCGGCGCACGATCAAGTCCACTGCGGGCACGATTGTTACGCGATACTGCGTGCCGGCCGGGGCCCCGCCGGCCACGTCCGGGGTGGTGTAAGTGTAGCGGCCCTCAGCGTCGGTCAGGGCAGTGAAGTCGAAGCGGTCGTCGTCGCAGTCGAAGCCCAGCCGGGCGCCCGCCACCGGCGTGCCGTCGGCCAGGGTCACGCGGCCTTCGACCGGATAGTAGGTGTCCTCGCCCGAGAACCAGACGTACAGGCCGACCATCACCGCGACCAGCAGCACCGAGAGCACCCGGTAGTCGCCCAGTCCGCGCCAGGTGCCGCTGGTGCTGCGCAGGGCTTCGAGCGGCGAGCGCCAGACCAGGGTTTCGCTTTCCGCGGTGTGCCGGTGCGGAAAGATGAACGAGAGCAGGACCAGCAGCAGCGACTCGATGACGAACAGCAGGAAGGCCTGGAACAGGGCGTTGATCTCGTAGTCGCCGATGTAGTTGAGCTGGTTGAAATTGAGCACGAACAGCACCAGCCCTAAGAGCGAGCCGCCGATCAGCGTACACAGCGAGGCCGTGGCCGAGGCCCGGCGCCAGAACACGCCCCAAAGAAAAACCACGGCCGTGGGCGGGGCCACCACCGGAAACACATCGACCATCATCTGGAAGATCGACTTCTGCCCCCCGATGCCCAGCGTCCAGAGAATGGCCACACACATGGCCACAAACGTGGCCACGCGACCCACGCGGATCAGGTGACGGTCGTCGGCCTCGGGCTTGAAGCGCTTGTAGATGTCGTAGCTGAACAAGGTGGCGATCGAATTGAGCGCGCCCGAAACCGTGCTCATCAGCGCGGCCAGCAACGCCGCGACCACCACGCCGCGCAACCCCAGCGGCAGCACGTTGGCCACCAGGTGGGTATAGGCCTCCTCCGTATTCGGAGTGCCGTCGGGCCTGAGCGGCAACCGGCCGATCTCGCCCGTGGTGACCAGCGCCAAACACACGATGCCGGGGACCACGAAGATCAGCACGGGCAGGATTTTGATAAACCCGGCGAACAAGGGGCCGATGCGCGCATGGTTCTCGTCCCTCGCGCCCAGCACGCGCTGGACGATCGTCTGGTCCGTACACCAATACCAGATGCCCAGCACCGGATAGCCCAGCAGCACGGCATACCAGGAAATGCCCGTGGGGTCCGCATCGGACCGAATCATGGAAAAGTTCACCGGATGGACGTGTTGCCTGGTCTTCTGCCAGCCTTCGGCCATTTGGTTCACATGCACCAGCCCGGACCACGAGCCATCCCAGCCGCCCATCATGTAGAGGCCCAGGAGCGTGATGCAGATCGAGCCGGCCAGGAGCACCACGGTCTGGATCGACTCGGTCACCACCACGGCCAGCAGTCCGCCCACGATGGTATAGATGGCTGTGGCCCCGCAGATGGCGATCACGGTCCAGGCGTGGTAGTCGTGGGGATTCTCCACAAAGGGGCGCAGCACAATGCCCTCGATCACGATCGACCCGGTATAGAGCGAGAAGCCGATGTGGACCACGATGGCCGAGAAGATCGACAGCACGGCCAGGTAGTCGCGGCTGCCGCGGCTGTAGCGCTTCTCCATGAAATCGGGTAGCGTGGCCACGCCCGAGCGGATGTAGAACGGCGCGAAGAACCAGGAGAGGATCACCAGCGTGAAGGCGGCCATCCACTCGAAATTGCCGTAGACCAGGCCCGAGGTGTAGCCGTTCTGGGCGAAACTGACCAGGTGGATGGTGGAGATATTGGTGGCAAACAGCGCCAGGCCGATCATGGGCCAGCGCAGCGACTTGCCGGCCAGGAAATAGTCGCTGCCCTGCGCGGTGCGCCGCTTGCGCAGGCCCGCCCAGCAGCCCAAGAGCACAATCCCCACCAGGTAAACCGCGATCACCGCCAGGTCGGTCGCGCCGACTTGCAGCTTGACATTCCCGGCCTGGGCCGTGGGCTCACCCGGGCCCGCGGCCTGTGCGACCGCGCCGCTTGCGCCCACCGCGACCAGAGCAGCAACGACTGAAGCCAGTTGTGAGAACCGCTTGGTTCGAGCTCGCAAAGGTGTTGCTCTCCGGGGCTTCGCTTTGCTCCAGCCCCGGCCACCCGGGTTTGGACTTCCGAGGGCGGAGACAATTCGTTCACAGGTTCTTCGCATGGTCTTCCTGCAAACTCTCGGGTTGCGGGATGCGGCTTCGGCGGGGGCCCCGCGCTGGCACTTGCTAACACCCGCACCTTCCGCTCGTTCGGCGGCAAGCCGCAGGCGCCTGTTCGTTTAACGGCGAGCCGCAGGCGACCCCCGGCGGGCCGAAACGGCGAGTTTAGCAGAAGCACAGACGCCGGGCAACGGCCCGCCGATGTGCCCCACGATCGCGCCCCGACTGGCGGACCGGGGCTGCTGCGTTGACTCCCCGGGCAAAGCGCCCGAGAATAGGGCACAGCCGAGCGGTGGCAACCACCGGGACGTGAGGGGCGGATAGACCTTGCCCCACTCATTCTTGTGTGCCAACCTTGCGGCCCACCTCCGTCAACCTGCACCAGGGAGACAAATATGTCGCGTTCGACCACACACGTGGGGCTTTGTTTCAAAATGGTAGCCACGCTCGCCAGAGCGTGGGGTGCCGCGTGCAAACGCCTTGGAACAAAGGGGGCTTCCACCGTCTGGCGACGGCGGCTACATGTTCGGATTCGTTTTGAAACAAAGCCCGGTCTTCTGGTCCTGGCCATCCTGTGGGCGTGCATCTCGCCATGCCAGGCAACCGCCGAAGTGCTTTCGAAGACCATCCCGTTCGTCTCTCCCAAGGGGGCCTACGTCACTGAGGCGAATCGCTATCACACGTTTCGCATTCCCGGCATGGTCGTCGCCCAGGACGGCGCGATCCTGGCCTTTGCCGAGGCACGACGCGGCCGCGGCAGCGATCCGCGCCGCGACAGGAACGCGCCGATCGATCTGGTCATGCGCCGCAGCTCCGATAACGGTCGCACCTGGCAGCCCATGGTCGTCATCGATTCCGGATTCCGTCCCAGCGGCGACCTGGTCGATTTCGGCGATCCCACGCCCGTGCTCGATGCCACCACCGGGACCGTGTTCCTGTTCTACGGACAATGGCCCGATATCGGACCGATCTATCCGGCGCCCGGCCAAAGCCCGGACCCCGCTGACGGCAACCACGTGGTGTGGGTCCGTTGGAGCACGGATCACGGCAAGACCTGGTCCGAGCGCCGGCAGATCGTGTATCCGGACGAGCCGGACGAGACCAGCGACGGCCTCTATTGGCGCCATGCCGAGCCCGGTCCGGGCAGCGGCATCCAACTGCAACGGCAAGAGCGCAAATCGCTCGTCGGACGGCTGATCGTGCCGGCCAAGCGGGCCGGCTCGACCACGCCGGAGGGCCCCGTGACGGTCGAGCCGTTTGTGTATTACTCCGACGACCACGGCAAGACCTGGCAGGTGGGCAACGTCACACCCGGCCCGGATGCCAACGAGAGCGAGGTGGTCGAGCTGGCCGACGGCAGGGTTCTGCTCGATGCGCGGCAGAACAGCGGCACGTTTCGCCGCCGACACCTCAGCAGCGACGGCGGCGTGACGTGGGGTGCCGATCGGCCGGACAATATCCCCCTGACACCGGTGGACTGCTCCCTGGCGCGCTATTCCGCCCGGCGCGCCGGAGCTGATCGCGACCGCATCCTGTTTGCCGGGCCGCGCGGTGAGGACGGACTGAACCGCAACCGGATCACGGTCTGGACCAGCTACGACGAAGGACGCACGTTCGTCAATCCGGTTGGCTTCAACCGCGGCTTTGCCGCCTATTCGGTTGTCCAAGTTTTGGCCGACGGCACCATCGGGCTGTTGGTGGAAACAGCCGGCCCCGAGGGCGAGTCGTACGGGGCGATCACCTTCTATCGCTTCGATCTCGGCGAACTGGAGCCTGAACCCGGCAGCCGGTAGAACTTGTAAACGTTGCGTTTTCGATTCCGCGGAGACCGCGGTATCGCGGTAACAATGGAGGGCCGCGCTTTGTCGTGGCCGATGCAATGG
>CAYXPN010000086.1:6863-17941 GCA_964467075.1 uncultured Planctomycetaceae bacterium
AGGGCCACGCTTTGTCGTGGCCGATGCAATGGAGGGCCACGCTTTGTCGTGGCCGATGCAATGGAGGGCCACGCTTTGTCGTGGCCGCCGGTGGGTGGCACGCCCTCAGAAGGACGTGGCCGGCACATCCAGCACTTTCACCACGCCCATCGCTGCGCTGCGCGGGGTGTGCCGCCCAAGCGATCCTGATTGTAGCCACATGCTGCACTGCTGGACAAGCCAGCAGTGGCACCCTACGCACGGACGCGAGGGACCGCGTCCCTCCAATTGGAAGCAGGGCAGGGCAGGGGGGTGAATCGGACAGTGAACGAATCAGACGAGTTGTTCCTGGGTGTGGATGCCGGCACCAGCGGGGTGCGCGCCGCGGTGGTCTCCCAGTGCGGCGAGGTTCTGGCCCAGGCTTCCGCACCCATTGCCGAGGCAGCGGTGCGCACAGAGCCCGATCGCCACGAGCAGCAGCCCGAGGCGTGGTGGGACGCGGCCCGAGAGGCCATTGCTGCAACGCTCGCCAAGCTGCAGCGCAACGGCGTGCGAACGGAGCGCCTGGCCGCCCTGGCCATCGACGGCACCTCGGGCACGATCGTGCCGGCGGGCAGGGCAGGGGAGGCGCTGGCTCCGGCACTCATGTACGACGACGCGCGTGCGGCCGAGCAGGCCGAAGTGCTCAACGACACGGCGCGCGGGTTTTGTCAAAAGCTCGGCTATCGCTTTAGCTCCTCTTTCGGACTGGCGAAGCTCTTGTGGATCAAGGACCATCAGCCCGCGCTGTTCGAGCGCGCGGCCCGATTCCTTCACCATGCCGACTATCTCCAGGAGCGACTGACCGGCCAGCCGGCAGTGACCGATTGGAGCAACGCGCTGAAGACCGGTTACGACCTGATCGGCCAGTGCTGGCCCGAGTGGTTGGACCGGCTGCTGCCCGTGGCCGAGAAACTGCCGCGGGTCGTTGCGCCGGGCACACCGGTCGGGCGCGTGCGTGCGCGGGCCGCGGCCGAGACCGGGCTGTCGGAGGGGCTCACGGTGGTAGCCGGCGCCACCGACGGCACGGCCGCCTTTCTGGCCTCGGGCGTAAGGCGACCGGGCGACTGGAACACCACGCTGGGCAGCACCTTGGTCTTCAAGGGGCTGAGCACGCACATCTGCCGCCATCCCCAGGGCCTGATCTATTGCCACCGCCTGCCGGGCGGGTGGTGGCTGCCCGGGGCAGCCGCCAACACCGGCGCCCAGTGGATCGAGGCCCTCTTTCCCGGCAGTGAGCCCTCGCTGCTCGACGCCGCGGCCGGTGAGCACTTGCCTACAGACCAACTGGCCTGGCCGCTGGTGGGACGCGGCGAGCGATTTCCCTTTCTCTGCCCCCAGGCGGAGGGTCTCCTGCCGCGGGATGACCGGTCGGCATCCGAGCGTTATGCAGCGTGTCTGGCGGGCGTGGGGCTGTTCGAGCGGCTCTGCTATCAGGTGCTCGACCAGTCCGTGGGGCAACCCGCGGGCGCCTCGTCGCCAGACGCCCATGAGCAACACTCCAGGGCCATGCAGGCGGAGGGTGCCGACGCGCGGCCAGAGGGCGCCGACACCCGGCCCGAGCCCGCGGCTGCGCCGCCGGGCGAGGTCTACACCACCGGCGGCGCCAGTCGCAGCGACGTGTGGGCGCAGGTTCGGGCCGATGCTACCGGGCGCGTGTTCCATCGTCCGGCCTGCCCCCAGTCCTTTTTGGGGGCGACCGTGCTTGCCGCCTGCGGTATTATGGGAAGGGGGCTGGATGAGGTGGTGGGCCGGATGGTGCGGATCGAGAGGAGCTTCGTGCCCGAGGCCGCGGCTCGGCCCCGATACGAGGAGCTTTTCCAGCGCTTCTGCGAGGAACTTACCCGGCGAGGCTGTCTGTGAGCATTTATAAACCCTGCGACATCCGGGGCACTGCGCCCGGCGATCTTTCGCCGGAGCTTTACCGGCGCTGGGGCGAGGTGCTCGGCAGCCAGGTGGGTCCAGGGCAGAAGTTCGTGGTGGGCGGTGATGTGCGCGCTTCGACGCGCCCGTTGCTCGGTGCCCTGGTCGAGGGCCTGGCCGGCGCGCAGCTCGATCTGGTGTGCCTGGGAATCATCCCCACCCCGATGATCTACTATGCACGTCGCCGCTTGCGCGCCGCGGGATGCGCCATCGTCACGGCCTCGCACAACGCCGCCCACATCAACGGGCTGAAGTGGATGATCGGCGACGATCCGCCTTCGCCAGACGACGTGGACGCCCTGCGCCGGGCGACTGAAGGCGGAACCCCACACCACACTCCAGTGCCCCGGGCACCGTCACCCGATTGTGCGCCCCCCGGGCCGCCAAGTGCTTCTGAGGAGCAACTGCCAGACGCCCAGTGCCGGCCGTCGGGCCAGAGCGCATCCCGCAAGCTGGACGTCAGCTTCGACTACGTGGGCTGGCTCCAGCAGACGTGGGTCGAGGCCATGGGGGCCCAATGCCGGGCCGTGGTCGATGCGATGTACGGCTGCTGGGCCGCACGCGCAAGACGCTATCTGTGCGCCGTGTTTCCGCACGTCCTGTTCACGGCCGTCCACGACCAGCCCCACCCCGCGTTCGGCGGACGCACCCCGGACTGTGCGCGCCCGGAGAACCTCGAGGAGCTGGGCAAAGAGGTCTATCGCCAGCGGGCCCATCTGGGGGTGGCGTTCGACGGCGACGGCGACCGGATCGCCCTGGTCGACGACGAGGGGATTCCGCTTCTGGCCGAAGAGGTCGCCTGGGTGATGCTCCAGACGTTCGGCGACCAGCTCAAAGGGCAGCGGTTCGTGTACGACCTGAAGTTCTCGGACCAGGTGCCCGAGGCCGCACGCCGGCTGGGGGCCCGACCCGTGGTCGAACGCAGCGGCCATGCGTTCATCCGCCGGCGCATGCGCCGGACAGGCGCGCTGTTCGGCGCGGAGCTGAGCGGGCACTTCTTCTATCGCGAGCTGGACGGCGGCGACGACGGTCTGTATTCGGCCTGCCGGCTGATCGCCTATCTGGCCACCTCGGGCGAGCGGCTCTCGAAGCTGCGTCGGCTGTGTCCGCGCGTGTACATGACGCCCGACCTGCGTCTGCCTGTTCCGGCGCCGGAGCACGACCGGCTGCTCAACCGCTTGCGCGAGAGCTGGTCGGCCTTTCCGCAGCGTTCGATCGACGGGCTGCGCGTGGACACGCCCGAGGGCTGGGTCCTGGTGCGCAGCAGCGTGACCGAGCCGGCCTTGACCTTTCGCTTCGAGTCGTCGGGCTGGCAGTCGCTGGACCGGCTGGTACACCGTTTTTGCAATTCGCTGCCCGGCTGGGGCGCGCCCTTGTGGCGTGCCTACTGCCGCGCCGCGGGCATGCCCGACGGGGAAGGGTAGGCTCTTGAGCGAAGCGAGGATTACAGGATCGGCGGGATGATGGATGGTTTTTCGGCCAGCCGCTTTGTAGCGGAACGCCGTCGCCTGCGGCTTGCCGTTAAACGGCCGGTCGACTCCCGGCTCGCCACGCGCCGATTTGCTATCTGCAATTTCGGATTTCCGCGTTCCGCGTGCCCGACTTCCGACTTCCGGCCTCCGACGGCCCGGGGCTTCCCTGGGGTCCAGCCCCGGCCACCCGGCTTCCAACCCCCGTCAAAACACCCGGGCCATGGCCCCGCCGTCCACGACCAGCACGCTGCCGGTAATGAAGCTGCCCGCCTCGCCGGCCAAGAGCAGGGCAGGGCCGACGAGCTCCTCGGGCTCTGCCCAGCGACCCACGGCCGTGCGCGCAGCCAGGGCGTCCCACTGCTGCCGGCTGAGGATCGACTTGGGCATTTCCGTGGCGATCGGTCCGGGCGCGATGCTGTTGACCGTGATGCCGAACGGCCCCAGGTCCAGCGCGCTGGCCTGGGTGAGGCCGATCAGGGCGGCCTTGGTGGCCGAGTATCCGCTGCGCTCGGGCGTGCTGGCCAGCCCCATGATCGAGGAGATGTGGATCACCCGACCCCAGCGGCGCTCTTTCATGCCCGGCGCCACGGCGCGGGTCAAGGCCATGGCACTGTTGAGGTTCAGCTCGACCAGGTAGTTCCAGTCCTCGTCGCGGATCTGGTCGACCGGCTGGGGGATGTTCCAGCCGGCGTTATTCACAAGGATGTCGATCCGGTCCAGGCGCTCCAGCGCCGTTTGGGCCAGGCGTGCCGCGTCCTCGCGGCGCGACATGTCCGCGGTCAGGTATTCCACGCGCCGGCCGGTGCTGGAGCGGATTGTCTCGGCGGCCTCGGCCAGCGGCGGCTCGTTGCGCGCACAGATGAACAAGTCGGCCCCGGCCCGGGCGAAACCCTGGGCAATCGCCCGGCCGATGCCTTTGCTCGCGCCGGTGACCAGGGCCGTGCGGCCTCGGAGGTCAAAAAGACTGTCGGGCATGGCTGAGAGACTCCTACTCGCCTAGTTTGAAAACCATCGCCGCAAGGTTTGCTTTAGCTTAAGAAATGCAGGATCCCTGCAACGCCGGAGGCTTACACGTTCGGCCAGTTGGCGAAACACTGCGGCCGACCAGCTCTTGGCCACGTAGCGCAAGACACACCGTAGTGCTTGTTTGGGATCCGACGGTTTGGGGGTCTCGGGCGGCCAGAGGTTCTCCTGTCTGAGCCACTCGCGCAATTTCGGAGACTTGTTCTCAAACCCCAGCGTTCGGTCCACTTCCGGGGAGTCACTCCAGACCCACGCTTCGAGTTTCGGGTCGATCACGATTGCCGCCGAGCGGCCGCTCCAACCGTTTCTGGCCAAGCGCTGTTCAACGTCATCCTCGAGCTGCTGGCGTGGCAGATGTTCGGCGCCGCATCCGTGTCGATCGAAAACAACCAGCGCGTAGTCAAACTGCTTAACAAAAGGTCGCAAGTATTCATGAACATCCCGAAAACAGCCGGCGTCGCGTTTGATGAACCTGTAGGTTTGTCTGGTGATCGTTCGAATGCCTAACGACTCACGCCTGCTCAGCAATGCCTGCACTACGTTTTGGGCATCGAGATCGGCCACAACGACAATCAGATCGGAACGTGCCCGAGTGCTGCTCACCCGAGGACTCCTGATGCATAAAGCGTTCCCAAATCAACCTCACCCTTCCAGTCACAAAGCCGGGGATGCTCGTTTCCCGGCACCACGTCGACGGCTCCTTCCGGCGTTTTGGCGAAGCAGAGCACTTCTTGCGGCTGCGCAATGGCCAGGACCACAGGCGAGTGCGTGGCCATCAAGATTTGGGTGTCGGCGACCGACGAGAGCGACTGATAAACGGTTTCGATTGCCAGCGGATGGATTCCGTTTTCCGGTTCCTCGATCAAGTAGAGCGACTTGAGTCGATCAACATACGCTATGAGCGTCAACGCCAGGAGGCGGAGCGTCCCGTCCGAAGTGACCCAGGACGGCACTTCCAATTGACAGTCGTAGCACAGTTTTAGGTAACGGTGCTTATCATCTTCGCGCAGTACCGTACCAATACTACGGAGATCCGGCAACGCCGTGCGAAGATGGTCGACCCATTCGCTGATCCTTTCGGGTCGGCGCTTCTCCAACTCGTTGACCACCCACGGCAGGTTCGAACCGTCCGGGGCAAACCAACTCCCGCGACCCGGCGGACTTGCTTGGCGCATGTGAAGGCTGTTGAGGATGAGGCTTTCCACACGTTGCGACAGCAGTTGTTTCAACCAACTGCTCACAGGGAAGTTGGTTTCGTCTTCCGGCAGGTTTCCAAGAGTAGACTTCTGGGGTCCGAGTTTGTAGGACGGGCTCCAGCGCCCTTGTTGCGCGCGAGCCTCAGCGTAGTAGTTGTCGTTGCCCTGCCGCTTCTTGCTGAAAAGCCTCCTGGTGTGATGCCCGCTGCGCCCGCTAATCAGCGTTGAAGGTGGCTCGTGCAGCTTGGGAAAAAGCAATCGCTGCTGCACAGGATGTGGCCGTGAGACCTTTAGGATCGCCTGCTCGGCGGTAACCTCGACCTGCTTCGATTCAGGATCAAGCGCGAAAGCCACTTCGTACCTGACGGTATCGTACTTGGGGTCGTGAAGCCGGCTGCGCGGGCCCGCGGGAATTGCCGCTTCGATCGCCAATTCAAAACCGGTCTGCTCGTACTGCCAGACGAGGTCGGCGAAGTTGCCCGTTCGTGCGAACACCGCTTCCAGCGGCCCGTTGCTCACCATGTCCCGCAGAAACGCAGGAACATCGAGAAAAGTGCTCTTGCCCGTCGCGTTGGCGCCCACGAGAATGTGAAAACTGGCCAACGGCTGCCGAACATACCGGAGGCAGCGGTAGTTGATTGCCTCGATCAGCGTGATCATGTTCGGTGCTTCCTGGCTATGGGCGATGTCTGCCCGCCAAAGGCTATTCTACCAACCGATGTGCCTCAGCGGACGCTGCCGGGGCCGTCGCCCGGTGCGTCGCCAAAGGGCGCGCCAGCCAGTATGCGACTTACCACGCCCGTCGCCAAAGTGCTGAGTGTGTCCTCCGAGCGCCTATCGCTGGGCTCTGGCCGTGCCAGCCGACGCACACGGGAGTCCCGACCGCAGCAGGGCAGGGGGGCGCAGCGCAGTTTGCCTACAAGCCCGAGCCGATCCGCTCCCATTTCTCCTTGAATTCTTCAACAGCATAGCGCTTCGGCTGAAGCCAGTAGGAGACCTTACTCCCCCGTTCGCCCTTATGTGCGAGGGCTCTTACTTCGTGGGGCAAGAGGATGTACGATTCTGGGTCGCCGGAGTCGAGGTTGTTGACGATGATCCAAAAGTCCCCCGCAAGCTTGTTGAGATCCGTACCCAAAGGAACAGGGCTGCGCTTACTCAGACTCTTGATTTGGATCGTCAGCATCTTGCGCCCGTCCATGCTGAACGCAACGATGTCCACCCCGCGGGCATTGCGCGAGGTGGGCATTGCGTTCCAGCCCAGCAGCGACAAACGGTAGCAAGCGTAAAACAATCCGGCGTTCCCGACGATTTGTGGGGGTCGCTTCACAACCCTCTCTCCTCACACCTTCCGGCCTGATTCCGCAAAGGCATCTCGCAACAGCGGGGCAGGGCAGGGGGGCCAACCGAACGGACGGCAAGCGGGGAGCCGCGCGCCGGTTTTTCAGGCCCGGCAACCTCAAAGCCGCTCGCACACCAGATCGCCCACCTCGCCGGTCGTGTAGCCCATTCTGCCCGCGGCCTGGCCTTTCATCTTCGTGCCCGTCACGGTCTCGATCGCCCGCATGATCCGCCCCGCGGCCGCATCGTAGCCGTGGTGTTCGAGCAGCATGGCCGCGGCGCTGATCGCGGCGATGGGGTTGATCATTCCCTTGCCCGTGTATTTCGGCGCGCTGCCGCCCATGGGCTCGAACATGCTGGTCCCGCCCGGCTCCGGGTTGATGTTGCCGCCCGCGGCCACGCCCATGCCGCCCTGGATGATGGCCGCCAGGTCGGTGATGATGTCGCCGAACATGTTGGTGGTCACGATCACGTCGTAGTATTCCGGGTTTTTGACCATCCACATGCAGCAGGCGTCCACGTGGTTGTAGTCGGTCTTGATATCCGTGTATTCGCGGGCCACTTCCTGGAAGGTGCGCCACCAGAGGTCGTGTCCGAAGGTGAGCACATTGGTCTTGGCCACCAGGGTGAGCATCTTTTTCTGGTTGCGCCGGCGCGTGTACTCAAAGGCCCAGCGGATACAGCGTTCGCAGCCCTTGCGCGTATAGACGGCCGTCTGCATGGCCACCTCGTCGGGCGTGCCCTTCTTGAGGAACCCGCCCATGCCGCAGTAGAGGTCTTCGGTGTTCTCGCGCACCACCACGAAGTCCACGTCGTCGGGCCCCTTGCCGGCCAGGGGCGTTTCCACGCCGGGAAAGAGCTTCACGGGGCGCAAATTGATGTACTGGTCGAAGCGGAAGCGCAACTCGAGCAACAGCCCGCGTTCGAGCACGCCCGGCGGCACGTCGGGGTGGCCGATGGCGCCCAAGAGGATGGAATCGAAGCGGCTGAGCTCTTCGACGGCCCCTTCGGGCAGGACCTGGCCGGTGCGCAGATAGCGGTCGCCGCCGTAGTCGAAATCCTCAAGCTCATAGGGGATGCTCTCCGATTCGGCCACGGCCTTGAGCACCTTGACGGCCTCGGCGGCCACTTCCGGCCCGGTGCCGTCGCCGCCGATCACTGCAATGCGCAACGGTTGCTGCTTGTCCATTGCCTGATTCCCGCGTGAATAGCTGTCCTCTGCGAATGCCGCCACAAGTACAATGTGCTGGCGCACAATGCGCAAGGACGCCACAACCAGCGGGCCGGCTCACACCGGCGGCTTGCCAAACGACCCCGCGCAATGCCGCTGTGCGCGCCCTGGTGGTGCGTAAGTCGGCAATTCTACCAGCCGCGCCTACGGCTCACAACCTGCCGGCTCCTGGGGCGACCGGTGCCGGCGCGGTCGACCAGATGGCGCGCCGGGCTTGCCGGGCCTCGGCCTGGGCGGCCAGGAAGCGGGATTTCATTTCGGCAGAGTATGGGAATTCGGTGCGCGCCTCAGCCAGGCCCTGCCGGATCAGCTCCTCGTTGAGCATGCGCCCATCGACCCACACGTAGGCCAGCAGCCGACCATATCGGTCCAGACGTGGACCGTCGAACTCCAATCGCACTTCCGGCGCACGCAACAGGCCGCCGCCAATGAACTCTTCGGTAAACTGCGTAGCCTCCGGGCCCCAGGGCTCGACCGGACGGTCCGGGTGCTTGGTCTCGGGGGTGTCGGCCCCGATCAGGCGCACCCGATAGCCGCCGACCAGCACGAGCGTATCGCCGTCGACCACGCGCTCGACCTGATAGACGCCTTCGGGCAGGGCTTCGGCAGGAAGCGGGGCAGGGCGGGGCCACCCGCGCAGGAGCAGCAGCATCGCCGCTGCCAACACCACCAGGATCGCCCAACGCCGCCCGCGCAATCGCCGCGCATTGTACCCGGAAGCAAAAGCCATTGGTTCCCGGGCTTGTTACGCCGGGCTCAGTTGGGACCGAAGTTCATGGTCCGCGCCGGTTCCCGACCCAAGGGGTCCTGCAAGAACTTCTTCCGGCATTCGGGACACAGATCGAGGCGAATCTGCTGATACCCATCTTCGCCGATCCCGTCGCCGTCGGATTCATCCAGGCCTTCGAGCAGGTCCTGGATATCTTGAAGATGGTCGCGGTCGTCCTCGTCCTCGTCGCCCACACCCGCGTCCAATGCCGCATACACCTCGATCTTGACTACATAGCGGAGATCCACTTGCGGATCCAGCTCCCGCTTGCACAGATCACACGAGTACCGAATCATTAACCCGCTCCCCGTGTCAGATCGGCTGGAACCGCCGCCCGAATTGTTCGAGACAGCATCAACAGCTTCATATTAATGACGCGGCCCTGCCGGTGGCAAGGCAGCCTTGTACATTTTCTGCCGGCGGTGTCCCCTGATCCCCGGGGACCCTCGATATGGGGTCCCCGCTGGGGCAAGGCTGCCGCGGCTGGCTGCCGACGGCCTGCGACGAGCCCGCCCCGCGGCTCACCGGCAACGCCCGGCCGACCACGCCCCCGTCCGAGCCGCGGCCTGTGCGCACCGCCTGTGGGCCACGAGCCTCCGTGTCGTGCCGGCGATTGGCACGCCATTTGTTCGAGCCGGGCCGCATCAGGGTCCCGGCCACCATGCCGATTTTTTTCAGCCCGTGCTGTTCAAGACCCCGCGCTGTTCAGCGAAGCACCGCGCGGGTCAGTCCGGCGACGTGCAGCCACCGCAGTGGCTCGTCGCCCAAACCGGTCTGACACCAGGGCGAGCCGGCCGAAGAATCCCCCGGGATGGGCCATGCATGGCCCCCAGGGCATCACGTTCCGCCCAGTCGCGTTGCACATCTTGCCGGGAGGGCGAAACAAGGCGTGGGCGGGCGAAGCGACGTGCGCAAGGGCCAAGCAAGGAGTGGGAGGGCGAAGCTCCTGCTGAGCCGTGCGCGGTCCAATACTCCTACTCCCGGTCCGCCGGGAGCCTCGCCCTGCCGCTGATCAGCGTTGTGGCATGACGGCGTGGCGGGAGCCTCGCCTTTGCGTGGGCGCATTTGCGTGGGCGCACCGCGGCCGGCGCGTCTGGCAAAAAACGGGGAACTGGGTTATCATGATCTGGGAAGCACCGGGCATATCCAGGCCGGCAGGGGCCAGGGTTTCGGCCAGGGAGATAGGAACGCGCCGATGCGCAGGCTCCATACGGTCCAACATCGCGGCAAGCGCCGCCAGCGGTCGCGCAGCCCATGCGCCGCGGCTCAGGATTCGGCCGAGGCGGGCCCACCAGTTGCGCTTCAAGCCAGCGTGCTGGTGCTGAATCGTTCTTACATGGCTATCCACGTGGTCAATGTGCGCCGGGCCGTGGCCTTGCTGTTTCGCGAGTTGGCCGAGGTGGTACACCTGGAAAACGGGGGGTGCTGCAACTACACTTTCGACACCTGGCGCGAGGCCAGCGCACTGAGGGCCGCCGACAAGCAGCCCCATGAAGACTGGATTCGTGCGGTCAGCTTCGAGTTCCAGGTGCCGCGCGTGATCCGCCTGTTGAGCTTCGATCGCGTGCCCAAGCAGCAACTGCAGTTCAACCGCCGCAATGTGCTGGCCCGCGACGGCAATGTGTGCCAGTATTGCGGCCGCCCGTTTCCCTCCCACCAGCTCAGCCTGGACCACGTGATTCCGCGCAGCCGCGGGGGCACCACCTCGTGGGAAAACGTGGTTTGCGCCTGTCTGGAGTGTAACATTCGCAAGGGCGGGCGCACGCCGCGCGAGGCCAGGATGCGCCTGATCTATCCCCCGCGCAAACCCCGCAAAAACCCGGTCCTGCTGCGCAAGATGAGCCATCCGAAGTACGCCGCCTGGCGCATGTGGTTGGACGGGGTCTATTGGGACATCGGGGCCCGAGACTAGTAGTCCGACACGGCTAAACTGTGGGGTGCCACGGTTGGCTTGCCCAACCGTGTATTCGGCACTGCTGGACAAGCCAGCAGTGGCACCCAACTCGACACTTCACGTGTGTCGGACTACTAGGCGAGACCAACGAATGTTTGCCGCTCGTTGTGGCCGGTCTCCCGACCGAGCCACTGGCCTCGACCGAAGGTCTCCC
>CAYXPN010000087.1:0-15864 GCA_964467075.1 uncultured Planctomycetaceae bacterium
GCTGTAGGGTGGGTCGAGTAAGAAGCGAGACCCACCGACAAGGCGAAATGGTGGGTCTGCGCCTACGGCTTGACCCACCCTACGCGCCTGGCAGCGACACGAGTGTTCACAAATCGCGCACGCTGATTTAGAGCGCCCCGCAGGGCTCCCTGCCCCGAGGGTCACGATCGTGCCCTCGCGCCTGGCCTTCTGCCAAATTCGGTTCAACACCTGCGGCTTCGGTTCGACCATGCTGTGGGGACTCTTTACCGCATTTGCAGCAGCTCGGCCCTTGTGGTCGGCTGGCCTGACTCGCCCCTTCAACGCCGGTTCCGAACGCGCGGTCTCCACAAACCAACAAAGCCAGGAGCTATAGGAAACCATGTTGGATTGGCCCGTCCGCGAGAGATGGCGTTGCCTTAACGCCCCAAAACCCGTAAGATAGGGTGGTTGTCTGAGGCCGAAAGTCGGTGAACTGGAGCAGAGCGCCGCCGCGGGGCGGCTGTGCGCACCAAGCCTTCGGAAGGCCGATGCCGCTTGCCCCGCCCAAGGGGGTATTTGGCGCGTCAGGCAACGGCAATGGTGGATGATGACTCCGGGCTGCCCGTGCCCGGGCGGCCCCACACCGGAAATGGCGGCACATCGGGTGCTGCGGGCCTTGGGGCCGGGGATCGATGGACACATTGCGGTTTACCGAGCAATTCCGCCAGTTGTTCCAACTGGCCCTCGATCTGTGCGAATCGGCGAGGGCCGAGGCCGTGCTGTTGATGCTCGACGGGCCGGCCGACTGGAACCGGCTCAAGACCCTCGCCGACGACCAGAAAGTGGTAGTGGCCGCGGACTCGCCCGGGCGCCTTGAGGGCGCCCGTGAGGCGGGCTTGGACTGTGTGTGTCTGGAGATGTCGGGCGGACCGATCTACGAGCGGCTCACGCGCGCGGTGCTCGAGGCGGTGGCCGACGATATTCTGGCCCCTGGTGCGTCTGTGGTGGCCGTGTACGGGGGGTTCGACTCGGACACGATCGACTCGGTCAGCGTGATCAATCTGGGCGAACACCTCAACCGGCTCACCGGCCGTGATCTCCGCCAACTGGAGACGCGGGTGCCGCTGGATACGCTAAAGACCGTGGTCGATCTGGCGGTGGAAATCGGGCGCGACGGACGCGAGGGCAAGCCGGTGGGCACGCTGCTGGTCGTGGGCGATGCGCGCAAGGTGCTGGCGTGCAGCCGGCCCGTGGGATTCGATCCCATGCGCGGATACAATCGCCGGGAACGAAACCTGCACGATCCGCGCGTGCGGGAGGGAATCAAGGAGATCGCCCAGTTGGACGGGGCCTTCATTGTCTCGGCCGACGGCACCGTGGAAGGGGCGTGCCGGCATCTGGATTGTTCGGCAGCCGACGTGACGCTCTCCAAGGGCCTCGGATCGCGCCACTGGGCCGCGGCGGCCGTGAGCCGGGCCACCAATGCCGTGGCCGTGGCTGTCAGCCAGACCAACGGCACGGTGCGCATCTTTCAGAACGGCGAGGTGGTGCTGCGCATCGAACCTCAGCTTCGCCGGCCCATGGTGTGGAAGGAGTTCGAATACGACCCCCCTGCCTCTGAGTCGAAAGCCAAGGCCGGCGCAGAGAGCTGAACCTCGCGGGGCGTTGGCGCCCGGCAGATCAGCCGGCACGCTCGATCGCCACCTCGACCTGGAAACGCTTGAGCGGCTCCTCGGCCTGGATCACGTCCGCGGCCCGAAACCGCGCCACCCCGACCAAGGCCCCTTCACCCCCGTCGCGCTCGTAAACCACCAGCCCCGGATCATTGCTCAGGCGCCGGGCGAAATGGAATCGCTCGGTCAACAGGCGCGCCAACTCGCGCACGTCGCCCGTGGTGCCCCGAAACGTGATGCGCTGGACCTTCTGGTCGGGGTCGAAGTAGTAGGTCAGCGCGCCGGCCAGGTCCGCAGGATCGGTGCCCGTGACCAGCGGTACGCGATAGCCCTCCAGGCGCGGATCGGCCAGACCCGTGCTCACGCGCGGCCAGCGTTGGATCACCCAGCCGGGCGTGATGTCGAAGCGGAAGACCCCGGCCAGGTCGTCCACAGACTCGCCTTCCAACCGCGGCAGTGCCGGCTCGGCTGCGGGACCCGCGGGCTCGGGCGACGCGGCCGAGGCAGCGTCGGTTTCGGCGCCGGGGGCGAAGATGGCTGAGGCACTGCTGCGCCACCGGGTCCAGTAGTCCTTGGCGGCGAACAAACCGATCGGGGCCCCGGCTGCCAGGGCGAGTCCCACGGCCGAGAGCATGAGCGGCTTGAAGAGCGGCGCGGGCGGCCGCGAGGCCGCTGAAGACGACTTTTCTTTCTCTTTGTCTTCCGATGACACGGCTCGATCCCCAACGGTGCTGCCGCGGTCTGCTGCCATGTTGGGCAGGGGACGCTTCGGGCAAACAGGTTTCAGGGCCGCGGCCTTTGATTCCCTCGACGGAAACGCAAATCGCGGCATGCCGGGCAGACGGTGGTTCTTCGAGGCGCCTGCCAACAGATTGGATCGGCATGGCGGGGCGGTGGTTTTTCGGCTACCCCGGCAAGCCCGCCGCAGCCGCTGCATTCGCGCAACGGCCTGCGACCCGCACGATCGCTGCAACCAATAGCAGTTCACCACGGCTGAGAAGCGGCAATCGCAGCAGACATCGCCGGGAGTGCCGCACCGCGCTTTGGTCGGCGGAGCGGCCCCGTTTCAGCGGCCTGCGCACCTGCCAGCTTGGCAAGAGGGACTCACCGCACCGTGGATTGCCGTGCGGCCGTGTGCGCTTCAGCAGCCTTGAGCTGTTCGCTGAAGCGGGCCATGTAGTGCAGGCTGCTGGCCGGCCCGCGGAACCCGACCACGTGGCGATCCACGTCCCACTGCTGGCTCAGAATGCGACCCGCCTGCACGTCGAATCGCATCTGCCCCGCCTTGGCATACTGCACCACCTGCGACTCCACGGCCGGATCGTCCAGCGGAGTGAGGATTTCGGTGCTCACCCGGATGATAGCCACGCCGCTTCGGACCCGCTCGAGTGCGAATCGCTGGACGAGTTTCACCGTCATCATGCCGCCCGTGCTCCTCGGCACCTGAATCTCGTGAGGCAACGACCAGCGATGGCCCATGGCGATCGGCCCCTCGGGCAGGCGGAGCGTGACCTGGTCGGCGGGCTGGGCCGCGGCTTTGGCGGGCATGTCCTCGCGGTGGAGCACCTCGCCGCGATTGTCCAGCGTGATCGTTGCCAGCGGCACACCCACGCTCTGGGCGAGGTGTTCGAAGCCCCGCGGCGGCGTCTGGTCCGTGCGGCTGTTATAGCGCACCTCTTGAGTGCCGCTGCGCTTGTGCCACATATCCACCTCGCCCACCGAATACTCGATCGTCGCCGAGCCGTCGGGCCGAACCTCGCGCACGCGCCAGAGCTTGACCGACTGGCTGCGGGTCTCCACCGTCTCGGTGGTGCCCGAGACCGAGGTGCGCACCAGGTTGCGGTGTACCACCTCGAAGCTGAGTATCTGGCCGGGCTGGAAGCGGTAGCGGAGCAGATACGTTTCAGGCCCTTCGGCAGGCTCGGCCGCGGCCGTGCTGACCGAGACCGCACCGACGACAAGGCAACAAAGCGGGAACCAGAGGAGACGTTGCATGGCACTCGCATCCTTTCGAGTGGGGCCGGCCGGGCCCGTCCGGCGTTTGAGCGTCGCTTCGGCAAGTCGTGTGCTTTCGGCTTCCGATCACCGCGCTGCGCGTTCCCGCCAAACCGGGAGCTGACGCTCCCGGCTCGCCGCTTTCGGCTTTCTGTCAATTACTCCGGCAGGGGTTCACGTTCCTTCGTTCCACTTCAGACGTCCGCCCCAGCCGAGCTTGTCGCGCAGCGTGCGGTAGTACACATGGCCCGTGGCCGTAACCATCTTGAAGCACGGCTCCGCGCGCTCCACGCGCACCCGATCATTCGGCTGCAGCGTATCGAGCACCCTGCCGTCCGCCACCACCGTTGTGCCCGGATTGGGCTGCGGCACGACCATCTCGTAAACGCGATCGGCCGTATCGACCACCGGGCGGTTGGTGAGCGTATGGGGGCTGATCGGGAGGATCACAAACGCCTGAAGGCTCTTGTGCAGGATCGGACCGCCGGCCGAGAGGCTGTGGCCGGTCGATCCGACCGGCGTGCTGACGATCAGGCCGTCGCAACTATAAGTGGTTACCAGTTCTGAGTCAACGTAGAGATTGATGTCGAGGATGTGAAACGGCGTGCCCGCCAGCACCGCCACCTCGTTCAGCCCCAGATGGCGGCAGACCACCTCCCCACGGCGACGCACCTGGCAATCGAACATCAGGTGTTCGACCACGCGCAGACGCCCGGCCTGATAATCCTCGAGCACCTGGGCCAACTCCTCGGGGTTAATATCCGCCAGAAACCCCAGCTTTCCCAGATTTACTGCAATCACGGGCAACTGGCGCGTGCCCATCTGGTGGGCGGCCCGCAGGATCGAGCCGTCGCCCCCAAAGACGATGGCCAGATCAGCATCCACGGCCGACATGTCCTGGGTGCCGCTGAAATCCTCAGCCACGATGCGTACGTGCTGCTCGACCACGGGCCGCAGTCCGGCAACGGCCTCGGCCACGTGGGTCCGGCGCCCGGCGCCCAGCAGAATGGCCCCCAGCGACCGCGGGCCCGCAGGTTGCTTGCTCGTTCGGCTCATGGCGTCTCCATGATAAACGCCGGGTCCGGCAGGGGCAGGGCTGCTGGCACGAAGTCGCAGGCCACGGCACCCGCAGGCATCGCGCCCCATGGCACCCGGCCGGGGTGGCCGGGGCTCATGGCAAAGCGAAGCCCCGGGAAGTAATACCTTTCCAAGTTCAGAGCGGGGCATGCCGGCCGCTCAGCCTGCGGGCACGAGAGCGGCGGCCAGGCGCCGCTATCGGCTTTGCCTCCACTTCACCCGGCGCGCAGCCGTTCCACGCGCCCGGTTTGCGTGCTCGCTTCGGCAGCCTCGCGCGCGGCCTGCGCGATGCCCGCGGCGTCCAACCCCAGGTCGGCCAGCAACTCGCCGCGCGTGGCGTGTTCCACATAGCGATCTGGAATGCCGAGCCGGCGCAGACGGCTGGTATCCAGACCGGCATCGGAAGCGGCCTCCAACAGCGCGCTGCCGAACCCGCCCATCAGTTGCCCCTCTTCCACGGTCAAGGCAAAGGGGGCACGCTCGAAGGCCGGCAGAATCGTCTCGGCATCCAGCGGCTTGACGAATCGGGCGTTGACCACGGTCAGCTCAAGGCCTTCGGAGGCAAGCTGCCGAGCAGCTTCGAGACAAGCCAGAACAGGCGTGCCGCAGGCGATCAACAGCCCGCCGGCTCCGCGCCGCAACACTTCGGCCCGACCCAGCTCGATCGGCGCCGGCCGGCGCTCGATGCGCTGGGCCGGGGCCTTGGGATAGCGGATGGCCGCGGGGCGCCCCAACTCCAGGGCAAAGGGCACCATCGCCTCCAGGTCCGCCTGGTCGCCGGGCGCCATGACAACCAGGTTGGGAAACGGGCGCAGATAAGCCAGATCAAACACGCCGTGGTGTGTCGGACCGTCGGGCCCTACCACGCCCGCCCGATCCAGCATCAACACCACCGGCAGGTTCTGGAGCGACACCTCCTGGAAGATCTGGTCGTAGCTCCGCTGCAAGAACGTGCTGTAGATGTCCACGATCGGCCGGAGCCCGCTCCTGGCCAGCCCGGCCGCCAGGGCCACCGCATGCGACTCGCAGATGCCCACGTCGAAGAAACGCTCGGGGAACGCTTCGCGCACCGGCTCGAGCATGTTGCCCTGACACATCGCTGCGGTGATCACCACTACGCGCGGGTCGCTGCGCATCTGCTCGATCAGCGCGTCGCGTGCGACGCGGGTGTAGGTCGGCTGCGAAGCGCGCCGCAGGGAGACGATCTTGCCATTCTTGCGGGAAAAAGGCGCGGGCGTATGGAAGCGCGTGGGGTCTGCGGCCGCGGGCGGGAAACCATGTCCTTTTTCGGTCACCACATGGAGCAGCACCGGGCCGTCCACGTCGCGCACCATGGTAAGATATTTCTGGAGCTGCCCGATGTTGTGGCCGTCCACCGTGCCCACGTAGTGGAAGCCCAGGTCTTCGAAGAACATGCCGCCCAACAGGCCGGCCTTCACGGCGTCGCGCAGTTGCACCAGGAATCGCTCCACCGGATCGCCCAGCACCGGCACGCGGGTCAGCAGCTTCTGCATCTCGTGCTTCAGGCCCTTGTAGAACCGGTGCATGCGCAGCCGGTCGAGCGACTCGGCCAGCGCGCCGACGCGCGGGCAAATCGACATCTTATTGTCGTTGAGCACCACGACGAGCTTCTTCTTCAGCCCGCCCGCATGGTTGATCGCCTCGAACACCACGCCGCAGGGAAACGCCCCGTCGCCCACCACCGCCACCACCCGGCGGTTCTCCTCGGGGCGCAGCAGGTCGTCGCCGCACTTGAGCCCCAGGGCCGTGGCCGCGCTGCACCCGGCATGGCCGGTCATGAACAGGTCGTAAGGGCTTTCGGCCGGGTTCGGGTAGCCCATCAGGCCGCCTTTGGCACGCAGCGTGGTAAAGCGATCGTAGCGCCCGGTGAGCATCTTGTGGGCATACACCTGGTGGCCCGTGTCCCAGACCAGCCGGTCGCGGCTGAAATCAAAGCAGGTGTGCAGCGCGATCGACAGCTCGACCACCCCGAGATTCGAGGCGAAATGGGCGGTGCGCGTGGCCACCAGCCGGCAGAGCGCCTCGCGCATCTCCTCGGCCAGGCGGTTGAGTTGGTCGGGCGAGAGTCGTTTCAGGTCACGGGGTGAGCGGATCGTCGAGAGCAGCGAGTCCATCACCATGGTTTCCCTTTTTTTTGGCACGCAACGCCGCCCGGAAAGCCTCCACAGACTTCCACGAACTGCTGGACGGCCAGGTGCGCGCCGGCGTTTCCGGGCGCAGCCGAATGTGGCAACTGCTTTCGGCCGACCCTGTAGTAGTCCGAGACACGTAAAGTGTCGAGTTGGGTGCCACTGCTGGCTTGTCCAGCAGTGCCGAATACACGGTTGGGCAAACCAACCGTGGCCCCCCACAGTTTAGAGCTCGTAAAGGTATTACTTCCCGGGGCTTGGCTTCGCCGTGAGCCCCGGCCACCCGGGCCTGGGCATCGAATTCGGGATACAATTGGTTTACAGGTTCTTGGCCGTGGGACGATAGTAGGGGCGACGCATGTGTCGCCCCCACCGCAGCAACCCGCGCACGCGGCGCGTGTGTGTCGCCCTAAGCCGCTATCGCTTTCTTTCCAGCACGTAACGCGCCAGGGCCCGCAACGGCGCCGCGGCCGAGCCCAGCGGTTCGAGCAATTCCGCGGCCTCGCCCACGAGCCGCTCGGCCCGGGCCATACTTTCTTCGACGCCGAGCAAGCCGGGAAAGGTCAGCTTGCCTTGCCGGGCGTCCTTGCCCACGCGCTTGCCCAGCGCGGCCTCGCTGCCGCACACGTCCAGCAAGTCGTCGGTGATCTGGAAGGCCAGCCCCAGGCAACGACCGAACTGGTCCAATGCCCCAAGCTGCTCGGCCCCCGCCCCGGCGATCACTCCTCCGAGTCTGAGCGACACACGGATCATCGCGCCGGTCTTGCGCTCGTGGATGGCCTGCAAGGTCTTTTCGTCCGCGGCCTCGGCGCAGGGCAGGATGTCGTCGGTCTGGCCGCCAGCCAGTTGCGCCGGACCCGCAGCCTCGGCCAGCGCTGCGCAGCACTCGGCGGCCACCTCGGGCGGGCGCACCTGTTTGGCCAAGACCTCGAAGGCCCGCGCCAACAGGGCGTCGCCGGCCAGAATGGCGACCGCCTCGCCGTACTTCTTGTGACAGGTGGGACGCCCGCGGCGCAGGTCGTCGTCGTCCATGGCCGGCAGGTCGTCGTGGACCAGTGAAAACGCGTGGACCATTTCCACGGCACACGCCGCGGGCAGGGCCTCTTCCAGCCTGCCGCCGCACGCCTCGGCAGCCAGCAACACCAGCATCGGGCGCAGACGCTTGCCCGGTGCCAGCAGGCTGTAGGCCATGGCCTCGCGCAGCACCTCCGGACAGCCGGGCGGCAGACGGCAGTGGGCCTTCAGCGCCTCCTCGATGGACGGGCGCAGGCGCCGGGCGTGTTCGACAAACGAGGCCACCGTGGTGTCCACCAACGTCCCCTCCGCGCTGGCCGGGCTGCGCACCGCGACTCGGCCGTCCGGAGCCCCGCAAAGCCGCGCTTCCCCAGCCGGCGGCCTGCCCAGGGCTCTGCCTAATCAGCCCATTCTAAACCACCTTCGAGGTATCCGTCCATGGCGGCCGAACAGATGGCAGGACCGGCCCCGGAGAAAGAAAAACGAGCGGGCCGGGTCTCTTCCCAGCGAATCGGCGGGCTCATCCCGCCGGGAGCTTCATCCCGCCGGCAAACACGGCCAGCGAGCCCGTCCCCGCGCCCTCAGCCGCGCAAGGACCTCTCTGCTTCCAGCGCGGCCTGCTGCTCGACAAGCCACTCCTGAGTGCGCCCCACCGTTGGAAAGGCAACCAGCATTCCCGCCACCACCAGCACAGCCACCACCAGCGGCAGGGCCGCCTTGTCCACCATGGCGGCGACGATCAAGAAGAACGCGGCCCCTTCCAAGAGCGCCTGGCCGACGATCGTGCGCGTGCGAAACAGAGCGAGCAACTGCTCTTTCCACTGCTGCTTGATCTGCGAATCAGCCTCCGGGCCGCGGTGTTGGCCCACGGGGCTGCGGGGTCCGCTGCCGGCGGTGCTCTCGACGATCTTGCTGCGCCCCCGCACGAGGAGAATCCACGGAACGATCAATCGCGCAAACAGTATCCCGATCGTCACCACAATACTGACCGGCGTCACCGTTGCCTCGCCCAGCCAGTCTCCCGGTAGCCCGCCCAACACGGCCGCGGCGATGAACAGGAACACCAGGCACCCCACAGCCAGAGAGGCCGTAACCACCTGCAACTGCCGGACGGTGACCTCCAGGCCGGTTGGTCCCATGAATCCGGACATGATTTTGATCCGCCTTTCTCGTCAATGCACGATCAGGCCGCCCGCCGCGGCGGTTGTTCCCCGGCGAAGCTGCCCGAGGCCTCCCAGGTTTCAATCCACGTGCAGCCGGCCCACGAGAACCCCACGCCGAAGCCCACCAGCAGGTTCCGCTTGCCCGGTCGCAGCCGGCCCCCGCGCCTCAAATCATACATCAAGATGGGCAATGTCGAGGAGACCGTGTTGCCGTAGTGCTCCAGTGCCTCGGGCAAGCGCTCGGCGCCGATCCGCAGCCGATCTCGCAGGTGGTCGAGCATGAACGTGGTGGCCTGGTGCATCAGGTAGAAGTCCACCTGGTCACGCGTCCAGCGGGCCTGGCCGAGCACTCGCTCGATCAACGGCGGCACCACGTCCAGCGTAAACTTGACCAGTGCCGGCCCGTCCATGAACAGGCTGCTGGGCCAGCGCCGGCGTTTTCGCGGGCGAATGCCTGTCTCCTCGGACCGGGCCCCTCCGCCGACGACCATCAGGGCGTCGCCGCTGCTGCCGTCGGTGCCGAAAACAAACGAACCGAGCGAAGGCTCCCCAGACGCCTCGACCAGGGTGGCCGCGGCCCCGTCGCCGAAGATCGTGCGCAACGAACGGTCCGTCGGGTCGATGTATCGCGAATAGGTCTCCGCGGTGAGCAACAGCACGCGCTGGGCTGTCCCGCTGCGGATCAGCCCTTCGGCCAGCGCCAGCCCGTACACAAACCCCGAACACCCCAGGTTGAAATCCAACGCCCCGATCGCAGTGCGCAATCCCAGCCGATGCTGGAGCAGGCAGGCGGTGGTGGGAAGCACATAGTCGGGCGATTGGGTGCAGAACAGCAAAAAGTCGATCGAACGTCGGTCGATCCCGTGCGCGGCGAACAGGCGCTCGGCCGCGGCCACGGCCAAATCAGAAGCACACTGTCCGGGCCCGGCAATGTGTCGGCCCCGAATCCCGGTCTTGGCAAAGATCGCCTCCATGTTCCAGCGCGGGAACTCGGCCGCCAGGCGGTCGTTGTCTTCGACCCTCTGCGGCAAATAGACCTCGATGGGACCGACAGCAGCCCACTCCATGACGTGCTCCCACTGACGCGAGGCTTCCCCCGAAAACGGGCCGCGGAGTGCCGAGCGCCTTGTGGGTTGGTAAACCGCGCGCGGCCCACTGCCAGACAGCCGGCCCACGCCAAGCCGCCGGGGCTTCGGTAGTCCGGCTGGCGGGCCGACCCTCCCGTTCGTAGGGCAACAAGCGGCGGAAGCTACCACATGGCCCGGGGGGTGGTCAACCGCAACTGGCCGGCTGGGGAAATGTGGAAATGTAGAAACTGCGAAATCCGCGCAAAAGGGGCGCAGATACCGGGACCTTGCGAGACGTTGCGGGGCGCTGGCGGCTGTTGCCGGTGCAGTGCCGGAGTTTGACGGCCGGCGCGGCGACATGGTCTGACGGTCGGCGCAGCGCCAGGGCCTGCACGCGCGGCGTACACGGGGATTTCTGTTGGACCCTGGGCCATGCTCCGGTCGAAACGAAACTGGAGCCCCGAGACGCGACCGAGCCTCGGGCAAGGCAAGGAGGGTGACATTGAACAGGCTGCTCCAAGCTACCTACTTTTCCTATCTTTCCCGTCCCGCTGCTGAGCGGCCCGTCTATCGGGCAATCTGCCGAATCCGACCCGCGGCGATCCTCGAACTGGGGATCGGCGACGGCCAGCGGGCCCTGCGCATGCTCCGCTTGGCGTCGCTCTATCGCCCGCCGGGCGAAATCCGCTACACCGGCCTCGACCGGTTCGAGGATCGCACGTCCCAGGACGGCCCCGGAATGACGCTCAAGCTGGCCTACCGGATGCTGGGGCGCTCAGGGGCCACAATTCGCCTGCTGCCGGGCGAACCGCTCGAATCCCTGGGGGCCCGCGCGAACGACCTGGGGCAATTCGACGTGGTGGTTATCTCCCGGCGCCTGGACTACCGGCGGGCGGGCTGGGCTTGGTACTTCTTGCCGCGCCTGCTCAACGAGCGAACCGTGATCTTCCGCGAAAACGCGCTGCCCGGCGGTCGTCTGGTGGTCGAGCCGGTCGGGCAGGCGGAAATCCGCGCCCTGGCCCAGGCGAGCTCCCGAAGCCGGGCCGCCTGAGGTCCTCAAGCGTCGCATTCTCCGAGTTCTGCACGGCCAGGCAAGCACCCGATGCTGCGCGCGCCGGCTCTCGGCACGTGGGCCGCAGGGCCCCCCGTCCGCACCAAGGTCGCCCTGAACCCGCCGGAGGGGTAAAATGGGAGGAATCACGCTCGCCTTCACGCCACCCAGCCAGCGAACCGACCATGAGCCCTCGCGATCCGTCGGCCACCAATCCGAATATCAGCCAGGCAACGGTCGATTCGGTGCCCAAACAACTGCCCGCCGGCGACCAGCCCACGGTCTCGTCCGACGCCCACCCGGCCCCCGCGGTTGAGCTGGTCGAGGGCACCGGTCCCGAACTGACCGGCGAGATCGAGGACCTGCTGCGACGCCGGCTGCGCCTGGCAGCCGGGTTGTTGTTCGCCGGCTTCGCCGCCTTTCTGCTCAAGGGGCTGCTCCAGGGCGAAAGCGGACTGCCCGAGCCGCAATGGACCGTCAGCCTCCATGCGGTCACCACCGTGGTGTTGGGACTGGTGGCCGCGGGAATGTGCCGGCGGTGCCGCATTTGCCTGGACCGCCTGCGACTGGCCGAGCTGGTGGTCTTCGGCCTGCCCGTGCTCTTCTTCCTGCCGGTCCAGTACTATTTCATCCTGGAAACCTGTCACTCGGGTTTCTTCTGGTTTCCCGCGGGCCTGTGGCTGGTGTTGATCTACACCTATGCGCTGTTCATCCCCAACACGTTGCGGCGGGCCGCGGTGGTGATCGGCGCAATGGCTGCGGCGCCGCTGGCCCTGCTCGTGTTTTTGATCCTGCGCGATGAGGCCGTGGCGGGCTGTGTGACCGCAGACGACCTGACGAGCATCTCCCTGATGTTCGTGCTGGCCGCGGTCAGCGGCGTGTTCGGCGTGGACACGATCGGCTCGCTGCGCCGCGAGGCGTTCGAGGCGCGGCAATTGGGCAGCTACCGGCTCACCCGCCGCATCGGGGCCGGCGGCATGGGCGAGGTCTATCTGGCCGAACACTGCCTGCTCAAACGCCCGTGCGTGGTCAAGCTGATCCGTCCGGACAAGGCGGGCGACCAGCGCGTGCTGGCCCGCTTCCAGCGCGAGGTCCGTGCCACCGCCAAGCTGACCCACTGGAACACGGTGGAAATCTTCGACTACGGCCACACCCCCGAGGGAACCTTCTACTACGTGATGGAGTACCTGCCGGGAATGAGCCTGGCCGAGCTGGTCGAGCGGTTCGGGCCGGTGCCGCCCGAGCGGGCCGTCTACTTCCTCCTGCAGGCCTGCGACGCGCTGAGCGAGGCGCACGCCGCGGGGCTGGTCCATCGGGACGTCAAGCCCGGCAACGTGTTCGTGGCCCAGCGCGGCGGGGTGTACGACGTGGTCAAGCTGCTGGATTTCGGCCTGGTCAAACCGCCCCCGACCGAGCAGGCGGTGGACCTGACCCTCGAGGGATCGATCACCGGCTCACCCCTCTACATGTCGCCCGAGCAGGCCACCGGCGAGACCTCGCCCGACAGGCGCAGCGACATCTACTCGCTCGGCGCAGTGGCCTATTTCTTGTTGACCGGGCGCCCGCCGTTTGTCGACACGCGACCGCTGAAGGTGCTGATCGCCCACGCCCACGATCCCGTGGTGCCGCCCTCCCAGTGGCGCTCCGACGTGCCCGAGGACCTGGAGCAGGTGATCCTCAGGTGCCTGGCCAAGCGTAGGGAGGAGCGTTTCCAGACGGCCGCGGAGCTGTCCGACGCCCTGGCGGCCTGTGGCGCCGCCGGCCGCTGGACCCGCCAGCACGCGGCCCGATGGTGGCGCGAACACGCCGTGGATCCCGCGCCCGCGCCGGCCGCGGACCAGGGTGACAAGGTGACGGGGTGAGGGGGTGACGCGGCGGCCAAGTGACGCGGCGGCCGGGTGACGGGGCGGTCCGAAGCCGATACAATAGTTCGTTTGCCACCGCAGTTCGTTTGCCACCGCGGCCTTTCCCTTTGCGGCGCTGTGTGCGCTGGTCGCAGACAGCAGCCCGGCCGCCGCGGCGGCTTCGCCAATCCACGAGTACACACCCCCATGGCCCCATCGCGCCCCCCCAGGACGCTGTTCCAGAAGGTCTGGGACGACCACGTGGTCCACGCCGAGGCCGACGGGCGCACGATCCTCTACATCGATCTGCACCTGGTCCACGAGGTCACCAGCCCCCAGGCGTTCGAGGGCCTGTGCCTGTCCGGGCGCAAGGTGCGCCGGCCCGAGCGGACCGTGGCCACCGTGGACCACAACGTGCCGACCACCGATCGCAGGGAGCCCATCGCCGATCCCCTGGCCCGGCGCCAGATGGAGGCCCTGCGCGACAACTGCCGGCGGTTCGGCCTGCGCCTCTACGACCTCCACGACCCGGAGCAGGGAATCGTCCACGTGATCGGGCCGGAGCTGGGCCTCACACGGCCGGGCATGACCATCGTCTGCGGCGACAGCCACACCGCCACCCACGGCGCGTTCGGGGCCCTGGCCTTCGGCATCGGCACCAGCGAGGTCGAGCACGTGCTGGCCACCCAGACCCTCTGGCAGCAGCGACCCCGGACCATGGAAGTGCGCGTCGAAGGGCGCCTGGCCTTCGGGGTCACGGCCAAGGACCTGATCCTTTACCTGATCGGCCGCCTCTCGACCAGCGGAGGGGCCGGCCACTGCATTGAATACACCGGGCCCGTGATCCGCGCGCTGAGCATGGAAGAGCGCATGACGGTCTGCAACATGTCGATCGAGGCCGGGGCCCGCGCGGGCATGATCGCGCCCGACCAAACCACTTTCGACTACCTTCGCGCGCGCCCCCGTGCTCCTGAGGACTTCGACGCCGCGGTCAATCGCTGGAGCAGGCTGGCCACCGACCCCGGGGCCGCTTACGACCGCAGCGAAGGCTTCCAGGCCGATTCCGTCGAGCCGCAGGTCACCTGGGGCACCACCCCGGCCCAGACCGCGGCCATCAACTCGCGCGTACCCGATCCGGCCGACCTGCCCGACCCCGTCCAGCAGCAGGCCGCGGCCAAGGCGCTTGAGTACATGGGGCTTGAGCCCGGTGTGCCCCTGCGCGAGATTGGCGTGGACCGCGTGTTCATCGGCTCGTGTACCAACGGGCGCCTGGAGGACCTGCGCGCGGCCGCGGCCGTGGCGCGCGGCCATCGGGTGGCCGACGGGGTCGAGGCCCTGGTGGTGCCCGGCAGCGGCACGGTCAAGCTCCAGGCCGAGGCCGAGGGTCTGGACCAAATCTTTCGCGAGGCCGGCTTCCAGTGGCGCGAGCCGGGCTGCAGCATGTGCCTGGCCATGAACCCCGACCGGCTCGAGCCGGGTGAGCGCTGTGCCTCGACGAGCAACCGCAATTTCGAGGGACGCCAGGGACGCGGAGGACGCACCCACCTGGTCTCGCCGGCCATGGCCGCCGCGGCCGCGGTGGCCGGGCACTTTGTGGACGTGCGCGAGTGGGACTATCGGTAAGAACTTGTAAACAAATAGTTTCCCCAATCGGAGGACCAATTCGGGGTGGCCGGGGCTGGAACGAAGTGAAGCCCCGGGGAAGTAATACGTTTACAAGTTCTAAGCCCCGGCGCCGCAACGCGGCGCCAGCAAACGGCGAGCCGGCGGCGTGAGCCGCCGGTTGGCCGCCCAACAATTCCACTGGCGAGCCGCTTACCGTGAGCCGGCGGTTCAGTCCAACGGCAAGTTGTACGCGATTGGCACTATCATCCGAACCGGGAGCTGACACTCCCGGCTCGCCACTGCTCCCACTTCCGACTTCCGACTTCTTCCAAGGCCGCCCCATGCAACCCTTCACTGAGCACACCGGCCTGGTCCTGCCCCTGGATCGGGCCGACGTGGACACCGACCAGATCATCCCCAAGCAGTTCCTCAAGCGGATCGAGCGCAGCGGGTTCGGCCAGTTCCTGTTCTACGACTGGCGCTACCGGGACGGCGGCAGCCCGGACCCCGGGTTCATCCTCAACCGGCCGGAATATGCCGGGGCGAGCATCCTCTTGGCGCGGCGCAACTTCGGCTGCGGCTCCAGCCGCGAGCACGCGCCCTGGGCCCTGGCCGACTACGGCTTCCGCGCGCTGGTCGCGCCCAGCTTCGCCGACATCTTCTACAACAACTGCTTCCAGAACGGCGTCCTGCCGGTCCGCCTCCCCGAAGCCGACGTGGACGAGCTGTTCCGGCGCGCAGCAGCCGGAGCGGGCTATCGGCTCACGATTGATCTGGCCGCCTGCACGCTGCGCGACGAGCAAGGGCTGCTCTTGCGTTTCGAGGTGGACCCCTTTCGGCGCCAGTGCCTCCTCGAAGGGCTCGACCCGATCGCGCTGACGCTGCAACACGAAGAGAAGATCGCAGAGTATGAAGAGCGAAGGGGTCAGAGACTGACGGGCTGACAGGGCGAGCCGCCGGTGTCAGCCGGCGGTTTGGCTGCCCACCAATTTCCACTGGCGAGCCGCTTACCGTGAGCCGGCGCTTCAGTCCAACGGCAAGTTGTACGCGATTGGCACTATCATCCAAACCGGGAGCTGACGCTCCCGGCTCGCCACGATTTGGACTCTCATTTCTACTCTCGGCCCGCCCCCGGCGCGCAAAAAAAGCCCCGGCCCATGGCGGAGGGACCGGGGCTCGGCAGGTTCTAACGTTGTTCGAGCCCTACAGAAAAGCGCGTAGGGTGCGTGCTTTGCACGCACGCCGGGCAACTATTTGCGCCGAC
>CAYXPN010000087.1:15964-17880 GCA_964467075.1 uncultured Planctomycetaceae bacterium
TTGCGCCGACGCCAGCGCGTAGGGTGCGTGCTTTGCACGCACGCGGGACACCTATTTGCGCCGACGCCAGCGCGTAGGGTGCGTGCTTTGCACGCACGCCGGGCAACTATTTGCGCCGGCGCCAGGCAAAGGCCAGCGCCAGGCCCGCACCCAGCAGCATCAGCAGGGTGCCCGGCTCGGGCACCACGGCGAACTGGCTGTTGTGCCCCGTCACGCCCCAGACCACGTTGGCCGCCGGGTCGTAGCCCCAGTGGCCCGGCGTCATGTCGCGATCGAACGGCCCTTCCACTCCGGGCGTATCCGGAATGCCGTCCTTGTCCAAGTCGCCGATGTGCACCCAGTGGTAACCGGGCAGCACCGACGGTGCGGGATCGAAGATGGCCAGGTACGGCGGGCCGCCGCGGCCTTCCAGCAGGGCGGGATCGAAGCTCACCTGCAAGGCGAACGCGTCGCCCTCGATTCCCGTCAGATCGACCACGTCGCTAATGACCCTGCCGTCGCCGGGCATGGCCGACCAGACCGCAACAATGGCCTCGGTCTCGCTGTTGTCGTTCGAGCCGCCGACCAGCTCCATCACGTTGCCCCCGCCGGCGTCCGACGCCGAGCCCACCCCTTCATACGGCTGGCCGTCGCCGATCAGGCCGATGATACTCGGCATCCCGGGGCCAGGAACCACAACCTCCCCAAAGACCTGGATCACGTCGTTGGCATCCGCCGGGTTCGACGTGTTGGCGATGGTCAGCGCTTCAGCAATGCCGCCCACCTGGGCGATCAGGTCGAGCGAAAGCGTGCCGGCCACCGACGCGCCCGGGCCCAGCGTCAAGGCCGTGCCTTCCAAATCACTCGACGACCCAGCCGTGGTCGTGGCGTTGTAGGTGGCCGTGTCCGCGCCGTGGATGTTCTCGATCCCCGCGTCAAAGTCACCCCGCACCACCGCCCCCGGCCCCACGTCCGGCAGGTTGTAGGTCTTCGCCGACTCGCCGGTGGTCTCATTGCGGGTCTCGGGCGCAAGCCCCGTGGGAATCAACAGCATACTCAGGTTCTCCTCCGGCGGGGCCCCGACGACCCACGAGGTGTCGAAGTTCTGCCCCTCCCCGCCGCCGGAGATGCGCGCATCCATCCTGACCGTACTGCCCTCGGGGACGACGAGATAGGCGAGGTCCCACACCGCAGGAACCGCACCAGACACCGCGAAGTCACCTTTCAGAAAGGTGCCGAATCCAGGCTCGTTGGGAGCCGCCATCGGCTCGCCGCTGGGCAGCCCCCCATCCTCGTTCGGCGCGCTGATCTTCACGAGCTGCGCGTCCAGCGGCACGAAGTGGCTGTCCAGTGGGCTCGGCGGGCCGGCGGGCGTCGGATCGCCCGTCGGCGTCTTCACAAACCCGCCGAAGAACCAGACCTGGTGGAGCTGGCCGGTAATGCCGGTGTCGCCCTCCTGCAAGGTGAACGTGCTCGGGTTCAGCGCGGGATCCACGCTGATGTTCGTCGCCTTCAGCGTGAAGGCGAGCAAGTTCTCCACCGAACCCACGGGGACCGGGTCGGTCATCGACAACTGAAACAGGGGCCCCGTGTCGTCCAAAATAATCTCGGCCCGGGCCACGCCCGCGGCCCCACATACCATGACCAGCACAGCGCCCCAGACCATGAGCTGGCGCAGGCTTCCACGTCTGTTGTGATTGTTCACCTCGCTGCCTCCCGTCTTGCGGAATCCTCGCACCCGGCGCCGCCGACGAACCAGCGACGCCGCACCAAACCCCAACGCTCCCATCAACAGCAGTGCCCAGGTCCCGGGCTCGGGCACGGCGCTGGCCGGCAGGGTCATGCCGCCACCGCCGCCACCGCCGACACTGGTGTTCCAGTTGCCGGCCAGCAGGGACAGGTCGTCGCCGTCGATGGTGCCGTCAAAGTTGAAATCC
>CAYXPN010000088.1:0-17874 GCA_964467075.1 uncultured Planctomycetaceae bacterium
GGCAAATGGTGCCTGTCACCTTTTCCCGGGAAGTTATACCCTTACAAGTGCTAAGCGTTCACAGGGCGGGAAGGGGACAGGCACCTTTTTCGGCCGACGGTTTTCGGTGGGCGCAGGGCCTTGTGGCCGAAAAATGAGCCAGGCCCCTTTTGGCTGCGGGCCAAAAAAGGCAAACCGCATGGATACCGACGACGGGCCCGAGGTGTGCTGGGCGGTCACAAGAGGAGTGATCCGGCCTTCTGAGGCGAAACTCGCAAGTCACCGGGCTCCCGCGGGTCGCCCTGGGGCACTACTTGTGCGACGTTCAATATGAGCAGCGAACAGCAGTCGCTCGATCCCCATCTGGTGGAAGAAACGCGCCAGCAAATCCGTTCGCTGGTCGCCGAGATCGCCCAGCTCTCGCGCAGCGAAGTGACTCCCGAGCGGTTCTACGGGGAGTTTCTCAACCGGGTGGTCTCGGCACTGGCCGCGGTGGGCGGCGCGGTCTGGACGGTGAGCGAGGAAGGCGGGCTGGCGCTGAGCTACCAGATCAATCTTCCCCAGGCCCAACTGGTCGAGAACGAAGAGAGCCGGCAGCGTCACGGGCGCCTGCTGTATCGGGCATTGCGCGACGGCGAGCCACTGCTGGTACCGCCGCGTTCGGGTGCGGAGGGCGACGAGGAGGCCGGCAATCCCACCGAGTTTTTGCTGCTGCTGGGCGTGTTGAAGACGGACGTGCAAACGGCCGGGGTGGTGGAGGTTTTCCAGCGCAGCGGCGCGGGCCCTGCGGCGCAGCGGGGCTATCTGCGGTTCCTCGTACAGATGTGCGAGTTGGGCGGCGACTTTCTGCGCAACTACCAGTTGAAACACTTCTCCGACCGGCAGGTGCTCTGGAACCAACTCGAGGACTTCGCCCGCACCGTACATCTGAGCCTCGATCCGCGCCAGACCGCCTACACGATCGCCAACGAGGGTCGGCGCCTGATCCGTTGTGATCGGGTGAGCGTGGCGGTGCGCAAGGGTGGCCGGTGTGTGATCGAAGCCGTCAGCGGCCAGGACCTGGTGGACAAGCGTTCGAACGTGGTGCGTCTGCTGGGACGGCTGGCTACCGCGGTGGTCAAAGGCGGAGAGGCGGTCTGGTATACCGGCGATACGGCCGACATGCCCCCCCAGATCGAAGAGGCGGTGCAGGACTACGTGGACGAGGCCCATACGAAGCTGATCGGCGTCTTGCCGCTCCGACGGCCGAAGACCAAGGACGCGGAGGAACAGGCCGGCGCCGCGGAGCCGGAACCGCTCTTGGGCGCGCTGGTGGTCGAGCAGATCGAGGACGCCCGGCCGGCCCCCGGCATGACCGACCGCCTGGAGGTGGTGGCCCGACACAGCGCCGCAGCGCTGGGCAACGCGCTGGAACACCAGAACCTGTTCCTGATGCCGCTTTGGCGCACCTTGGGCAAGGCCAAGTGGGTGGTCCAGGCGCGCACTCTGCCCAAGACCATCACCATCGCCGTGGCCGCGCTGGTGCTGCTGGTGGTGCTGGTGCTCTGGCCGGTGAGTTTCCGGCTCCAGGGCAAAGGGACCCTCGAACCGGTGATCCGCCAGAACGTCTTTGCGCGCGTGGACGGCGTGGTCACCGAATTGAAGGCCAAGCACGGCGACCCGGTCCGAGAGGGACAGGTCCTGGCCGTCTTGCGCAATACCGACTTGCAGGCGCAGCTCGACGAGGTCGAAGGCCAGCTCGAGGCCGCCCAGGAGCGCATGGCCATGCTGCAACGCCTGCGCCTCGATCCGCAACTGTGGAAGACCCTGTCCGAAGGCGAGAAGATTCGCGTGGACGGCGAACTGAAAGAAGTCAAACAGCAGTGCATCACGCTGGAGAAACAGCGACAGCTCTCCCTGCAGAAGATCGCCGACCTCCAGGTGCGCAGCTCCATGACCGGCCAGGTGGTCACCTGGGACCTGGCGAACCGGTTGGGCCACCGGCCCGTGAGCCGCGGCCAGGTGTTGATGCGCGTGGCCGATCCCGGCGGCCCCTGGCAGCTCGAGGTGCGCATGCCCGAGCGCTACATCGGCTATGTCGAAAGCGCGCGAAAAAGCCTGGGGCCCGAGCTGGAGGTGGAATACCAGTTGGCCACCAACCCGGGCAAGCGCTACCAGGGGCGCGTGGAGGAAGTCCACCTGGCCGCGGAGGTCGAGGGCGAAGAAGGCAACGTGGTGCTGATCAAGGTGAGTGTGCCCGACGAAACGGTGGAAGAGTTGCGCCCCTATCTGCGGCCCGGCGCCGAGGTGACGGCCAAGGTGGATTGCGGGCGCCGGTCGCTGGGGTTTGTGGTGTTTCACGACTTAATCGCATTTGTGCAGTCGCGCATCCTGTTTCGGTTTTTCTGAACTGGAGGCGCGCGGCTGCAAGAGAGACTAAGCACTTGTAAGGGTATAACTTCCCGGGAAAAGGTGACAGGCACCATTTGTGCGAAGCCGGGCACCGACCGAAGGTTGGTCGTGGGCCGTTCCGGCAAATGGTGCCTGTCACCTTTTCCCCGCAATTGCGGAAACAATTCCTTTACAATTTCTAAGGAACGGGATCTATGCAGTTGAGTGCCCTTGCGTTGCACCTTGTCTTGGCCAGCGCCGCGGCTCAGCCGACTGCGCTTCCGCCGCAGATCGTGGTCGATCCCTGCCTGGTTTCCGTGATCCGAGAGGCGCGCGTGCCGGCCAGACAGGCCGGGGTGCTGATCGAACTGGCCGTGCGCGAAGGGCAGACCGTGGCCAAGGATGCGCTGTTGGCGCGGATCGACGACACCCAGGCCCAGCTCGCCCAGAAGGCAGCCGGCCTCAACCTGAGAGTGGCCCTGGAACAGGCCCGCGATGATGTCAACGTGCGCTATGCGGTGGCTGCCCTAAAGGTCGCCCAGGCCGAGCTGCGCCGCGCCGAGGAGGCCAACGCCGGGATTGAAGGCACCGTGCCCGAGGCCGAGATGGACCGCCTGCGACTGACCTGCGACAAATTGGAGCTGGAGATCGAGCGGGCGCGAATGGACCAGCGGATCGCCGGGCTGCAATCCTGGGTGAAGGACGCCGACGTGCAGGCCGCGGCCGAGAACCTGCGACGCCACCAGATCACCGCGCCGTTCGACGGGGTGGTGGTGGAAATCTTCCCCCACGTGGGCGAGTGGCTCGAACCGGGCACGCCGGTAGTGTATCTGATCGAGGTGGACCGCCTGCGCGTAGAGGGCTTTGTGGACCAGGCCGAAGTGGGGACCGGCGAAATCCTCGATCGCGACGTGGAGGTGGTCGTGCGCCTGGAGCGCGGACGGCAGGAGAGCTTCTCGGGCAAGATGGTGTTTGCCGATCCCCGGCTGCAGGCCGGCGGCGCGTATCGGGTCTGGGCCGAGGTGGACAACCGCCGTGAGAACGGCTTTTGGCTGTTGCGCCCGGGCCTCAACGCACAAATGACGATCTTCCTCAGGTGAGGTGGCTTTGCGGCATTGGTCATTGGTGCTTGGGCATTTCAGTCCGTAGGGTGCGTGCTTGCGCGCACGCGGTTTTGTAGGGTGCATGCGTGCCCGCACGCGCGCGGTTTTGCGGTAGGGGCGACGCAGGCGTCGTCCCTACAGGACGATTGCAGGTCAACAGCCGCCACACGCAAGGCACGAGCACTGGCAGAGCCGGTGGCACCCACGCGGGGGAAAACGAAGCGGTAGTCGGGCGATTGCCATGGCCACGCTGGCCGAAAGTCTGGTTTCCAGTTCGGCGCGGCCCATCAGGGTGCGCCGCCGCCCGGACCTCTCCGCGCGCAAGCAGGTCTATCTGGGCAAGAGCTACTGGGTGGTCAAGGAGCCGGTGGGGCTGAACTACTTCCGTTTTCAGGAGGAGGAATACGCCATCCTGCAGATGCTCGACGGGCAGACGAGCCTGGACGAGATCAAACGGCGTTTCGAGGCCGAGTTTCCGCCGCAGAAGATCACCCTGGACGAATTGCAGAACTTCGTGGGCATGCTGCACCGCAGCGGCCTGGTGATCGCCGACGTGCCGGGCCAGGGCCTTCAGCTTGCCCAGCGCCGCAGCAAGCGCCGCCGTCGCGAGCTGTTCTCCTCGCTGGGCAACATCCTCTGCCTGCGCTTCAAGGGGATCGATCCGGAACGGATTCTCAACTGGCTTTACCCCAAGGTGCGCTGGTGTTTCTCGCCCTGGTGGCTGGCGATTTGCTGCCTGCTCGCGGTGGGCGCGCTGTTGCTGGTGTCGGTGCAGTTCGAGGAGTTCCGCTCGCGCCTGCCCGCCTTCCACGATTTCTTCAATTTCTACAACGCCCTGTGGCTGGCGGCCACGCTGGCCGTGACCAAGGTCCTGCACGAGTTCGGCCACGGGCTGGCCTGCAAGCACTTCGGCGGCGAGTGCCACGAGATGGGTGTGATGATCCTGGTGCTCACCCCCTGCCTGTACTGCAACGTTTCCGACTCCTGGATGCTGCCGGGCAAGTGGCACCGCATGGCCATCGGCGCGGCGGGCATCTGTGTGGAGCTCACACTGGCCGCGATCTGTACGTTCATCTGGTGGTTCACCGAGCCGGGGCTGATCAACTACATGTGTCTGAACGTAATGTTCGTCTGTTCCGTGAGCACGGTGCTCTTCAACGCCAACCCGCTCTTGCGCTACGACGGTTACTACGTGCTGGCGGACCTCTTGGAAATCCCCAACCTGCGACAGAAAGCCTCGACCATCCTGGGGCGCAAGCTGGCCCACTGGCTGCTGGGGATCGAACCGACCGACGACCCCTTCCTGCCCCAGCGCCGCCAGGGGCTGTTTATCTTCTACACCATTGCCGCGGTGTGTTATCGTTGGCTGGTCCTGGCCGGCATCTGGTGGTTCCTGTTCCAGGTGTTCAAGCCGTACGGCTTGCAGCGGATCGGGCAGTTGATCGTGCTGGCCTCACTGGTCACACTGATCGGTATGCCGCTGTATCAGGTGGGCAGGTTTTTCTATATTCCCGGGAGGCTGGAAAAGGTGAAGCGACCCCGAATGTATGTCAGCCTGGGCGCGTTAGCGGTTTTGCTGCTGGCGTTTTTGTTTCTGCCGCTGCCCCATCGGGTGATCTGCGCGCTGCAAATCGAGCCCCGCGACGCCGAGCCGGTCTACGTGGGCGTGCCCGGCGGGGCGGGCCTGGAGGAAGTGCTGGTCCGCCCGGGCCAGCAGGTGCGCAAGGGCCAGCTCCTGGCGCGCCTGAAGAGCCCCGATCTGGAGCTGAGGATTATCGAGCTGGAAGGCAAGCGCGACCAGTACCGGCGCCGGCTGGAACGCCTGTACAACGAACGCTTCCACAATCCCCAGGCCGGGGCCGAAATTGCCGGGGTCAAGCAATTGCTGGAAACCGCGGAGAAACAATTGGCGGAGAAGCTAAACGACCAGCGGCGCCTGGAGTTGCGCGCACCGATCGACGGCACGGTGCTGCCCCCGCCGGCCGTGGCGGCGCCTGAGTCCGACGTGGACAACGAAGTGCTGCCCACCTGGTCCGGCACGCCCTTCGATCCCGAAAACCTGAATGCCCACCTGGACGAGGACGTGCTGTTCTGCCTGGTGGGCGACCCGCAGAAGCACGAAGCCCTGCTGGTGATCGACCAGACCGATATCGAGCTGGTGGCCGAAGGCCAGCGTGTGGAGCTGAAGCTCGATGAGCTGCCCCACCGCACCTTCAAGTACAACTCGGTGCACAGCGCCGACGACCAAACGCAGCGCGAGCTGCTGGTGATCGCGGACATCGGCCCGGCGCAACTCGAGGCCGCGCCCCGGGGGCTCTCGGCCAAGGCCCAGGGCGAATTGGCCACCAAGACCGACCCGACCACTGGTGTCGAGCGGCTCCGCAGCGCGTCCTACCCGGCCCACGTCCCCCTGGATGACCCCGAGGGCCTGTTGCGCATCGGGCTGCGCGGCCGGGCCAAGGTTCACGTCTCCCCGATGCCGCTGGCCACGCGCCTGCGGCGATTCCTGTCCCATACGCTCAACTTCCGGCTGTAGGACCCTTCGTAGCCAGCGTTCGTAGCCCCGCTCGCCAGAGCGTGGACCGGCAGGAGTAGCCCCGCTCGCCTGAGCGTGGACCGGCAGGAGTGTATCGTCGGTCGCCGGGTGGCCCAGGTTGCTTGTCAACCTGGGCCGGCGTCAGCCGGCAAGAGGTTGTGGCGGAATCCTGCGATTGGCAACGTCGGTGGTCGCCCCATCGTGCCAGAGTAAGGTGCACATGGGTCTCGATGCGCCGTTCGATTTGTACGACCTCTTGCGACTTCGTCGCCCCGGTTGCAAGCCACCGGGGCCACCCAACGGTTGCAGGCAACCGGGGCCACCTGGCGACGGCGCCTACACGCCCTCCACCGTCTGGCTTTCGGTGGCTACACGTCCTGCACAAAACGCTTGATGGTCCTGCCCAAACAACCCCCAAGAACAACAAGGAGACGCTGTCATGACCACCTCTCGCACGCATGCGCCCGACAGTCGAGCCCGGCACGCGCCCGCCGGACGCACGCCCATGGCTCTTGTGGCCTTGCTCCTTCTGGGCGCGGGCCCCGCCGCCCTGGCGGCCGATCAGAGGCCCGCTGATCCGCTTCATGCTCCAGCCGGGGCAACACGAATCCAGCCGGTTGCCGCCCCGGCCGAACAGCCCCTGCCCGATTGGGTCCCGGCCATGCGCCGCGTCCATGCCCGGTTCCAGGGCCGGCCGGGCACCTTCGCCCAGTTTGGCGACTCGATCACTGTCTCGCGCGCCTTCTGGACGGCCCTGCAATGGAACCGGAAAAACGAGCCGCCCGAGGTGCGCGAGGCCTTTGCGCTGGTCCACGAGTATATGAAACCGGAATGCTGGGACGGCAAAGGGCCGGAGCAGGGCAACCAGGGTCGCATGACCATCCGCTGGGCCCACGAAAACATCGACCGTTGGCTCCGAGACCTCGACCCCGAGGCGGCCGTGCTGATGTTCGGCACCAACGACATCGGGCGCGTGCCGCTCGACGAATACGAGACCAAGACCCGCGAGGTGCTCGAGAAGTGCCTGGCCAACGGCACGGTGGTGATCCTCAGCACGATCCCGCCGAAACACGGCCGCGCCGACCAGGCGGCCCAATACGCCGAGGTCTGCCGGCGCATCGCCCACGAGATGAAGCTGCCCCTGGTCGATTATCATGCGGAGATTCTCCGCCGCCGGCCGGACGACTGGGACGGAGCCGCGGAAAAGTTCCATGAGTACCAGGGCTATCAGGTGCCCACCCTGATTTCCCGCGACGGCGTACACCCCTCGAATCCCAAGGAATATGTCAACGACTTCTCGGCCGCGGGCCTGCGCAGCAACGGCTTCAACTTGCGCAACTACCAGGTGTTGCTCCGCTATGCCGAGGTGATCCGCTGGGTGCTGGAGCCCGAGTCCGGCCCGATGTGACCCTTTGCCGTGCAAACCGGCGAGCCGCCGGCGTGAGCCGGCGGTTTACCCGGCCCAATGCTTGACGTTCTTGGCGATTCCATCCGAACCGGGAGCTGGCGTTCCCGGCCGGGTGGCCCAGGTTGCTTGTCAACCTGGGCCGGCGTCAGCCGGCAAGAGGTTGTGGCGGAATCCTGCGATTGGCAACGTCGGTGGTCGCCCCATCGTGCCAGAGTAAGGTGCACATGGGTCTCGATGCGCCGTTCGATTTGTACGACCTCTTGCGACTTCGTCGCCCCGGTTGCAAGCGACCGGGGCCACCCAGCGGCGTCAGCCGCCGGTTCAGTCGCCTACAGAAAAAATAGGAAACCATCATCCCATCATGGGCATTCTCAGAGACCTTTATCGACCGCAACTCGCACTGCTCACCGACCTCTACGAGCTGACCATGGCCTACGGCTACTGGAAGGCCGGGCTGATGCGCCACGAGGCCGTCTTCCATTTGTTCTTTCGCGAAAACCCGTTCGACGGCGGATTCGCGGTGGCCTGCGGCCTGGACAGTGTGGTGGACTTCCTCGATCATCTCGGTTTCGGCGAAGAAGACTTGCAATACCTCGCCGGGCTGGAGGGCAACGACGGCCGGCCGCTGTTTCCCGGCGAGTTCCTCGACGTGTTGGGCTCCCTCGAGTTTGCTTGCCACGTGGACGCGGTGCCCGAGGGCACCCTGGTTTTCCCCCACGAACCGCTGTTGCGCGTCGAAGGGCCGTTGCTGCAAAGCCAGATTCTCGAGTCGGCCCTGTTGAACATCGTCAACTTCCAGACGCTCATTGCCACCAAGGCGGCCCGGGTGGTGCTGGCCGCCGAGGGCGAGCCGGTGCTGGAGTTCGGCCTGCGGCGCGCGCAGGGAGTGGATGGTGCCCTCTCGGCCAGCCGCGCCGCCTACGTCGGCGGCTGCGCAGCCACGTCCAACGTGCTGGCCGGGCGCCTGCTGGACATCCCCGTGCGCGGCACCCATGCCCATAGCTGGGTGATGTGTTTCGACGACGAGCTGGAGGCCTTTCGCGCATACGCCCGGGCCATGCCCAACAACTGCGTGTTCCTGGTCGACACCTACGACACGCACGACGGTGTGCGCCGTGCCATCGAGGTGGGCCGCGAGTTGCGCCGGGAGGGCCACGAGCTGGTGGGCATCCGGCTGGACTCGGGCGATCTGGCCTACTTGAGCCGCGATGCCCGGCGCATGCTCGACGAGGCGGGGTTTGCCGACGCGGTGATCGTGGCGTCGAACGAGCTGGACGAGCAGATCATCCACAGCCTCAAAGAGCAGGGCGCGACCATCGGCGTCTGGGGCGTGGGCACGCGCCTGGTGACGGCCTACGACCAGCCGGCCCTGGGCGGTGTGTACAAGCTGTCGGCCGTGCGCGCCCCCGACGAACCTTGGCAGTACAAGATCAAGCTTTCCGAGCAGGCCATCAAGGTCTCCAATCCCGGCCTGCTCCAGGTGCGACGCTTCTTCGAAGACGGCCGGGCCCAGGCCGACATGATCTACGACACGCAGTCGCCGCCGTCGGGCGAGTGCCTGATGATCGACCCGCTCGATCCCACGCGGCGCAAGCAGCTTGCCGCCCACACCCCGGCCGAAGACCTGCTCGTGCCCGTCTATCGCGCCGGCGGCCGCGTGTACGAGTTGCCGCGGCTGGACGAGGCCCGACGGCGCACCGAAGACCAGCTCGCGCTGTTCCACCCGGGCGTGAAGCGCTTCCTCCACCCCCATCGCTACCCGGTAGGGCTGGAGGCGGGATTGCACGAGCACAAGACGCGCTTGATCCTCGAGGCCCGGGGATTCGCCGGCACGTAGAGAATCAAAGCCGAAAGTCGAAAGCAGAGACAAACCCGCGAGCCGTGGGGTTTATCCCCTCGGGAGCGAGCCGGTGGGTCTCGCTCTCGCTCGACCCACCCTACAACTTGCTCGACCCACCCTACAACTTGAGGCCGAGTCCGCGCTTAACCGGGAGGCTCAGTGGCGCGAAAGCGGCTCGTCCTCGATGGCGTAGCGGCGCAGCTTGCGATCGAGCGTCGAGCGTTCGATGCCCAGAATGCCCGCGGCCCGGCTCTTGTTGCCCTTGGTGTATTCCAGCGTGGCGAGGATGTGCCGGCGTTCGATGTCGGCCAGGGAAAAAGGCTCGAACTCCCCGCCGAGGGGTTGCTCTTCGGTATCGCCCGCCGTGGCCAGCTTGGTCAGCAAGAGGTCGTCCTGATCGATCACGTCGCCCCGGCAGAGCACCACGGCGCGCTCCACCACGTTCTTCAGCTCGCGCACATTGCCCGGCCAGCGATAGTTGAACAACTGATCCATGGCCGCGGGGGTGAAGCCCTTGATCCTCCGGCCGGTCTCGGCCACGAACTGCTTGAGGAAGTGGTGGGCCAGCTCCGGGATGTCCTCGGCGCGTTTGCGCAACGCCGGCACCACGATCTCCACCACGCGCAGCCGGAAATACAGGTCGCGGCGGAAGCGCCCGTCAGCCACGTCCTTCTCCAGGTCGCGGTTCGTCGCCGCGATCACCCGTACGTCCGCGCTGACCGGCTTGCTGCCGCCCACACGTTCGAACGAATGGCCCTCGAGCACGCGCAAAAACTTGGCCTGGATTCCCGGGCTCATCTCGCCGATTTCGTCGAGCATCAGCGTGCCCTTGTGGGCGGCCTCGAATTTGCCGATCTTCCGTTCCGTGGCGCCCGTGAACGCGCCGCGTTCGTGGCCGAACAATTCGCTGGCCAGCAAGGTCTCGGCCAACGCCGCGCAATTCAGACACACGAACACGCGTTCCCGCCGCGGACTGTTGGCGTGGATGGCGCGGGCCACCAGCTCCTTGCCCACGCCGCTCTCGCCGCGGATCAACACCGTGGCGTTGCTGGCCGCGGCCCGGCCGATCTGCTCGGTCACCGCGCGGATCACCTCGCTGCGTCCCATGATCTCCGTCTGCACACCCAGGCGCTCGCGAAGCTGCACGTTCTCGGTGCGCACGCGCGTCAGGTGCTCGGCCAGCTCCTGCCGGCGCTGGACATTCTCCAGGGCTACGGCCACCGTGTCGGCCACGGCCAGGGTGAATTCGAGGTCGTCCGGGTCCGGACCACACTCGGGATCGGTCGAGTAGAGGTGAAACAGACCGAAGACTTGCTCGCCGCGGCGCACCGGCGCACAGATCACGCTGGTGGCCAGAATCTGGCCGTGGCTGTCGCGGTTGCCCAGCGCACTGTCGCCCATCACGTTGCGTGCCAGCACGGCCTCGCCTTCGCGCATCACGGTGGTGGCCAGGAAATTGGAGACCCGATGGTAGCGATGCTCCGAGTCGCTGTGGGAGGCGACCACCTCGAGGGCCTGGCCCTTGGGATCGCCCGGGCCGTTCCACGGCAGCAGCAGCAGCGCCGCGGCATCGGTGCGCGTGCTGCGCGTGAGCCCTTTCAGCGCCAACTCGGCCAGCGTGGCCACGTCCGGCGCCTTGGCCAGCTCGTAGGCCAGCCGGCAGAGTCGGGCCGCGGCCTGGCCCATGCGCGACACACCCGCGGTCTCGTCCTCGTCGGGCGGGCCGAGCAGCCGGGTCTGGCCGCGGCGGTGGGTGATCGTCGTCGGCTCGGAGCCGGCCAGCACATCAATCTCGTCGCCCGTCTCGTCCGTGGCGGGTTTCTCGCCGGTGCGCACCGGGCGGCGCATCGTGGTGCCCGACTCGCTGAACGCATCCGAGAGCCGGTGGACGAACACCAACTGCGAACGCCCGATCCGGATCACGTCGCCCGGGCGCAGGGGCGTATCGCTCATCACCAGCCGGTCGCCGACCATGGTGCCGTTGCGGCTCTCCAGGTCGCGCACGGTCCACCGGCCCGCGGAGAGGAAGACCTCGGCATGGGTGCGGCTGCACCGCTCGTCCTTGATCACCACCTGGTTGGTCGGCGCGCGCCCGATCGTGACCGTCTGGCCCGGCACCAGCCGGAAGACGTCGCTCCACTTGGTTCCTTCGCGGATTACAAGATAAGCCAGTTGGGACACCGTCGTCCGTCCCCTCGCCAGATCGACGACCCGCACGAGCCGCGATCCGGCCTGCGTGTTCGCCGCCGGGACCGGCCGGCCCCACCCTCACTACGGCAAGATTTCTCCCCCGCCGCCTGTGCTCCTTGCCTGCTTGCCGCCCATGACTTCTACCATAACCGGCCAATAGCACTGCTGGCAAGCACCCGTCCGGGCGGGTTGGCCCTCACCGGGGGGACCGGCGCCGGAGAATGGGGATTGGTGATTGTCTGTGGAAGCCGCCCTGCCGGGCTGCCGGCCCATATCCCACCCAATCCGCCTATTCCGCCATTCGGCGCGCCGGCGCGGGGGGGCCGGCGGCGTCTGGCTGCCCTCGGGCCCGGCTCCGCAGGGCCGCGGACCGGGCGGCCGTCAAGGGATTTGCTTGCCTTTTTTCGGTCCAACAGCTACGCTAGAGGGGTATGGGCCAGGGCAGAGCGCTGCCTGGTTCGGGGCTGAAGCCGTCGACCGCCGCTCCGTGGCAGGGCGCGCGGAGTGAGTTGAGCTGCGCCGGTGCATACCTTTGCGCCCGCGAATACGGCGCGGCCGACGGGGGTCGCCTGGGTTGGCCGCGGAGTTGCCAGCCCGCGCTTTTTCAGGTGCCCGAACCAGGCGCCAGTTGCACAAGGAGCATCCAAATGTGTAGGCGAGTCCCATCGTTCGGGTCGTTTGGGGGTCTTGTGGTCTGGACTTGTCTGGTGGCTGTTGTGGGAGTGTTGCTCGTTGCCACGTCGGCCCCCGCCCAGGTGTTCGAACGATCGCGCAGCGTGGGCGGTGTGTCCATCGATCTCAGCGGCTTTCTCGACAACGCGCGGATCGACGACATCGGCACTCTGGCCCGGCTGAGGGCCGAGGCGCTCGGCGACGTGCCGGCCGCGCTCGGCGAACCGGTGCCGCTGCGCAAAGTGTCGCTCAGGCGCCTGGAGGCGGCCATCGCCGAGTGCCGCCGGAGCGGCCGGGAACTGCCCGATGAGGTCAAGTACTTGGCCGGACTCCAGGGCATTCGCTACGTGTTCGTCTATCCCGAGCAGCAAGACATCGTGCTCGTCGGACCGGCCGAAGGATGGAAGGTCGGGCCGCAGGGTATGGTGGTGGGGGTCAATACCGGCCGGCCCGTGATGCTCTTGGACGATCTGCTGGTGGCCTTGCGCTCAGCCGGCCAGGCGGCCCGGGGCGGGATCACCTGCTCGATCGATCCCACGTCCGAGGGACTCCAGCGCTTGCGCGCCCACGTCAGCCGGCTCAGCACCATCGGCAATCCCCAGGCCACGGCCGCGGGCATCGAACAGGTGCTCGGCGCGCAACAGATCAGCGTGACCGGTGTGCCCGCCACGAGCCATTTTGCGCGCGTGCTGGTGGCCGCGGACTATCGGATGAAGCGCATTGCCATGGGCTTCGAGCGCTCGCCGGTGGCCGGGTTGCCGAGCTTCCTGAGCATGGTCCCGGCCACGGGCCGCGGCATGAGCAACATGATGCCGCGCTGGTGGCTTGAGCCGAACTATGAGTCGCTGGTGCGCGACTCAGAGGGGCTGGCCTATGAGCTGCCCGCCGGTTCGGTCAAGGCCATGACCGAGGAGGACTTCCTCACGGCCGCGGGTAACAAGCAGCACACGCGCCAGGCCGGTCCCCAGGCCCAGCGCTGGGCCGACCTGATGACCCAGAAGTACCCGGAGCTGGCCGTGGCCGAGCCGATCTTCGGGCAGTTGCAGAACTGCATGGAGCTGGCCATTGTCTCGGCGCTGATCTTCAAGGAGCGTCTGCCGGAGAAGGTCGACTGGAACATGCCCGTGCTGCTCGACGGCACTCGGCTCCCGGCCGACGAGTTTCCGGCGCCCAAGAGCGTGGCCAGCCGGGCCACGCTGATGAAGAAGGGCACCAACTGGGTGATTACGGCCTCGGGCGGAGTGGTGATCAACTCCTGGCAGGTGGCCGACCAGGTCAAGCAGCACGACTCGCCCCGTGCCGCCCGTGCCGCGGCCGCGACTCAGTCCCAGGCCAACTGGTGGTGGAACTGACGCGCCAGCGCTGCGGGCAGCGGTTTCTCCAAGATGAGCCGGGAGCGTGAGCTCCCGGTTGCGGTGAGACGCTCTGTTGCACGCGCGCAACTCGCCACACCCATTGCTGTCGCTCTGGGTGCGCCACCCCGAACCGCAGGCTCACGGCAAGCGGCTCGCCATTGCGAATCCGGGCCGCTGATCTGCTCGGCGCTGCCCCAACACTCGGAAACGCGCGACGGCTGTTTCTCGTCCGCGCCATTGCGCTGTAGAATTGCGCGGGAACTCGGTTTGTGGGAGGACATGCACCCCGAGCCGATTCCTGGAACACACATCCGCCCGCGCAGAGCCTCTGTCCATGCCTGAGCAACCAAAGGTCCTGGTGGCCGTGGCCACCTACAACGAGATCGAGAATCTGCCGCGCCTGGTTGAAGAGATCTTCGCCGCGCTGCCCGAGGCCCATCTGTTGGTGGTCGACGACAATTCGCCGGACGGCACCGGCCAGTGGTGCAAGCGCAAGGCCGCCGAGGACCCGCGCGTGCGCTGCCTGCACCGCGCGGGCAAACTGGGCTTGGGCACGGCCATTCTGGCGGCCATGGACTACGCGGCGCGCGAGGGCTACGACTACCTGCTCACGATGGACGCCGACTTCAGCCATCCGCCGCGCTACCTGCCCGAGCTGCTGCGCGCCATGGACCCCCCGCAGGGCGAGCCGGTGGATGTGATGCTCGGCTCGCGCTATGTGCCGGGCGGCGGGGTGGAAGGCTGGCCGCTCAGGCGCCGGCTGATGAGCCGGGCGGTCAACACCTATGCCCGATGGATGCTGGGCCTGCCGGCACGCGATTGCAGCGGCAATTTCCGCTGCTACCGGGTGTCGGTCCTCGGCCGGCTGGACCCGGCCCGGGTGCGCAGCCGCGGCTATTCGTTCCAGGAAGAAATCCTCTGGCACCTCTGCCGTGCCGGGGCGCGAATGGGCGAGACGCCCATCGTGTTCGTGGATCGCCAGCGCGGAGCATCGAAGATCGACCTGGCCGAGGCGCTCGCGGCGCTGTGGATCATCTTCCGGCTGGGTGTGAGCCACCTTTTCGGCCGGCCCGCGCCGGGTGCCACTGCTGGCCTGTCCGGCAGCGCGGAAGACAAACCATAAACAGCGCCGAGCAAACCGGCGGGTGCCACTGCTGGCTTGCCCAGCAGTGCTGGTAAGGACCCGATGAATCGGGTCACTACGAACAGCGCCGAGCAAACCCGCGGGTGCCACTGCTGGCTTGCCCAGCAGTGCACGTCCTGCAATTGAAACAATTGGCCGGGTGGCACGCCCAGAGCGCTAAATGAGTTTGCGGGATTCCGGGAAAAGGTGACAGGCACCATTTGTGCGAAGCCGGGCACCGACCGAAGGTTGGTCGTGGGCCGTTGAAGGCAAATGGTGCCTGTCACCTTTTCCCGGGAAGTTATACCCTTACAAGTGCCAACTGCTGACGCACGTGCCATTGATGGGCCAACGAGCATCCACTGTAAGAGCACCGCCGGCAATGTCAACACGAGGGGCGGCGGCCTGCGATCGCTGGTACGGGCGTCTTGCCCGTGCGGTGACGTCTCTGGCGATGCCCCTGATCGCACTGGCGAGACGCCAGTGGCACCCGTGCGACGCAGCCGACCAGAGGGAATCGGCACCGCCCCCCCACCCCTGGCTGCGGTGCGGGCGGGTTGCTACGCTGGTTGGCGTGTGAGCAACGTTGCCCGGTTTGTCCGGTTGAGGCACGTGGCCGGAGGTCGCCCCCCGGCAGGCCACCGGGGACTTCGCCGCGCAAAAGGATGCGCCCAGGTGTACTTGATCGGGACCGACGAAGCGGGGTACGGACCGAATCTCGGGCCGCTGGTGGTGGCCGTATCGGTCTGGGAAGTCGAGCCGCCCACGGCCGGCGACCGGTTGTACGAACGGCTCGACGGAGCGGTTTGTGCCCACCCGGCCGGCCTTCGAGGCGACCCGACCGCTCCGCTGGCCATTGCCGACTCGAAGCGGCTCTATCAGCCGGGTAAGGGACTGCTCCACCTGGAACGCGGCCTCTGGCCCGTGATGGGGCTCTTGGGCCTCTGGCCCGACTCGTGGTCCGAGGTCTGGCACGCGCTGGCGCCCGACGCGGTGGCCCAGATGCGCAGGCTGCCGTGGTACGCGCACTACGACGCACGCACTCCTCTGTGTGCCCGGCCCGACGAGCTGCGCCCATTGAGCGGCAGACTGCGTGGGCAGTGCGATCGGGCGGGGATTCATTTGGTGGAGCTGAGCGCCAGGGCGGTCTTCGCCGGCGAGTTCAATGCGCTGCTCGACCGATACGCGTCCAAGGGCGCGGCCCTGACGCATTGCACGCTGGAGTTGATCGGCCGGGTGATGGCCGGCCTGGGGGCCGGGCCGGTGAGCGTCTGGTGCGACAAGCACGGCGGGCGCAATCGCTACGCCGGGCTGCTGGCCCACCACTTCGGCGGCGGGCTGGTCGAGACACGTGAGGAAGGGCAATTGCGGAGCACCTATCGGCTGGGCTTCGAGGGCCGCCGCGTGGAAGTGGCTTTCGCGGTCCAAGGTGAGACCCAACTGCCCGTGGCCCTGGCCTCGATGGCCGCCAAGTACCTGCGCGAACTGGCCATGCGGGCGCTGAACCAGTTCTGGTGCGATCAAGTGCCGGGACTGGCGCCCACCGCGGGCTATCCGCTCGATGCCCGGCGGTTTCGGGCCGCGATTGCCCGGGCACAGGAGCAATTGGGGATCGACGACCGGATGGTTTGGCGGGCCAGGTAGCCTTGCACGATCCTGGAATCCCGCAAGGTCATTCAGGTAGGCCCAGCGGGCCGAGCCCGTCAGCGGGCCGTGCAAGATCAAAACGTCCTGTGGGGGGACCTTCGGGAGAGTGTTGCCATGGACCTGTTCATCGTGCGTCACGCCTGGGCACACCAGCGCGGCGATCCGCGCTGGCCCGACGACAGCCAGCGACCCTTGAGCGACGAGGGACGGGAGCGCTTTGCGCGCATGGTCGAGCTGCTCGGCCAGCGGGAGCTCGCGCCGGAGCTGGTGGCCACGAGTCCGTATGTGCGCTGCTGGGAAACCGCGGAACTGCTGGCCAAACACACGAGCGCCCGGGCGCAGATTGTCGCCCGCGATGAACTGACACCCGAGGGCGATTGGGGCACGCTTCTGGCGTGGACCGACCAACAGGCAGAGCAGTATGGCCAGGTGGCGTGGGTCGGGCATGCACCGGAAGTGGGCTATATGGTGGCCGAACTGATCGGCGACCGGCGCGCCTGGGTGCGCATGGCCAAAGGGGCCGTGGCCCTGGTCCGCTTCCACGGCATGATCGAGCGCGGCGAAGGCGAGCTGCGCTGGCTGGCGACCGCCAAGCTGCTGGGTTGCTGAGTCGGACGGGTGGCGCTGTGGGCACGGCTCCGTCCGGCCTGGCCGTGGAGCCGTCAAGCAATGGCACGCGGCCGGCGCACATCTGCCCATCCAACAGACATCCCCTCTGTTGCGGGGGTGGACGCGAGCGCTAGAATGTTGACAGCCAGAGCTGACAAAAATTGGCCGGCTTCGACGTTCGGCCGGCCGTGACGCCCCGCGTGCTTCCACGGACCGCGCGCCACTTGCTCCTGGCCTGATCCAGCGACTCGAATCCTTCTGCTTTGTTCCCTTGTTCTCTGACAGCCACTGTTTGACCGCCATGAGCCCCGACGATCCCTGCCCAGCCGACGCCTTGTACCATGACCGCGTCCTCGACCACTACGAGGAGCCCTATCATCGCGGGCCGTGTCCGGGCCGCACCCACGCCTACCAGGAACGCAAGGCGCCGTGCGGGGAAATGGTGCGCTTCGAGCTGCACATCGACCGGTCGGGCATCCTGCGGGCGATCTATTTCTCGGGCGACGGTTGCTCAATCAATCAGGCGGCCGCTTCGATGCTGGCGCAGCACTTCGAGGACAAGCACGTTGAGCGTGTGCGCCAGTTCACGGCCGAGGACATGCTCGAGCTGTTCGGCGTAGCGCTCAGCCCGGAGCAGCGCACATGCTGCCTGCTCTCATGGCGCGTGCTCCGGCGGGCGGTGGATTCGCCGCTCGATGGGTCCAACGGCCGGCCTGACAACGGTGAGGGGCGTTTGGAGGCCGGCGACGGGCCGTGACCCCTGCGCGCGCTTACCTGGAGGGCCACGCGCTTACCTGGAGGGCCACGCTTTGTCGTGGCCGCTCGTGTGGGGATTGATTCCACGGACGCGAGGGACCGCGTCCCTCCAGGCCCCCTTGCCCCAGAGAATCAGGCGCCCGTGGAGGGCCACGCTTTGTCGTGGCCGTCGATCGGGTTCCGGCGGACGCGACCGCAGCACGTCCCTCCAGGCACGGACGCGAGGGACCGCGTCCCTCCAGGCCCCCTTGCCCCAGAGAATCAGGCGCCCGTGGAGGGCCACGCT
>CAYXPN010000089.1:0-17745 GCA_964467075.1 uncultured Planctomycetaceae bacterium
GACTTCTCGCGCCCTATTCCCGATGCACCGGTGCATCGCGGGTTCGACTACTTCTTCGGCGCGGCATGTTGCCCGGGCACGGACTGGCTCTATGCCTACATCGAGGGCGACCGCGTCCCCGTGCCGCCCACGCAGCCGCTCGATCGGACCGGCCTGCCCGACCATCCGTATTCGCGCGACAACCGGCCGGGGTTGATCGCGCCGGGCTATGATCTGGAAGAGCTCGATCTGGTGTTCCTGGAGAAGAGCCGGCAGTTTCTCGAACAGCACGTGCGCGCGCACCCGGAGCAGCCGTTCTTCCTCTACCATGCGGCCCATGCGGTCCATCTGCCGTCGTTTGCGGCTGATCGTTTCAAAGGAGCGACCAAGGCCGGTCCGCACGGCGACTTCATCTTCGAGCTGGACTACGTGGTGGGCCGGTTGATGGAGACCCTCGAGCGCCTGCAAGTGGCCGACAACACGCTCGTGTTCTTCACCAGCGACAACGGCCCCGAGGTGACCACCGTGCTGCACATGCGCGCCGACCACGGCCACGACGGGGCCCGGCCGTGGCGCGGGCTGAAACGCGACAACTGGGAGGGCGGCCACCGGGTGCCGTTCATCGTGCGCTGGCCGGGGCGCGTCGCGCCCGGCAGCACTTGCGATCTGTCCATCTGCCAGACGGACATCATGGCCACCTGCGCGGCGATTGTAGACGCGAAACTGCCGCACAATGCGGCCGAGGACAGCCAGAGCTTTCTGCACGCCATGTTGGGACGTGCGGGCGCGCAGGACGCCGAGCGCGTGGTGCTCCACCAGACGATCAGCCTCGCCCTGGGCATCCGCCGGGGCGATTGGAAGTATCTCGACCACAAGGGCTCGGGCGGCAATGCATACAACCGCGGACCACTCAAAGCACTGGCCATCGAAGACACGACCCCGCAGGCCCCGGGCCAGCTCTACAACCTGGCCGCAGACCCGGGCGAGCGGATCAACCTCTCGGGCCAACACGCCGAGATCGTCGGCCAATTGAAGTCACTCTTGGAGCAAGCCAAAGCCTCGGGCCGCAGCGTGCCCCCGCGCCACTGAGCAACGGGCCCGCTGCCCCTATTGGATCGGCGGGCCGAAGGTGATCAGCGTCAACTTGACCGGCCCGGCGGTCTCGGCTTCGATCCGCACCTTGGCTTTGCCTTGCGGCACGGTCGGCGGCGTGTCCTTCCAGTCCACTGTGCGCAGCGCATTTCCGTTGCGGTCGAACACGCGCAACGGTCCGCCGCCCACGTACTCCGCGTAGTCGCCCGTCGAGAGCGTAATCGGCAGGCGCATCGTGTCTTGGCCGATGGTGATCGCGGGATTTTCGATGCGCGTATCCGCTTCGGCCAGGGCTTCCACGCGGAGAACCTTGCAGCGCAGCCGAGCATCGGGCGCACAGCGCATCCAGCGCAGGTTCAACGCCACGATCCGGCCGTAGTTGAAGTGGTAGCCCGCGGCCTTGAAGCGATAGTTGGCATGCGCCGGCCGGAACTCGGGCAGCATGCGCTCGGGCGTGGGGCCGGGCAGAACGACCGTGCGCGTGCCGGAAAAGTCCAGGTCGATGTAGTGGTCGCGGTAGGTTTCGGCCGGGCCTTCCAATTGCACATTGAGCACAGGCACATCCGCTGCCGAGGATTCGAAGGCACCTTCGACCTCCAGCGTGACGGCCAACGCGCGGTGCCCCAGCAAGTCCACGGGGCCCTTCGGCGCTTGCACCTCGGGCCCGACGAGGGCGCCGTTCTCGGTTTCGCCTGCGGGCGCGGCGAACTGCACGCGCCGGATCAAGGCCCCGGGCATGGGCGTGTCCGGTTTCGGCGGTTCCAGGGCGATCCCCGCACTCGATGCGCCCAGGACGATGTTCTCTTCGCTTCCCGGCTCGGCCAGGGTGTGGACGGCCTTGAGCCGGAAGCAAAGCGGCTGGGCAGCCCAGTGGTTCTCGACCGCGACGGCGCCCGGCGCCTCGATGCGATAATCTCTGTAATCGACCGGCCGAAACACGGGGTTGCCGTCCTCTTCGGTCATGTGCCACTCGCCTTCACGCAGGTGGCGGCGAATCGACTCGGGCACCGCCCGGGCCAGGCGCAAGCGCTCGTACTTGCCCAACAGGCGCAGCAACTCCTCGGTGCGCCCGTTGGCCTTCAGCCGGGCCAGGCTGGTTTCGAGCGAGACCGGACAATCCAGCGCCAGCATGCGCACCGCGTAGAGTTCCACTTCATCGGGGCTGGTGGCGGGATGATCGGGCGTGTCGTCCAGAAAGCCCCACCAGCCCAGCTCCGCGGGCATGAAGCTTGCCCGGTAGTGGCGGTAGGAATCGGCGATCTTGTGATAGTCGAGGTACTGCTTGGGGGCGATCGCGGCGAAGTCGTCGCAGCAGCCGCGCACGAAAAAGTGCCACGTCCAGGCCGTGCCGCCGGAGCCCTGGACCAGCAGGTCTCGTTTCACCCGCTCGTAGACGGCCGTTTGCTGCGGCGTGACCCAGTACCAGTAGGGGCCGTTGGCCGCATTGCACTCGCCGCCGTCGAAGTAGATCATGTCGAAGCCGCAGCGGTCGATCAGGCCCGCGATGCGCTCGGCCAGCTCGTCTTTGAGCGACGTGCGCAGATCGACCAGGAAGCGCCCGTAGCGCTGGGCGAGGTGTCCCACCTCGGCGTCTTTCCGGTGCGGTGCGGCCGTGGTTCCCAGGTAGCCCCGGGTGCAACCGACAAGCCGGGGCGGATCGCCTTGCTCGATCCCGCGGTAGTGGATGATCTCCTCGTCGATCACCACGTCGAACCCTTGAAGCCCTGCGCCGTAATAAGCGGCCGTGCGCGGAAAGCCGTCCAGCGAACCTGCGAGCGGGATCGTCTGCGTCTGGGCATCGATGTCCTCGGCCAGCAGGGCCGTGGCGTCTTTCAAGAGGCGCGGGTCGGGCTTGGGCGTGACCAGCGGGTCGTTCCTGTTCACAAAGCTGGTCAGCATGTGCATGCCCACCTTCAATCCCGCGGCGTGGCAGCGTTCGATGGTGCGCTTGAGGCTTGCTTCGCCGTCGGGGAAATTGCGGGTGTTGATCGGATACGAGCCCAGCGACGAGGACCACGTGCCGCTGTAGGTCATGATGTAGCCGAACTCGCCCAGCTTGGCGTAGCGGATCGTTTCCTCGACGTTCGCTTCGGTCAGATCGGTGAACAGGTATCCGCGGCGCACGTCCTCGGAGCGCTTGGCCCATTGCCCGCCCAGGTAGTTGGTCGGCAGATTCTGCTCGCTTTCCACGCGCTCGACCACGTCCAGAAACTTCGGTGTGGGCACGGCGATCACGGCTGCGCGCTGGCCGACCATGCCGAATTCGCGATAGACGATCGCGCGCAATCCTCCCACGTTGACGCGAGGGCTGAGGCTCATCACGCAACAGGCGAACTCGTCGTCCCAGCGCACGTTGAGCCAGCCTCCGTAGTTCTCGGTAACCGCCACGTCGAGCTGCGCGAGACAGAGGCTCTCGACCTCGTTGTCGCTCAGCGCGGCCAGCTCGACGATGAAATACGGCCCGTGTGCAGTGATCCGGTAGTCGGCCTCCACGCCTGATGCGCCGAAGCTGACGTGCAGCAGTTCGCCGCGGCGTTCAACTTGCGTGGCGGGGAATGTCTTGGAGTCCTTGGTGATCCAGGCGAAATGCTGGGGTCTGTTGGCCAGGCGTTCGAGATTGCCGGCCTTCTGGAGCAACGAGCGGTTGAGCCCGTCGGCGCCGATCGTCCAGCGCACCAGGTCGTTCTCGAAGACGAAAGCGTCCGGCGCCTCTCCGGCGTGCGCGGTCCCGAACGTCGTGCCGGAACACGCGAGGCCGACCAGCATGCCTACGAGCAGTTTCGAAATCCGCGGTTTCATACATCTCTCTCCGCGATGCCCGGCTGAGGACATTAACACCGAAGCGCGGCTGCTCGTATAACGGCAAGCCGCAGGCGCCGGCGCTTGGCGCGCAAACTGTTTGTAGTGACCCGATTCATCGGGTCGCTCGAAGACCGTACGAGTACGGTCACTACAAACCGCTGGCAGTGCCGCGCACGCGGGCAGATCAAGGCGCGAGCGGCCCGATCGGCTATTGCTTGGCCTCGTCGATTGCTTGTTGAAGCCTGTTCTTGGGCTGCACGCCCTGGAACTGGTCCACCACCTGCCCGTTCTTGAAGATCATCACTGTGGGAATGCCGCTGATGCCATAGCTGGCCGCGGTATTCTGGGCATTGTCGACGTTGACCTTGACCACCTTCAGCGAGTCTGCGTTTTCCTGGGCCAACTCCTCGATCACCGGCGCGATCATCCGGCAGGGCTGACACCACGGTGCCCAAAAGTCCACCAATACCGGTCCGTCGGCCTGCAAGACCTGGGCTTCGAAGTCGGTGTCGGTCACTTCAGCGATTGTACCCATCGAATTCCTCTCCTTGGTCGAGTAAGGCAGTTACGCGGCGGGCCGTCGATCCGCCCACGCAGTGAGCTCGTCTCGGCGACCACCACTGGCATCAGCGGGGCGAAACGGGCTGCCCCCCTTGGGGCGGCACGCGGTGGCCGGCTGCCGGGCGGTGGTCGCGGTTTCGTGTTCCCCCTAAGTATAGAGGGCCGCGGGGTTGCGTCAATTGGTGGGGCCGTGCACCACTCGCCTCCGCCGGTAGCCACCGAAAGCCAGTAGCCACCGAAAGCCAGACGGTGGGACAAGCCGTCTGTTAGAAAGCGTCGGCAGATGCCCCCCCACGCTCCGGCGAGCGCGGCTACGCGTGCAGGATGGACCTCCGGTCCGTCGCCGTAACACGGACGACACGTCCTGCCCCACGCTCCGGCGAGCGTGGCTGCTGATGCGGCGCAGCGCCTATTCCTCGGGCTCCGCGCTGATCAGACCGGCCAGCCGGGCACGGAACTGCTTCATCGTGATCGGCAGCAGGACGACCTGGCGGTGGGGAGCGGTCCGGGCCTCGGACTGCCACTGCTCCTGGCTGCGATCCAACAGGAGCATGGCCCGGACGTTGTGGGTCCGGTTCGTTTCGGCCAGGTCGTTGAAGGCCTCCAACGCGGGACGGCCCAGGCTCTGGCCGTCGAAGACCACGCAGTCGGCCGTCTCACCGTCCTGCTGGAATCGCCTCAGGGCCCGCGTGGGATCGATTGTCAGGAGCACTCGATAGCCGGCCCGTTTCAGTCCGTTGCGGAAGGCCTCCTGCAACTGGGCGTTCGATTCGACGATCATCACGGCGTGCTCGGGCTTGCGCGGCAAGCCGCCCCGGCCGTCGCCGCCTTGGCTTGTGCGCCGGGCCGCGGCCTTGTCACTCACCTCGGCCAGGCGTCGGGAGGCAATGCGCAGATCGGCCAGCATGGCCGCGGGGGCCTGGTAGCGCTTGTTCGGATCGAGCGTCATCGCCTTGTTGACCACCAGGGCCACGGAGTCGGGCACTTCGGGCGCGAGTTGGCGAATCGGCCGGATGCGCTGGAAGCGCCACTTGCTCAGGCGCTGGACGCGATCGCGCCCCTCGGGCAGCGGCGCCTGGCCGCTGAGCATGTGGTAGTAGATGCAGCCGAGGAAATAGATGTCGCTGCGCGTGTCGTCTTTGCGCACGCCGGTGACGCGCTCCAGCGCCGCGTAGTCGATCGTGCGTGCATTGGGCAGGTCGGAGATGGCGTCGTCGCTCACCGTATCGTCCATGGCCGCCAGCCCGAAGTCCACCAGTTTCGGCTGCCCCCGGCTGGAAACCAGCACGTTGCTCAGCTTCAGATCGCGGTGGGTCAGGCCGCGCTGGAAGGCGTATCGCAGCCCGTCGGTAATCCCGATCATCAAGCGCGTGGCCTCGGCCGCATCCAGGCGCGTGCGGATTCTGACGAAATCCCGCAGGTTCCATCCCTCGACAAACTCCATCACCAGGTAATGGGTCCTGCCGTCGGAGCACACGTTGTAGATGGGCACGATGTTCGGATGGCGCAGCTCGCGCCCCAACTGGCCCTCGCGCAAGAAGCGCTCGTACTGCTCGGGATTGTCGCTGAAGCGGTTGCGCAAGACCTTCAGCGCCACGACCTGCCCGTTGTCCTTGTGTACGCCGCGATACACGCGCGCAAACGTGCCGGAACCGACCAGATAGAGCACCTTGTAGGGGCCGAAAAAGAACCCGCTGCGTTCCCCCTTGACCAGCCGCTCCACTTGGTAATTCGTCATGTACTCCCGGCGCACGAGCAACTGGAGCAACTCTTCGACCGGCACGTCGCGCGCGCCCAGCGTGGCCCAAATCTCCCGCAACTGCTGCTCGTCGAGCAGTCCCAGATCGAATGCCCGCTGGGCGATTTTGTCAGCGGATGGTTGCGCCATGTGATGGTTGCCGGGCTACACATGCGGCCTACAGGGGGCAAAGCACACAACCCAAGGGGGCGGCACCCGTTTCGAGAGGCGACACTCCCATTCGTGTATGGTATTGCCGGCGGCCGACCGCTGCAATCTCCCCGGCAGAACAGCCCTGGACGCGGCCCGGCAACGCAGCCTGTGGCCCCCGGCAACTCGCCACCTGCCCCGACGCGGGGGGCCCTGACGGCCTTGCGACCTCTCGACCAGCCGTGCCTCTCAGCCCTTGCCCTCCACCTGGCGGCGGTAGTCGTCACGTTCGCGTCGGGTGGCCTCCAGATCAAAGGTCAGATACTTCATGTCCAGGCGCAACTGGCCCAGGGCCTCCTGGACGAGCGACAGAATCCGGCGACGACGACGTGTGCCCTCCAGCACTCGGCCGAACGGTCCCTCGATCGCCTCGCGGAATTCCGCGGGCAATCGGCCGATGACTGCGGCCAGCTCGGCCATTTCCTGGGGGATTTCGGCGTCGGGTTTGACGATGCGGGGGGGGTTGCTCATGGTCGGCTCCTTCAAGGTTGCGTCTGCAAACCCATGAGGAGCATCACTTGTGCCGGCGCCGGGGCCGAACGTCGGCAGATCGGCGCAAGTTGCGCAGCAGCAATATGTTACGCACCGTCACATTGCCCCCCGGACCTCTGCCCGGCCCAACCTCCGTGTGACCAAAAGACCACGAGTGGTCTGGAAGTTTTCCGCAAATCTTGATACAAGCGCCGCTTACGTCGAAACCACCTGCTACGGACCCGTGTTGCCTTTCGGCCACTTCTCTGGGAACTGACCCGCTGCGACGCCGTACGACGAATGCCTCGTTCGAGTGGGAAAAGACGGCTCACATGGCGGCGAAGCGCCCTCGGGCGCTGGGCCTCTGCGTCCTGTGGCCGAGGTCGCCAGAGGGCGGAAGTCCCAGGTGCCCACGCCTGCGGGGGCTCTCCCGCCGGTCGGCTTCGGCCAAGTGACCCGCAAACGTGCCCCCGGCGGACCGCATCCGCCGGACTGCCGCGCCGAGGGGTTCGGTTGCCGGCTCGCCCGCGGTCCGGTCGGGTGGCCCTCGGACCCCAGCACGGCGTCCCAAGGACCCTGGCGATCGTCTGCCTCTGCCTGCTGGCAGGGCTCGGCGGCCGGGCAGTCGCCCGCGCGCAGCAGGCCGGTTGGCGGGCACAGCCTCCCTCGGCCTCCCGGGCGCTCGGCAGCGCAAATCCTGGAGCCGAACCGGCCGCCGGGCTCTCCGGGGGCCAGCCCCGCACACCCCTGCCCAGAGCGGCCTGGTACGAAAGCTTCGAATCCGCTCAGCCCACCTGGCAGCCCGTCGGCGCCACCGGCCCTTACCAGATCGTCCGCCACCAGCGCACCGCGGAACAACCGCACACCGGCCGACAGTGCGAATGGCTCCAAATCCACGCCCGAGCCGGCACGCGCGTGTTTCTGGGGCACGATGCGGGTCGGGCCAGGGTGATCGAGGACCTCTTGCCCACCGTGTGGGTCAAATCGGATCGCGGCGGGGTCCAACTGGCGGCGCGCGTGGTGTTGCCCGACACGCTCGACCCGCGCACCGGCCAACCGGCCGCGGTGCTTCTGAGCGGCAGCCGCTACACGGGCGCGGGCCAGTGGCAGCAGTTGCGTCTGGCCGACCTGCCGCGATTGCTGGCCCGGCAGGTGCGCGTCTTGCGCGCCGAATGGGAGTCCGACGTTGACCCGCGCGGCGCCTGGGTGGAGTCCATGGTGCTGGAGGTCTCCGCAGGCCCGGACGCCGTCAACCTGTGGATCGACGACTTGGACATCGCCGGCTTTGTGTCGGCTTCCCAGACGCGCGCCGGGCCCCGGGTACACCCGGCCGGGGCCTTGGGCACTCGAACCGGCTCGGGACACTTGGAGGCAGGCGAGCCGGGGGCCCAACGCCGCGTGGAAATGCTGGGCACCACGCTGGTGGCCGACGGCCATCCGTTTTTCCTGCGCGCGATCGAGTATCGCGGCGAGCCGCTCCAGCGGCTGCAAGCGTTGGGCTTCAACGCCGTCTGGCTCGACGAGGTGCCTTCCGACGCCTTGCTGGCCGAGGCGGCACGCCTGGGGCTGTGGCTGGTCGCGGCGCCGCCGGCTTCCGCGGGTGTTCAGTCCGCCGAGATCGCAGCCGGACAGTCCATTGCACCACAGTTCGGCCAGGTGCTGGCCTGGAACCTGGGCCGGGGGCTTTCGGAGGCGCAATTGGACGCCCTGCGTGCGCGGGCCGACGCGGTGCGTCTGGCCGATCGCGCGAACCGGCCGCTGGTCTGCGATGCGCGCGACGCAGTGCGCGGCTTCAGCCGGCAGGTGGACCTGCTGCTCTTGGATCGGCGCCCGATGGGCACCAGCTCCGAGCTGGCCGACTACGGCACATGGCTCGTCATGCAGCAGCGCCTGGCCCGGCCGGGCACGCCGGTCTGGACCACCATCCAGACCCAGCCCACCGCGGCGCTGCGAGCCCAGTTGCGCGCCATCTGGCCCGACCGCGCGCCGCCGCAGACCGTCTCCGAGGAGCAACTCCGCTTGTCGGCCTTGGCCGCCCTGGCTTCGGGCTCGCGCGGCTTGCTGTTTCTCTCCGACACTCCGCTGACGAGCGACGATCCACAGACGCGCTATCGGGCCGAGGCCCTGCAATTGCTCAACGCGGAGTTGGAATTAATCGGACCGTGGGCTGCCACCGGCACCCTCCAGACCACGGCTCAGGCCAGCGAGCCGCTGCTTCTTAGCGCGGTGCTGCGAGCGGGCCGCACCCGGCTGGTGCTGCCCTTGTGGTTCGATCCCCAGGCCCAACACGTGGTGGGCCAAGCTGCGCTCAACGGGCTGTCGCTGGTCGTACCCGGCGTGCCCGAGTCGGTGCGGGCCTATGAGCTGATGCCGGGACGCGTCGAGCCGCTCGAACAAAAGCGCGTCACCGGCGGGCTGAGGATCGGCTGGGGCGAGTTCGATCTGGCCACGGCGGTGGTGCTGGCTCAGGACCCGGTGGTGGTCGACGGCCTGAAGCGGCGGGCTGCCGCGGCCGGCTCGCTGGCAGCCGCGCTGAAACACGATCTGGCCCTGGCACGCTACGAACAAGTCGAGGAGGTGCTCGGGCAGCTCCGCGGGCACCTGCCCGTGCCGGCCCAGACCACCGCGTGGATGAGCGCTGCGCGGCAGAGCCTGGAGGGGTCAGGCCGGCAGTTGCAAGCGGGCGAGCCTGCCGCGGCCTATCTCTTTGCGCGTCGTGCCGGGCGAATGCTGCGCCTGGTGGAGCGAAGCTGCTGGCAGACCGCTGTCGAGGCGCTGCCTTCGCCCGCGACCAGCCCCGGCACGAGCACGTTTGCGGCCCTGCCGTGGCACGTGCGCCTGCTGGACCGCTTGGGCGGCTCGCGCCTGGGACCGAACCTGCTCGGGGGCGGGGAGTTCGAGGACCTGCACGCCTTAATGGCCGCGGGATGGCGCCACACGCAGCAGCCCCAGCCGGGCGTGGAGTCGTTCGCCGATCTGGTGCCCGAGGCAGCTCACAGCGGGCGCACCGGGCTGAGGCTCGTGGCCCGGCCGGCCGACCCCGAGCAGGCCCCCGGGGCGGTGGAGGGCCCGGCGGTGTGGATCACCAGTGCGCCGGTGCAGGTGCCCTCGGGTGCGCTGGTGTGTGTACACGGCTGGGTGCTGGTGCGCGAGCCGGTCGTCGGCAGTGTGGACGGGCTCTTGATCGTGGACTCGATAGGGGGCGAAGACCTGGCCGAGCGAATCCGCGGGACCAACGGCTGGCAGAAGTTTGTGCTCTATCGGACCGCGCCCTGTTCGGGCCCGGTGCACGTGACCTTTGCCCTGAGCGGCATGGGCGAGGTCTGGCTCGACGACGTGGCCGTAAGCGTGCTGGAGCCGGTGGGCACAAACTGAGCCGGCGGGTTTATCCCGCCGGGAGCTTGGGCACGGACGCCGCCCCCGGGGATGAACCCCGGGGCTCGCACGTTTCATTCCGACTTCCGACCTCCGCGTTCCGACTTCCGGCCAAACCGGCGGCTCACGCCGCCGGCTCGCCGCGCGCGGCCTCGCAACCTCGGCCATCGGGCCTTGATCATTGGTGCTTGGTCATTGGTCATTCCACGTTCGGCCCCCCTGCTGCGCGATCTACAGCACCTGCGTAAACCCCGGCATGGCCACCGGATAGGCGCCCTCGGCGTCGGGTTTCACCGGCGGGTGGGACTCCATGGTGTAGTTGTCCAGACCCGGGGCCAGCTCCAGTTCAGAGGCCAGGGCCTCGTCCCAGGTGATCATCTTGCCGCTCTCCGCGGCCATGCGCCCCAGGATGCCCGTCATGGCCGCATAGGCGCTGCGCTCGGTCTCGTTGTAGGGTTTGTCCTCGCGAATGGCGGCGAAGAGCAGATCGTGCTCGATCTGGTACTGATTGCCCGAGGGTCCTTCGTGGCGCCAGAGCAGGTTGTCGGCCGACTGCTCGTGGGTCTTGAAGAGCTGGGGATTGGAGATGCCCTCGCCCAGCACGGCCGAGCCCGTGGCCCCGTGGATCACGTCGCCGAAGAACCCCCAGCAGTCCTGCATGTGGCGGCCCTGGGCAAACAGGCGCGTGCCGTCGGCAAAGCGGTATTCTACCGCGTAGTGGTCGAAGAGCTGGTCGGGCTGTGTGCGCACCTCGCGCCCGCCGTGCCCCTGGGCGGCCACGGGCCAGGCGTCTTTCAGCCAGCAGCACACGTCCAGGTTGTGGATCAGCCAGTCGAGAATGAAGCTGCCGTTGACCCAGGTGAAGCAGGAGTAGTTGCGAATTTGATGGGCCAGCTCATTCTCGCCCTCGCGCTTTGGCTTGAATCCCACCGGACCGTGCATGCGATAGGCCCAGCAGGTGATCACCTTGCCGATCGCGCCGTCGTGGATTTGGCGCACGGCCCCTTCCAGCGGCGGAGAGTGGCGCGACATCAGCCCGCCGGCGATCTTCAGGTTCTTGCGCTCCGCCTCGTGGCCGGCCTTGAGCACGCGGCGGATGCCCGGCGCGTCCACGGCGAACGATTTTTCCATGAACACGTGGCGCCCCTTGGCCACGGCATACTCCAGATGGATCGGCCGGAAGGCCGGCGGCGTGGCCAGCAGCACCACGTCGCCCTCGTCCAGCAGGTCGATGGCCTTGCGATAGGCGTCCATTCCCAGGAACTGGCGATCGGGCGGCACATCCACCTGGTTGCCGAACCGTCCCGAGAGGCTCTTCAGGCTTGAGGCCAGCCGGTCGGCGAACACGTCGGCCATGGCAACCAGCCTGGTGGGCCCCCGGGTCGAAAGCGCGTTGGACGCCGCGCCCGTGCCCCGGCCGCCGCAACCGATAAGCGCCACCTTGATCGTGTGGTCCTCGCCCGCATAGGCGCGCGACGAGAGCGTGCCCAGCAGGGTGGTGCCGGCCAGCAGCTTGCCGGAAGTGGTCAGGAACCGGCGCCGGGATGTCCCATGCCGGGCCCCGCGCTCTGATGTGCTCATGCGATGTTCCTTTCGTTTGTGCAACACAACGCCGTAACCATTCAGGCGCCTGAAGCAACGTGCTGTCGAGGGCGCCATCCATGGAGGGCCACGCCGAGTGCAGTATGGGCAGAGCCCCCGGGGGCGTCAAGCGCCGCCGAGAAATCGCCTCTTCAAGCGCGCCGGCATCACATTCGGCCCCGGCTACTCCTCCGCGGCCAGACTCACGCAAACCAGTTCCTCGTCGTTGCGGTTGAGCACGTGGCGCTCGGCAAACGCCGGATGGCTCCAGGTCACCCCGTCGCCTCGCGGGAGTTGGCCGCGCGTGGGACGCAACAGGCGCGCGCGGTCGATCTCCTCGTATCCGCCGGGTGTGAGCCGGGCGATGATCAGCTCGCCCTGGTCGTTGAAAATCCACGTCCTCTCGCCATTTTGGACCAGATGGGCGGTGCCCCAGCGGATTTGCGAGGTGACCGTGGTATTCTCCCAGACACGGTCGCCCGTGCGCGCGTCGAGACAGCGGAGCACGCCGTAGGCACTCACGCCGTAGACGTGATCCCCGACGATGCGCGGGGTACACATCAGGGCGTGCAGTCCGTCGGTCGGTTTCTCGTAGCTCCCCCGGCGCCACCAGAGCAGCTCCGCCGCGGGCCGCTCGGCGAGCAGGCGGAGCATCATGCACCCGCGATCCGAAGCCGCCACCACCAGCCGATGATCTTCCACCACCGGCGTGGCAATGGCGATCACCCAGCGATCGTAGCCGTACTCTTGCGCCCAAAGCTCGTCGCCGCTTTGTGCGTCGAGCCCCACCACGCGCGTGCCCGTCCAGCAGACCACCACGCGCCGGCCCGCCTGGTCGATGCACACCGGCGCGGAGTACGAGGCCTTATCATCCAGCGCGGCCCAGCGCTCTGCGCCCGTGCGCTTGTCCAGGGCCACCACGCACGCCCCGGGCTGGGCCCCGATCTGCACAATCAGCAGGTCCTTTTCCACCAGCGGCGCTGCGGCCACGCCCCAGGTGGGCACCTGGACGTCGAGGTCATCTTGCGGGTCCTTGCCCCACAGGAGCCGGCCCGTGGCCGCGTCCAGGCAGTGCAAATGGCCCATCGACCCCAGGGCATAGGCCCGACCCTCGTCCACGGTCACTGAAGCGCGCGGGCCGGCGCGATAGCTGATCGTATACCGGCAGGGATACTCGAACGACCAGAGCAGGCGCCCGTCGTCGAACCGGAAACACAAGACTCGTTCCTTCTGTTCCGGCTCGGCCAGCCGGTCGGTCAGATACACGCGCCCGTCGGCCACCGTCGGTCCGCTGTAGCCGCCCGAGACCGGCACGCGCCAGCGGGGCTGGAGCTCGGGGCCGTCAAACTTCTCGACGATGCCGGTCTCGCGCCACACTCCGTCGCGCCGGGGACCGCGCCATTGGGGCCAGTCGTCGGCACGCAGAGGACCGCAAGCGCAAATCATCATCCAGGCAATCGAGCAGAGCAGGAGGGGTCTCATGGGTGCAAGTCCTTCAGTGCGCAGGGGAAGCGCCGGTTTTCCGGGGGCGCAAGAGGCGGAGCTCTACAGGTCGGGCAGGCAAGGGCAGGCCGGAGGCTGTCACTCCCGGCAGTTGCGGGTCAAGCGGTGGAAACGTTCCATCAGATCGCGCGTGACCGGACCGGGCCGGCCCGAGCCGATCACGCGGCTGTCCACCTTGACCACCGGTATCACCTCGGCGGCCGTGCCGGTCAGAAAGCACTCGTCGGCGATGTACACGTCGTGTTTCGTGAGCGGCACCTCGAACACGCGCAGGCCGACCTCCTGGCGGGCCAGCTCGATCACGGCTGCGCGCGTGATGCCCTCCAACACGCCGGCGTCGGTGGGCGGGGTATAGACCTTGTCCTCGCGCACCAGGAAGATGTTGTCGCCGGTACACTCGGCCACCTCGCCCTTGTGGTTGAGCATCAGCGCCTCGATGCACCCGGCCTGAAGGCCCTCGATCTTGGCGAGGATGTTGTTCAGGTAGTTGAGCGACTTGATGCGCGGACTGAGCGCGGCCGGATGGTTTCGGGAGGTGCTGACGGTGACGATCTCCAGCCCCTGCTCATAGAATTCCGCGGGATACAGCTCGATGCGGTCGGTGATGATGATCACCTGGGGATCGCTGCACTTGTCCGGGTCCAGGCCCAGCGTGCCGCAGCCGCGCGTGACCAGCACGCGGATGTAGCCGTCCTCGATCCCGTTGGTTGCCAGGGTCTCGCGGATCGCGCGGCCCATTTCTTCCTTGGAGACGGGAATCTCCAGCCAGATCGCCTTGGCCGACTGCCAGAGGCGTTCCAGGTGTTGGGCCAGGCGGAAGACCCTGCCGCCGTAGCTGCGGATGCCCTCGAACACGCCGTCGCCGTAGAGCAGGCCGTGGTCGAAGACGCTCACCCGCGCGTCTTCTTTGTCGTAGAGCTTGCCGTTGATGTAGACCTTCAGGGCCATAGGAGCGTGCTCAGTCTGATCATCGCAGCCACGCTCGCCAGAGCGTGGACAACATCCCGCGATGTTTCGCAACGAATGATCCGTCCACCGTCTGGCTTTCGGTGGCTACAGGCGTGGATTCGTCTCGAAACAGGTTGTAGGGTGCGTGCTTTGCACGCACGCGACCCACTCGCGCCGTAGGGTGCGTGCTTTGCACGCACGCGACCCACTCGCGCCGTAGGATGCGTGCTTTGCACGCACGCGACGGTCCACGCTCTGGCGAGCGTGGCTACCGTTTTAGGGCCGTAGGGTGCGTGCTTTGCACGCACACGACCCACTCAGGCCGTAGGATGCGTGCTTTGCACGCACGCGACGGTCCACGCTCTGGCGAGCGTGGCTACCGTTTTAAGACAAAGCCTACGCCTCGATCCGGCCGTCGAAAAGGCGCACGATCCGATCGGCCTGGTCGGCCACGGCCGGGTCGTGGGTGACCATCACTATAGTGAGCTTCCAGCGCTCGTTCAAGTCGCGCAGCAACGCCACGATCTCCTGGCCGGTCTGCTGGTCCAGGTTGCCCGTCGGCTCGTCGGCCAAGAGCACGTCGGGCCGGACCACCAGGGCGCGGGCGATGGCCGCCCGCTGCATCTCGCCGCCGGAGAGTTCGCGGGGCTTGTGCTTCCGGCGATGGTCCAACCCGACCAGCTCCAGCAGCTCTCGGGCCCGCTGGCGGTAGTGGCTCCGCCGCCGCCAGTAGCCCCAGACCCCCTCGGCAATCAGCAGCGGGGCGAGCACATTTTCCAGGGCACTGAGTTCGGGCAAGAGGTGGTAGAACTGAAAGATCATGCCGAAGTGCCGGTTGCGCAGCCGATCCTGCTGCGCAGCACCGAGGTGGTCGATGCGCCGGCCTTCGAAGTGGATTTCGCCCTTGTCCGGCCGGTCCAGCGTGCCCAACAGGTGCAGCAGGGTGCTCTTGCCCGTGCCGCTCTGGCCCACCACGGCCAGGAACTCCCCGCGGCGCACCCCCAGACTCAGCCCCCGGAGCACGCGCACTTCAACACCACCCTTGAAGTAGCTCTTCCTCAGGCCGATGGTCATCAGTTGGAAGCCGTCTTGCGCGGGCGCCTGGGCCGCGGGGGTGGCTTGGGGCGCTTCGGCCGGCGCCCCCGGGGAGCCGACGGGCGGGTGGCCCGCCTTTACATGGAAGTGGGGGCCTCCGATGTGCCGGGCCGTGGTGCTGGGCGCGGCGGGTTTGGGTGCGGGCTTCGCAGACGCGCTCGACGCAGGAGCCGGGGCGTCCAGCTCCAATCGCGGGCCCCCGCCGAGCGGGATGCCGCCCTGGACACAGGGCATGGTCCTCATGCGCGGATCGGCCGGCCGCCCCGATGTCTCTGCGGTGCCCAGCATTTGCCGCAGCTCGTCGTTGGGCCGTTTGCCCTCGTGGTCACTCATAGCGCAGTGCCTCCACCGGATTGAGTCGCGCGGCGCGGCGGGCCGGCGCCACACTGGCCGCCACGGCGATTGCCAGGGCCCCGAGCAGAATCCAGGCAATGGTCCGCCCCTGCAGGATCGTGGGGATGCGGTAGAAGTAGTAAATGGCCGGGTCGAACAGCGGCCGGCCGGTCACCCAGCCCAGGAAGTCGGCGATCTCGTTGATGTAGCGGACCAAGAGCAGCCCCAGCACCAACCCCACCCCCGAGCCGACCACCCCCAGCGACAGCCCATAGCCCAGGAAAATGCCCATCACCCCGCGGCTGGGCGCGCCCAGGGATTTCAGAATCCCGATGTCCCGCGTCTTCTCCACCACGATCATGTAGAAGATGGCCAGGATGCCGAACCCGGCCACCGCGATGATCAGAAACAAGAGCACGTTGAGGATCGCGGTTTCCATGCGCACCGCGGCCAGCAGCGGCCCCTGCTTGTCGCGCCAGGTGTACACGCCGTAAAGTTCCGCGGGAAACGCCGCGCGCAACCGGTCGCGCACCTGCTGGGGGTCCGCGCCGGGCTTGAGCTTGATCTGGATCGCGCTCGCGCGGCCCTTGCCGGTCTGCGGGTCGATCATGCCGCGCAACTGCTGAAGCTTCTCCAGGGGCACGAACACGAAACTGGCGTCGTATTCGCTCATCTTGCTCTCGTAGAGATCGACGATCGTGAAGTCGTCGCTCACGGCCTTGGGCGGCGTGCCCGCAGTGGGAAAGGTCAGCTTCACGTCGTCGCCGGGCAAGGCCAGGAATCGATCTTCGCCTTCGAGCGTGCGGAAGCTGAACAGCCCGATGCCGCCGACCAGGCCCGTGTGCTGCTGCTCGGCCGGGTCGAACACCTCGCCCACCCCGGCCCCGTGGGCGGCAAACGGGTCGGTCTGGGGCGGAGTGTCCGGACCGGTGGCAAATGGATCGGTCTGGGGCGGTGCGTCCGACTGGTCCGCGTCGGCCGCAGGGCCCGGTGCCTGGTCATGCTCCAGCAGCGGCTCGCGCGTCTCGCGCTCCCCCGTGCCCCAGCAAGACGGCCGGTTGCTGGGCAGCGCTTCGGACCCTTGGGGCAAGGGTGCCGGCGCCGCGTCGACGAACTCCGCCTCGACCACCCGCGGTTCGAGCGTGCGCGGCAACCGTCCCAGGGCCGACTGGTCGGACGTGGCCGGCCGCACCGGCTTCAGATCGGGGCGCGCCTGGGGCCGAAGGTCGGGAGGCGGCGCGTGGCCTGTGCCGGGCCAGTCGGGTTCTGCGGCGTTGCGCAGCCGTCGCTGGAGGGCCTGCACTTCGGCCCAGCGCCGGCGATAGGTCCAGCCGGACAGGCCCATCTGCGGCCTGGGCGGCGCCTCGGGGCCTGCCTGGTGGTCGCGCGTGTCGTAGCCCGACTCGTGCAGCTCAAAGCTCAGGCGGCGCCGGTTGTCCGGGTGCTGCAAGAACCGGGCGAAATCGCTCACCTCGGCGTGGGTCTGCTGGTCGATGCCGATCAGCTCGACCTGCCGGGTGATCCACTCGCCGCCGTAGCGGAAGCTGAGCATGGCCGGCACGACCACCGTGGGTGTCATGCCGGCGATCTGGTCGCCTGCCACCCGGCGAATCTGCTCCATCTGGTGCTGGGGATCGTACATACCTTCGAGGCTGCGCGACTCGAGGGTCAGATCGGAGAGAATCCCGTGCAGCCGGTTTTCCATCTCCGTGGTGAACCCGGCCATCACGGCGTTGACCACGATCATCGTGGCCACGCCCAGCATCACGCTGATGATCGACGCCAGGGCGATGTAGCGCGTGCGCAGATAGCGCCAGCAGAGCAACAGTTTATACATGGGTTGTCATCCGTGACTGATGGCCGGAAACGTCCTTCTTGTGCAACTACTCACGAGCGGCGTGCGTGCAAAGGCCGTAGGGTGGGTCAAGCCGGAGGCGCAGACCCACCATCCCGTCCGCTTGTCGGTGGGTCTCGCTATCGCTCGACCCACCCTACATATCTCAGGCCGTAGGGTGGGTCAAGCCGGAGGCGCAGACCCACCATCCCGTCCGCTTGTC
>CAYXPN010000090.1:0-17483 GCA_964467075.1 uncultured Planctomycetaceae bacterium
CGCAGCGCTGAGTCTCCAGATGGCTGAAGAGTTACGATTTGCTCGATCAGCCGCTTGCTGCTTTCGGCAGTTCCAACTTCAGACGGCTGAAGTGTTACCAAATGAGAAGTCACTGGTTGTGCCCACTGGCCGCAGTGTGCGTTTGGCTCGGTGTCTCGCACCAGGCCCGCGCCCAGCCGGTGTTTGCCAGCACCGAGAGCATCGAGTGTACCGTGGCCAATGCCGATCTTGTGGTGCTGGGCAGGATCGTGGAGTTCGACGCCCCGGCCGGCCTTACCGATCGTAGAGCAGGCGGAGCTCAGCAAAGCTTGATTGCAGCAATCAGTCTCTCTCCGAGTCCTCAATAGGGAAACCGCTCGTCGAGTGTGGCCTCGGAGAGCTCGACCAGGAAGCCGGCCAGGCGCTCGACGAGCAGCTCGACCAGCCGGCGCCCCTTCTGCGCGGTGGCCTGGTGGGGATTGCCCACGCCCGCGTTGGTCGTCAGCAGGTGCCAGGGCCGGGTGATCGAGACCCAGCCGCTCTCCACGGCCTGGAAACGGCAGCGGGCGGGCCGGCCCTCGTCGGCCGTCAAGCTGCCGTCCTCGCGCCGGGCCACCAGTTCCGGCCAGTATGCCAGGGCCAGCGAGGTTTCCATTTCGCCGGCGTGGTTGTCGGGCTCGTTGAACAGCTCGTGATACACATCGCCGTAGATGGCGTACCAGTTGCAAAGAAACAGGTGGGCGGGGGTCTTGCCGTACAGTTCGCGCAACACCGGTTTCAGCTCGTTTCCGCCGTGGCTGTTGAGCAGCACGATCTTGAGAATGCCCGAGCCCACCAGCGACTGGACCAGATCGCGGATGACGGCCAGCAGCGTGGAGGGGTCGAGGTTCAAGGCCAGGGGGAAGCGGGCCTGGTTGGTCTGGGTGCCGTAGGGGATGGTGGGCAAGAGCACCACCTTTCCACCCTTTTGCCACGCGGCTTCGCAGAGTTTCTCGCCGATCAAGTCGGCCTCCAGCGTGTCGTTGCTGTAGGGCAGGTGCAGGTTGTGGGGCTCGGTGGCGCCGAAGGGCAGCACGGCCACTTCGAACTTCTCTGCGCGCAGCTCGCCGTAGTTGGTCTCAGCGAGTTTCCAGGGTCTCACGGCGGTTTCTCCTTTGATCGACGTCGATGGTTTTTGTGGTGCAGGCGTTTCGCCTGCAACGATGCGTTTGGTTCTCACATTCCGGGCGCCGCCCGCGGGACTCGCGTGCGTGCAGAGCACGCACCCTACGGCCTCGTAAAGGAATTGTTTGCCGAATTCGATGCGCACCCCCGGGTGGCCGGGGCTCACGGCGAAGCGAAGCCCCGGGAAGTAATACTCTTACAAGTTCTTACGCCGGCGGCTCGCCGTAAGATGTCGCCCGAGGCGTGCGTGCAAGCACGTAACCTACGGCTTGAGCTTGATCCACCAGTCATTGACAACGGAAACATCGCTAATCCCAGAGGCCGGCGAGCCAGTCCCCGGCCGCCCAAAGCCGCGTCAGCGTATCGCCGGCATGTCGCACCAGCACGCGGCGATAGAGCCGCCGCAGAATCCTGTTCTTGAGAAACAAGCTCTTGTGCCCCCGCCACGCGCGGCGCAGCGCCCTGCGGATCTCGCGCGATGAAGGTCGAGGCTGGCGCTCCAACTCGGCAACGGCCGCCTGGATCAGATCGGCAAGGGCCCCATAGAATCCTTCGGCGCCGAAGCTGCGCGGATTCGCGGCGCGCAGTGAGGCGCCGGCCGACTCCACATCGCCCTGGACGAGTGCGAGAGCAGCCAGTCCGAGGCGAAAGTATCGCGCGGCGGGATCGGGCGGCAGGTTGACCCCATGGCGACTGACCTGCATTGCCTCGTCGAGCCGGTCCAGCTCCCAGAGTGCGCCTGCCAGGGGGAAGAGGTGGCGCGGAGCGAGTTCCTGCCGGGAGTTCCAGTCCCCCATCCATCGAACGGCTTTCGGTGGGTCGCCGATCTGGGTCAGCGCGTGTCCCATGGCCGACCACGTCGCGTTGTGCGCGCGCAGACGCTCACCGTGTCGTTTGAGCATGCGAACCACTTCCGCCCGGTCGCTGCGCTCCGCGAGTTCGCAGAGGACTTCCTCGGCCACGCCCCACCAGCAAGCGCCGGCTTCGCCGTTGTGCTCCAGCCAGGAAATGCAGTCCGCCACCAGGTTTACCCCGATTCTGGCCGCTGCCCAGCCGTTGCCCACGGCCCGCAGTGTATCGGGGCGATCAAGCTCCGGGCGGAGCACGGCGTCGATGGTTTCCGCCATTTCCGCCTTCGCCAACGCAGACACCGCGCCGAGCAGGTTGGCGCCCTCTTCGCCCGGGTCGCGGCACAGTTCGCGCAGCGCCTCCTCGGCTCCCTGCGCATCGTTCGTCGCCGCAGCGCTCCGCGCGCGCAGCTCGCAGACCAGCGGCGGCCTCAGATGGGCCGCAGTGGCTTCGAGTGTGCGCAAAGCCTGCTGCGTCTGGCCGTCTTCCAGTTGCATGCCGAACAGCTCCACCGCGGCGAACTCGTAGCCGGGGGCCATTTCGATCGCCCGGGCCAGTGCCTCTTTGGCACGCTGCCGGTTGCCGGTCTGGATGCGCGCCGCGCCCAGACAGCCCCACGAGACCGGATCATCGGGCTCAAGGCGCACGACCTGCTCGGCCGCTTCGAGGAACTGCTGGTCCTGGCCGGTATCCGCAGAGCATTCGGCCAGATAGTTCCAGGCGGGCAGGAACGCGGGGTCGTCGTCGACGATCGCCCGGCACTGTTCGATCGCCTGCTGCAAGCGGCCGCAGCGGCCTTCCACCCTGGCCGCCTCCAGGCGCAGGATCGGCGGGGGCGCGTCGCCGAAGACCGCGGGATGGCAGGCGGCCCGGGCTTCGTCCGGTTGGCCGTCTTCGAGCAGCCGGCGAATGCGCAACTGGTGGGCCGGGATCATGCGCGGATCGAGCTCCAGCACGCGCTGGAGTGCGTCGGTGGATTCGCCGCGCTCGTCGGGCGCGTCGAGCACGTCGGCCAAAAGGAACCAGCACCATCTATCGTACGGCCGATCACCGACGAGCTGCCGGGCAAGCTGCCGGGGCAGTTCCGGGCGGCTACTTTCCGAAGCCCAATGCTGCAACTCGGACCATGCATCGAGGAACGAGGGCTCGATGCGCACGGCCTTCGCCCAGTGGTCCAGGGCACCCTCGAGGTCGCCCAGCTTGCGCAGCACTCCGGCCAGGCTGCGGTGGAGGATCGGGTTGGCCGGTTCGCTGGCCAGTGCGCGTTGGAGGGCCTTTCGGGCCTTTTCCGGGTCGCCGGCCCGTTGATGGGCGTCGGCCAGTGCCCGGACCGAGGCGTCCCACGAGGGGTTCAGCTCCACGGCTCGGATGAGCACCTCGATTTCTTCGGCCAATTCGCCGCGGGCCCAGCGCACCGCGGCCAGCTCCAGCCAAATCCGCGGCAGCAGGGGAAACTGCTCTGCAGCCCGGGCCGCGCGCGCGAGTGCCTCGTCGGTCCGGCCCATGGCGGTCAACTGGCGGATCAAGGCGCAGTGGGCGTGCCAGAGATCGGGCCGCACGTCGAGCGCCTCCCGGAAGACCTCCAGCAGGGTCTCCGGTTCGAGAGTTCCCGCCGCGTATTCGCGGAAGCTCAGCAACCCGTCGCCGAAAATCACCTGGCGCACCAGCTCCTCGTAGACGAACATCAGCTCGTCCTCGCGCTGTTGCCTGGTGCGGCAGGCGGCGATCAGGCCGGCAATGGCCGCTTCCTCGTCCACCGAGAGCCGGATCGCCCGGCGATACGACTGCCGGGCTTCATCCTGGCGATCCAGGTCGTGGAAGATGTGGCCCGCGATCACGTAGCCGTTCGGCGCCGAGGGGTCGAGCCGGCGGGCCTCTTCCGCCGAAGCGAGGGCCTCGTCGAATCGGCCGCTGGCGGCCAGCGCGCAGGCCAGCTCACGGTGGGTCCAGGCGTCGGCCGGGTGGATTTCCAGCAACTGCCGGATCGCCGACTCCCAGGCCGCAGGGTCTGCCTCGCGCAGATATTCGATCAACGCCACCCGCAACCCGTAGCTGTGCGGGAACCGCCCCACCACGCCTTGCAGGTGCTCGGCGGCCGCGTCTGTCCCCTGGGTTTCAAAGAGCAGTCGGGCGAGCGTGCGTTGGGCATCCAGGGCGAGTGGCTCTGCTTCGACCAACTGGCACCAGTAGCGGCGCGCCGTCTCCAGTTCGCCCCGCCGCCGGGCCAGTTCCGCGGCCGTGCGCAGCCACTGGTGGGGATGGGCCACGGATCGGGCCGCTTCGAGCAGCTCGCCCGCCCGCGCTTCCTGCGCACAGCTTGCGTGCATCTCCGCGGCGAACAGCAGCAGGTCTCCGTCGTCCGGGCGCAGGCGCAGCGCGGCCTGGAGAAGGGCGAACATCTCCTCAAAACGGTCCAAGTGTAACAGGGCCCAGCCCAGCGTTCGCGCCGGCCAGCCCGACTGGCCCCCGTATCGCTCGAATCGATCGCGCAACAGCCCGAGGGCCTCTTCGGTGCGCCGCAGGTGATGAGAGGCCACGAAGTAGGTATGGGCACACTGCTCGTCCGTTTCCTCCAGGCAGGCCCCGAAGCGATAGAGTCCGAGGGCCTCTTCGCGGCGCTGTCGGGTCCACTGGATGTTGCCCAGCAGCCGATAGTTCTCGCCCGCGGTGGGGTCGGCCCGGATCGCCCGCCGCAGCCAGTAGGCGGCCTGGGGATGCTGGCGCGCGTCGTCGCTGAGTTCCGCGGCGTATCGCTGCCAGTAGACCACCGCGGTATGGGGGCCGTGGCAGGCCTCGCGCAGCAATTCCAGGCGCTGTTCGCGCCGGGCAAGCTCGGTCAGAAAGGAAAGCATGAGCATGCGAAACATGGCCGCGTCGGGAAATTGCTCCAGCAGACGCTCGGTGCACTTGAGCCCCGTGGCAGGGTCGCCGTCGTAGGAGGCCAGTCGGGCGCGGGCCTCGATGCAAAGGCGGTGGCCCGGATGGTCGCGTTCCAGCTTTTCCACCACCTGTCGGGCTTCTTCGCCCTGGTGGGAGCGCAGGCAGCAGGCCACGCGGTCGAGCTGTTCGTAGATTTCCTCTTCGGGCAGCTCCAGGCCGTCGAGCAGGGCGCCCTTTTCGCGCGGCACCATCGCCGTGCCCCGCGGTCCGGTGGCACGGCTTTCCTCCAAGAGCTTGTCGGCCCCGAACTCGCCCAAGCCGGGCCGGGCCGGATCGCGCACCAAGAGCGTGCGCAGCCGGCTGTCGTAGCCGATCACCGCCAGCAGGTGGGCCCAGTCCGCGGTGCTCAATTGCATGGCAAAGGGCACCTGCCGGTCGATCAGCGCCACCGCGCTTTCCCAGGTAACGCGGAATTCCCGCACGCGGAACCCGTTGCGCTCGGCCCACGACCGCTGCTCGTGCGCCGGAGTGCCTCCGTAGCAGATTTCGCGGGCCACCTGGAGTTGGTCGGCCGGCTTGTCCCAGTAGCGGCTCAAGGACACCACGGTGGCGGGCGCACAGGTCTTGTGGTGCTGGCGCACGAATGGGACCGGCAGCAGCTTGCGGCAGCCCACCTGGCCCGACTCCAGGCGCTGGGCCATCTGCTCGAAAAACGGGCTCTCAGCCTCGCGGCTGAAGCGCAGGGCCTCTTCGAGCTTGCCGCAGCAATAGGCCGTATGGGCGCGCAAGCCCGCCAGCTCCTGCACGGCCCGCTTTTCCATCAGCGGCAACAGCTCGGCGATCTTCGCACACAGCGACCATGTCTCCTCGAACCGCTCCATGTCGGCCAGCAGGCCGGCCTGTCGCCAGACCAGCAGGCCGCTGGTCAGGCGCTGGTTGGCTTGATCGAGCAGCTCCAGGGCCTCTTGCTGGCGATCCAGTTGGAGGAGCTGTTCCACCGTGGCTTCCACCGCCGGCCGGTACCAGGGGCGCAGCTCGCGCGCGCCTAAGGCCGCGGCCAGCGCCTCTTCGCAGCGGTCTTCGCAGCCCAGCACCACGCTCCGCTGGACCCACACGAACGGATCGTCGGAGGCCAGCTCCTCGGCCCGTTCCATCCATTGTTCGGCCCGGCCGAAATCGCGCAACACGGCCAGGCAGATCGCGTGCAGGCCGAACCACTGGGCGCGCAGCACGCGCGGGGCCGCCGGCATTTCGCCCACCTCTTGCAGGAAACGCCATCCCCGCCACGGACCTCCACGTTGCGTCAAGTCATGGGCGTAGAAGAAGCACGCCTCCGGATCCTGCGGAGCTTGGCGCCAGGTGGTGAAGATCAGCGCGCGTGCCAGCCGGGGGGCGCCCAACTGCATGGCCAGTCGGGCCGCCAGCAGCCGGGCCGTGGTGCCGGGCCATGACTTCAGCGGGCCGAGCGGTTTGCCGGCTTCGTAGGCGGCCGGATACTGTGCCCGGTCGTACAATTCCTGCATGTGCGGGAGGATTTCAGCCGCTGCGCTCATCTCGGTCCTCGCTTCCCTCCAACCCCGACCGCTTGCCGCCGAGATCGTCTCCAGTCAAGAGGTTTTCGGCTCCGTGCCCTTCTGCCGGGCGCCGGCGTGGCGCCGTTGCAGGGCATGCCCAGCGCTTCACGAGCCGTTCGGTTTCCTCTGAGAAGGGATCGCCTGCGATCGGCGGCCATTATAGGCGCCACACGCATCGGCCGGAAGCAGCGCCAATGGAGGGCCACGCTTTGTCGTGGCCGCCGGACCAATGGAGGGCCACGCTTTGTCGTGGCCGCCGTCAGGGGATATGAAAACGGACGCGAGAGACCGCGTCCCTCCAACGGACGCCGCCGGACCAATGGAGGGCCACGCTTTGTCGTGGCCGCCGTCACGGCTCGATCGACAAACCACCACGCACCTCGCTTGGGGCTCTGGGCGTGCCACCCGGCCGAACTCAACCTATCTTGCGCAATCGGTAGGGAAGAAGGTGACTGGCTATTGGCAGGCCGGGCCATGAACCCTTGCCCGCGGGCGAGCGTAGGAAATGACGGTAGCAGTTCGGGTCGCCGGCTTGTGGGGCGATCCTCACCAGGGAAGTGCGGCACGACCGCGGCCTGGCAAGGGAGTGCGATCCTCGCTGCGGGACGGCTCCACTGTCAGGCGTCTGCGCGACCGTTGCGGCCGGGTCGTTGCGCGCGCACCGTTTCGAGGCAAGGAGGAACCAAGGATGAACGGTCAAGGGAGTGTGTTTGGCACCCGGATGCTCGGCGGCGGCTTGATCGCGGCTCTGGCGGCGGCCGCTTTGTTTCCGTGGCTGTGCTCTCAGGTCGCGGCCCAGTCGTGCCAGCCCTGCACGACCACGGCGGTGCTCGACGAGGGCGGCTGGCGTCCGGCCCAGCCGGTGGCTGTGCAGCCGGCTGCGTACGTGGGCGGCGCAGGCGGCGCCGTGAGCGCGAGTGATTGCGAGTGGCGACCGGCCAGTGCGGACGCGTGTGTGCCGGCAAGTCAAGGCGTGTGCGTCAGTGCGTGGCGCCCGGTGGCTGTAGTGCAGCGCGTTCGAGTGCGCCGGTGGTGCCGGCCGGTTGGAATTACGTGGCTCCCGCATCGGGTTCGGGAACCTGTTCGCTCGGCACACCTTACTACTATGGCAATACGTCCTGTTACGATGTCGGCACATCCTGGCCGGCCGCTTGTTCGGTCGCATCGACCAGTGCGTCTGCCTGTCAGACAGCCTATCCGCACCAGAACGTGGTGTATCGGCCCGCGGTGCCGCGGTTTGTGCTGCCCGGCGGAAGCTGGACCAACCGTCCGCTGATCGTCAAACCCAAGGTCTATGTGCCGGGGCAGCCGGTGAGGAACCTGCTGCGGGCGATCCTGCCGTAGATGTGCGGCAAGCGCTGTGCTGCGCGAAAGCGCGTGAATGGACCCCCGGGGCTTGCCTTTTGTGTCTGCTTCAGATCGCGGCACCAGGCAGCGCCCGCCACGTGAGCCCGCCTGCGCTGAGTTGACCCCGGCGGGCGCTGCCGGCCGCGTTGCCAGCGTGGCCGCTCGTAGTGACCCGATTTATCGGGTCTGTTGAAGGCCGTACAAGCACGGCCACTACGAACCGTTTGCCGATCATGAGCCGTGCAGGTCCGCGGCCACGAAATCCAGTCCGAGTTGCTCGAGCGTCTCGCGCGTGGGCACGCCGGTTTCCGGGTCCCAGCCCATGGCTTCCAGGTACTCGCGCACCTGGGTGTCCACGTCCACGGTCACCCCGGCCAGCGGTCCGCCTTCGAGCGGCGGCGAGCCGATCATGCGCCCGGGCAGCTTGATGTCCACGTTGCGCACGCCTTCGCGCAGGTTGAAGGCGATGCGCAAGGCCGCGATCCGCGCGCCGGTCCGCACGGTCTCTTCCAGCGTGTAATCCCGGCCCGTGGTGTATTTGAGCGAATCGGTCAGTGCCTCAGGTTGCAGATTGCACCAGGCGAACAGGCACATGCCCGCAGCGCTGACCGTGTGGAAGTGGTTGCTCACGCGCGCATGCGCCGCCCCTTTGCCCGAATACTTGTAGCGCTCGATCTTCTCAGTCACCAGTCCCGGCGGGGCGAACTGGCCCTCGATGGTCCAGGAGCCCATCTGCGTATGGCGCCCCGGCGTGGCGTCCATCTTGTAGCTGGTGGCCAGGCCGGGATTCAGGCGCGGGTCGTGCATGGGCGTTTCTTCGCCGTGGACGTGGATGGCGTACTGCTCGGCCCCTCGGCCGATGCGCTCGGCCGCCCGTTTCATGCCGTCGGCCAGCACGCGCCCGCCGAAGCCCTCGCCGCGGCCGATCTGGCGCGTCACCTCGACGATCGCCTCGTGGTGGCCCCAATTGAGCTTCAGCCCGCCCGTCTCCTCGTCGGTCAAGAGACCGTTCTCATAGCATTCGATGGCAAAGGCGATCGTGCAGCCGGTGCTGATCGTGTCCAGCCCGTAGTGGTTGCAGAGCTGGTTGCAGAGGTTGATCGACTCGAGGTTGTCGTTCAGACACATGGCGCCGAAGGAGCCCAGGGTCTCGTATTCCGGCTTGTGCGTGTCGGACTTGTACGGCCCGTTTTCCACGATCGTATGTCCGCCGCAGCCGATCGGACAGCGCCAGCAGGCGTATTTCTTTTTCTGGATGGCCAGCACGTTGTCGTCGCTGATCTTCGGCGCGGTGGGAAAATCCTCGGGTGTGCCGGCCCAGTTCTTGATGGGCGTATCTCCGGTGGCCACTGCGCCCGCGGTGATGCCCGCGGTGCCGTATTGATTGAACACGCGGTAGCCGTCCTGCTGGGTGAGGAACTCGCGGTGGCGCCGGATGGCCTCCTTGAGGCCCTCGGGGTCGGCGATGGGCACGTTGCCCGATCCGACGGCCACAATGGCCTTCACCCTCTTCGCGCCCATCACGGCGCCCAGCCCGCTGCGCGCGGCCGCGCGGCCCTTGTCGTTGATGATGCCGGCCAGCAGGTTTGCGCGCTCGCCGGCCGGACCGATGCTGGCCGAACGGGCCTTGGGCCCGTAGAGTTCTTGGGCCGCATCTTCCACTTTGTCGCAAGTCCAACCCCACCACTCGTCCGCGGGCAGCAGCTCGGCCTTTCCATCGCGCAAGAGCAGATACACCGGCGAGCGACTCACGCCGCGAAAGATCACGCCGTCGAACCCGGCGCCCTTCATGGCCGGCCCGAAGCTGCCGCCCGAGTTGGCGTCGCCCCAGGTGCCCGTCTTCGGGCTCTTGCCCACGACCACGTAGCGGTTCGAGGTGATTCCGGGCGTGGCGGTGAGCAGACCGGTAAAGAAACCCAGGTGGTTCTCCGGCCCCAGGGGGTCCACGCCGGGCTTCTGCAGCTTGTAGAGGTAATACGCCCCCAGGCCGTAGCCTCCGAGATAAGTGAAGTACAGCTCGTCGTCGGGCGTTTCCACGCTGAGCGTGCCCGAGTCGAGATCAACCATCAAAACCTTGCCGGCAGTACCGGGAACGGCCATGGTTACGGCTCCTCGATCGTCTCTGGTCGGTTTGCTGGGGAGGGACGAGCGGGCTGACTGCGGCGGCTGATTCGGCTGGTGGGGACCAAGGACCGGGTCGCGGGGAAAAAGGTGACAGGCACCATTTGTGCGAAGCCGGGCACCGACGGAACGTTGGTCGCGGGCCGTTCCGGCAAATGGTGCCTGTCACCTTTTTTCGTCGACGGGCCGCAGCGGACAGTGCATGGTCTTAATATATCGGCCCGGTGCTGCCAGTCCAAGGCCGGGCGGGCATCCGGCGGTTTGCAGCAGGGGATGGGTGCTGTAAAATGCCACGTTTTAGAGGCTCCGCTGGGCGACTCTGGCGAGTCGGGGCTCGGCTGGGCCGACGGCGTTTGCTCGAGACTGTTTTTCCGGACGTGGACGGAGGGCCTCTCCATGCCTGCCGTGCCGCTGGCGGATTTTTCCCGCCTTTGCTTGCACACGATCACCACCCGACCCTGGACCATCGAACAGGCCACCGAGCAGTACGGCCGGGCCAGTGTGCGCGGAGTGACTGTCTGGCGCCAGTGGCTCGAGGGGCGCGAGACGGCGCGCGTGGGCGAGCGCCTGCGGGCCGCGGGGCTGGAGGTGGCCTCGCTTTGTCGCGGGGGATTCTTTCCCGCGCCGGATGCGGCCGGGCGCCAGCAGGCCGTGGACGACAACCTGCGCGCGATCGACGAAGCCGCAGCGCTGGGCGCGCCGCTGGTGGTGCTGGTCTGCGGCGCGGTGCCGGGCCAAGCGCTGGAGGTTTCGCGCGATCAGATCGCCGAAGGCATCCTGGCCGTGCTGCCGCGTGCGGAAGCGGCGGGCGTGAAGCTCTCGGTCGAGCCGCTCCATCCCATGTACGCCGACAGCCGTTCGGCCATCAACACCCTGCGCCAGGCCAACGAGATGTGCGAGCGGATCGGCTCGCCCCAGGTGGGAGTGACCGTGGACGTGTATCACCTTTGGTGGGACCCGGAGCTCGAAGGGCAGATCGAGCGCTCTGGCCGGGCAGGACGGATTTTCTCGTTCCACGTCTGCGACTGGCGCACGCCGACCGAAGACCTGCTCAACGACCGCGGCCTGATGGGCGAAGGCTGCATCAATCTGCGCCAAATCCGCGGCTGGGTCGAAGAGGCCGGCTTCCAGGGGTTTATCGAAGTGGAGATCTTCTCCAATCGCTACTGGGCCACGGATCAGCAGGTCTTCCTGGAGAAGATCAAAGAGGCGTACTTGCAGCACGTTTGAGGTCGCGAGTCGGCTGGCCGTTTAACGGCAAGCCGCAGGCGACTGTGTCTGTCGGAAGTCGGAGGTCGCAAATCTGAGATTTGAAATCGCAAATCGGAGATCACAAACCGGCGCGTGGCGAACCGGGAGCGTCAGCTCCCGGTTCGGACGAAAAGCCGAAAGCGGACTCTGGACTCTCGACTTCCCTAATCCCTAATCCCCAATCCCTAATCCCCAATCCCTAATCCCCAATCCCCAATCCCTAATCCCCAATCCCTAATCCCTAATCCCCCAATCCCCAAGAGCAACTGGGTACTTCAACGACAAAGGCAGAACACCAACGGCCAACCCCCGGAGAATGACCCATGAGAATCCACACGGTGGGCGTGATCATGAACGGAGTGACCGGCCGGATGGGCACCAACCAGCACCTGGCCCGCTCGATCATGGCCATCCGCCGCCAGGGCGGCGTGGCGCTGGGCACCGGCGAGGCCATCGTGCCCGAGCCGCTCCTGGTCGGACGCAATGAGAGCAAGCTGCGGGCACTCTGCGACCAGTTCGGCCTGAAAGACTATACGACCGACCTGGACGAGGCCCTGGGCGACGAGCGCTATGCGGTCTATTTCGACGCCCTGAGCACCAACCTGCGCGTGGCCAACGTGCGCAAGGCGATTGTCGCCGGCAAGCACATCTACGCAGAGAAGCCCACCGCCACCAATCTGGCCGACGCACTGCTCTTGTGCCGCGATGCCCAGTCCGCGGGTGTGAAACACGGCGTGGTCCAGGACAAGCTCTGGCTGCCGGGCCTGCGCAAGCTGAAGTACCTATTAGACCACGGATTTTTCGGGCGCGTGCTGGCCGTGCGCGGCGAGTTCGGCTACTGGGTGTTCGACGGCCTGCGCCAGCCCTGCCAACGCCCAAGCTGGAACTATCGCAAGGCCGACGGCGGCAGCATCCTGATCGACATGTTCTCCCACTGGCGCTACGTGGTCGACAACCTCTTCGGGCCGATCAAGTCGCTCACTGCCCTGGGCGCCACCCACATCCCGCGGCGCGTGGACGAGCAGGGCGAAGAATATCAATGTACGGCCGACGACGCAGCCTACGCGATCTTCGAGCTCCACAGCGGCGTGCCCGTCCAGTTCAACTCCTCCTGGTGTACGCGCGTGCGGCGCGACGACCTGCTGGTGGTCCAGGTCGACGGCACCGAAGGCAGCGCGGTGGCGGGATTGCGCAAGTGCTGGGTGCAGCACGACTCCTTCACGCCCAAACCCGTCTGGAACCCCGACATCGATCCGGTGATCGACTACCAGGCCGACTGGCGCGAGGTGCCCGACAACATGCCCTATGACAACGCCTTCAAGGCCCAGTGGGAGCTGTTCCTCAGACACGTGGTCTGTGACACACCCTTCCCCTGGAACCTGCGCGAGGGGGCCAAGGGCGTGCAACTGGCCGAGCTGGGCCTGCGGGCATGGCAGGAGCGCCGCTGGGTGGACGTGCCGGAGCTGGAGTAGCGTGCGTGCAGGCGAGCCGCCAAAAAGCGGAAAGCCGAAAGCGGAAGTCGGAGGTCGGAAGTCGGAAGTCGCAAAAGGGCGCATGGCGAGCCGGGAGCGTCAGCTCCCGGTTGGGACGAAACCTTTCTTGACGAACAACAGCGAGCCGTGCGGTTTATCCCCACGGGAGGCAAAGCGGAAAGCCGAAAGCAGAAGCACCCGATCCCAAAGCTCAAATCCCCAATCGCCAAATCCCCAATCCCGGAAGCCCCAGACCCCCCAACGACACCATCCGCCCATGCCACTGATTCGCATCGAACATGAGCCCTCGAAGCGCGAGCTGGCGGTGTTTGCCGCTAGCTGGGCCTTGCTGCTGGGCCTGTTGGGGGCCCTGCTGCTCTGGCGCAGCGGACGACCGGGCTGGGCGGCTGCGTGTTGGCTGGCTGCACTGGGTGTGCCGCTGGCCGGCTTGATCAGTGTGCGCGTGTTGCGCCTGGTGTATCTGGGTACGCTCTGGGCCGGGCTGCCGATCGGTTGGGTCCTCTCCCACGCGGTGCTGGCAGTGGTATACTACGGGATACTCACGCCGGTGGGCCTGGTGATGCGTGCCGTAGGCCACGACCCCCTGGCCCGGCGTTTCGATCCCGCGGCATCCAGCTACTGGACGCCACGGGCACACCCCGCGGACCAGGCCGACGAGAGCGCCGAGCAGAGGGAAGGCGGCGAGGAGTTGGAGCGCTATTTCCGGCAGTATTGACGAGAGCAAGGACGGGTCGTTGGTTCGACTTCAGCCGAATGGAGATCGCCATCGTCGGCTGACCGGCTGTTCGCCGCATTTCAGCCGGTCGCGTGCGTGCAAGCACACATCCTACGGGCTTTGCGGGACGGTTCACACGGCAGGAGCTTGCGGATCATGGCCTCGGCACACACCCCGGACGACGCGCGCGACGAGCCGGTGACTCGGGCAGATCAGGCCGAGCGCCTGCGAGAACTGGCCGAGCAGCCGGCCGGCGGCCTGGTGGCGGAACTGTGGGGGTTCCTCAGATACAACAAGAAGTGGTGGCTCGGTCCGATCATCGTGGTGTTGTTGCTGGTCAGTGTGTTGCTGGTGTTGGCCAGTTCGGGCCTCGCCCCGCTGATCTACCCGTTGTTCTGAGGTCCCGCGCAACTTCCGCCCTGGGAGAGCGCAAGTCGAGCACCCGCGGCGACCAGGCTGGTGTTGGCGCCGGTCTCAGCCCGGGGGCCGCAGATCGAGAAATCCGCCGATTCAACAACCAGGCGAGCGAGCCGATGGTCAATGTGTACGAAGGCGACGTGTCGGGCGGCACAGGCCGGTTTGCGATCGTGGTCTCCCGATTCAACGAGTCGATCACCACGCGCCTGCTCAGCGGCGCGGTGCAGACGCTGATCGACCGGGGAGTGCCCAGCGATCAGATCGACGTGGCCTGGGTGCCCGGCGCGTTCGAGATTCCCGCAGCCGCGGGCCGGCTGGCCCAGAGCCAGCGCTACGTCGCGGTCATCTGCCTGGGGGCGGTAATCCGCGGAGAAACGACCCACGACCAGCACATCAACCGGGCGGTGAGCAGGGCGCTGGCGGAGTTGGGCGTGCGCACCGGCGTGCCGGTGCTGTTCGGTGTGCTGACCTGCAACACCGTGGAACAGGCCGTGGCCCGATCCGGCGGGGTCGTGGCCACCAAGGGCAAGGACCGCGGCCAGCAGCGGCCGGGCAACAAAGGCGTGGATTGTGCCGAGGCCGCCCTGGAAATGGCCCGACTGATGGAGAGGCTTCCGGGTGCGAAGTTCCCATCCGCACCCGAGCCGGACGCATGAGCACAAGTTCGCCCCATTCGCCGTCGTGGATGCTCCGCCGCCGTGCGGGCCGGCAGTTGGCCTTCCAGTTCGTCTTCGAGCGCGCGCTGAATCCGCAAACGGCGCCGGTGGGACCGGCCGCAGGCCGGGAGGACGGCGAGGCCGGGCCCGGCCCCGAAGAGATGGAGCGTTTTGCGCGCCGGGTCGAAAACCCTTGGGACGACCAGGCCCAGGCAGCCGGGGACTTGCTACACGCCGTGTTGTTGGACACGGCGGCACGCGGCGAGATCGTCGAATTCGCCGGCCGGCTGGCCGCGGGAGTGATCGGGCGCCGGGACGAGTTGGACGAGCGCATCGCCCGGGCCGCACTCCACTGGAGCCTGGAGCGCATGGCGCCGGTGGATCGGGCGATCCTGCGCGTGGGGGCGTTCGAGCTTCTGTTCGGCGACACGCCGCCGCGCGTGGCGATCAACGAGGCCGTGGAGCTGGCCAAGCGGTTCGGCGGGGCCGAGTCGGGGGCGTTCGTCAACGGCATCCTCGACCGGCTGATGCACGAGAAGCAAGGTGAGCCGGCGGGGAATTAGCACGTAGGGTGGCTGCTTGCCGCCACGCGCTTGGTTAGAGGCCGCGTGCGTGGTGCCCGCTGCAAGAGGGGGAGCATGTGTTCAGGGTGATGGCCAACTGTGTGACACCGCAGGCGTTCCGCCGCCAGCTTGCGGCCGCAGAGAGAGCCATCACGAAAACGCGAAAGGACGAAAGCACACGCTGACGGGGGCAAGCTGGGCCGGTGCCCTGCCGCTCAGCGTTTCGTGCTTTCGCACTCTCGTGCTTTCGTGATTCAAACCGGGCACTCGGCTGCGGCCGGGTAGCACGCGCAAAGTGATTGCGGCAAGCGTGGAGGGCCGTGTGGGGCCCCGAGTGCCCTCACCCCCAGCCTGACGTGCTAAAAAAAAGTCCGACCGATACTTGGACCTTCAGCATGCGGTTTGTGTGCCAAGGGGACGCACGGTAAGTGTTGGCGCTGTAAGGACTTGTAAAGGAATTGTTTGCCGAATTCGATGCGCAGCCCCGGGAAGTAATACTCTTACAAGTTCTAAGTTGTTACGCCGAATGCCTCGGAACACGGGGGAACAATTCGGGGACAATGTTGCCGGAGCTACTCGTTCGCCCCCGGTTTTGTTCCTGGGAGTACCTGCTTTCCCCGGCGGATGATCCACAAAGCAGGCATTCTGCGGAACAAAAACGGCATCAAAGCGGCACAAAGTCGGCAGCGTATTTTTAGCACGTCACCCCCCGGCCCCTCTCCCGCTGCAGCGGGAGAGGGGAGACACATCGCGCAGCCGGGCTTCCCAGAAACAGACGATTCCTTGAGTCTCATGCCGAGTGTGCCATGGGTTTGCTGGAAAAACTGAAGCAGGGTCTGAAAAAGACCACGCAACTTCTAAACACCGACATCCGCGACCTGTTCAAAAGCGAAGGCCGCCTGGTTGACGACGCGTTTCTCGAAGAGCTGTTCGAGGCGCTCGTGAAGACCGACATGGGAGTGGCGGCCGCCCAGGAGGTGGTGGACGACATCGGCCAGAGCTTCCGTGCCCGCGTGGTCGGGACCGAGGAAGTGCTCGATCACATCAAACAGAAGCTCAAGGCCCTGCTGGCCCAGCCGGCCGAGCCGATCCGCTTTGCCGCGGCCGGCCCGACCGTGCTCATGGTGGCCGGGGTGAACGGCTGCGGCAAGACCACGTCGATCGCCAAGCTGGCCCATTTGTTCCAGTCGCAGCGCAAACGCGTGGTGCTGGGCGCGGCCGATACGTTCCGCGCGGCCGCGGCCGAGCAGTTGACCGTCTGGGCCGGACGCCTGGGCACGGAGATCATCACCGGGGCGAAGGGCAGCGACCCCGCCGCGGTGGCCCATCGGGCGGTCAGCCAGGCCCTGGAAAAGCAGGCCGACGTGTGCATCGTGGATACGGCCGGTCGCTTGCAGACCCAGCAATCGCTCATGCAGCAGTTGTCCAAAATCCACCGCGTGCTGGGCAAACAGATCGCCGACGCCCCCCACGAAGTCCTGCTGGTGCTCGACGCCACCACCGGACAGAACGGCATCAGCCAGGCACGCCATTTCACCGAGGCGGTCCAGTGTACGGGCATCGTGCTGGCCAAGCTGGACGGCACGGCCAAGGGCGGCGTGGTGGTGGCCATCCGCAAGCAGGTGGGCCTGCCGGTCAAATACGTGGGTGTGGGGGAGAAGGCCGAGGACCTGGCGCTGTTCGATTCCGACGCCTTTGTCGAGGCGCTGTTCGAGGACGTGGGGCGCTAAGCGCCTATCCCAGAAGCTGTGGGGAGACCTTCGGTCGAGGCCAGTGGCTCGGTCGGGAGACCGGCCACAACGAGGGGTCGATTTCCCGCCGGCGCGGCGCGGTTTCATCGGGCCCGCTCCGCGGCGGGCTTGTCCCGGCGGGTCGCGAGGGCTAGGATGATACGCCGAGGCAAGTGGCCCCGCGGAACCGGGTGCGTACAGACAAGGATTCGCCGACCATGAAGCTGGTGATCGCCATTATCCAGCCCGACCGCCTGGAAGCAGTCAAAACCGCCCTGGCCGAAGCGGAGGTCTTCCGGCTGACGGTGATGGACGTTCAGGGGTTCGGGCGTCAGCGGGGCCAGCCCGCGGCCTTTCGGGGGCACGAGCTTACGGTGAGCCTCTCGCGCAAGGTTCAACTGATGATCGGAGTCAACGAGGAGTTCCTCGAACCCACGATCGACGCCATTCTCCGCGGCGGACACACCGGTCCGAGCGGACAGCTCGGCGACGGCAAGGTCTTTGTGCTGCCCCTGGAAGACTGCATCCGCATCCGCACGGGCGAGCGCGGCAGCGAGGCGATCTGAGCCGCGCGATTCGCGGTTTGTTCTGGTAATGGGCGGCCCCCGCGTCTGTAGCCACCGTCGTCTGTAGCCACCGAAAGCCAGACGGTGGACAAATGGTCCAGCCAGCGGCCGCCGCGGTCCACGCTCTGGCGAGCGTGGCTACGGCGCGTGCGTGCGAGCACGCAGTCTACGCCACGGG
>CAYXPN010000091.1:0-17346 GCA_964467075.1 uncultured Planctomycetaceae bacterium
CGTTGCAGCCCCGGCCACCCAGAGTTGGGGCACGTGATGGGGGAGTCAACTCGTTTACGAGTCCTTGGCGTGCGCCGGCGCGTGGGCGCCGGCGAGTCCGGGGCGGCGGTTCAGACCGTGGCTTCGATTGGTTTGGCCCCCAGGTGGGGTGGTAGGATTTGCTCGATGCGCTGGCCGTCGTGGAAGAACGCCTGGTTGTCGCCCGCCTGCTTGGCTTCCTTCAGTGCCGCCCGCAATCGGTCAAACAGGTCCTGGAGCGTATCTTCGGGCAGCACGGCCGCGTATCCCGCGGACGCGGTCAGGTGGAGATCTTTTCCTTCGGCGTGGAACGTGCTGCGCTGGATGCTCTGGCGGATCGTCTCCGCGCGCCGGATCGCTGCGCGGGCGCCCTCGTCGAGCTTGACCACCAGAAACTGCTGTCCGGAGAAGCGACCCAGCAGGTCGGCCCCCGCGGCCGCAGAGTGCAACAGCCGGCCCAGCCCGGCGAGCACCCGATCGGCCACCGCCGGACCGTGCTGTTGGTTCAGATGGGCAAAACCGTTGATGTCCAGCATTGCGGCCGTAATGGTGCGAGAGCGCTGCCGGCCTTCCTGCCACCACTGGGCCATTGTGACTTCCATTCCGATGCGGTTCAGCAGGTCGGTCAGTGGATCATGGTGCAGTCTGGGTTCGATTTTGTCCAGGCGCTGCTGGTGGCGCGCCACGGCCAGGAACGCGGCCTCCTGGTTGTCGTGCAAGCGGTTGCGGGCCTCGCGCAGCTTGCCCAGCTCCGCGACCAGGCGCTCGCCGGCGGCCTCCAGGTCGGAGGTGAAGTCCATGTGCTGAAGATTGCTGAGCGTGGTCTCGATCTGGGCGGCCTGTTCGAGGTTGGCCAGCTCGATCTCCTCGGCCAGGTCGCTCAGCTCGCCGAACTCATCCACGCGATCGCGCAACTGCCGGGCCGCTCGGCTCTGCGCCGCCAGATACGTCCGGCAGTCTTCCTCCAGCAGCTTGAGGCACTCGGCGATCGTCTCCGCGTCGGTCTGCCCGCGGCAGGCACGCAGCCGGCTGTCGATCGCCGTGCAGCGGTCGCCGCTTTCGAGCATGGCCACGTTGAGCTTCAGAATGCACACTTCCACGTACGTGTCGTCCAGGTGGCCGGCATCTTCGACCGCGGGATTCCGGGCGCTCCGTTCAGACTCTGCCGGGACCACGTCGGCTTGTGCGGGCCCGTCGTCGGGCTGTGCCGGATCGTCCAGCGGTTCGGCCGGCTCGTCTGGTTCGTTGAGTTCGTCGGGCGGTTGTGGCTGCTCGTCGTCGGTCTGCGCCTGCTCGCCGCGCGCTTCGGTCTGCTCGCCGGGTTGACTGCCTTCGTCGAGCGGTTGTGATGGCTCGGCCTCCGCCTGTTCGCCGGTCCGTTCGCTCTGCTCGGCGGTCGGTTCGGCGGGTCGGTCGCGCACGCTCGGCGCCGGCGCGGCAAACAGGGCCTCCCAGGCTTCGATCAGCCCCGGCGGTCCATAGCCGAAGTGAACCGCCAGGAAATAGCCCAGGGCGAGGTTGACGAGCGCCACTACCAGTACGAGAACCATCATGGTCTGGCTCCTGCCGCTCGGACTTCATTGCCGAAGGCTCTGACCGGTGATCGGACCACGCGCCGCCTGGTCGCCGACCGCAAATCCCGCAGCGCGCAGACTCCGCCCCCGAAGTATAGGTCGCTCTGCACCCTCGGAAGGCGCAAGATCGTCCCCCGTTGCGCCCGCCCGGCAGCCGCGCAGCGACGCGGCCTTAGACCGGGTTCGCCCCAGAATTCCAGCAGCAGGGCTTCACCGCTCCGCGGGACCGCTGGGCGGAGGGGCTGGCAACCAGACCGGACGCACCGGCCGCGGCCGCGGTGGCTGCACCCGTGCCAGACGTGGGTCCTCGGCGTGCAGGACTGCGGTCGGTGTTTTGCGATCAAGCACCTCCAGGGAGGTGAGTTGCCGGGGCTGGCGCACCGCCGCGGCCAGTTGCTCGACGAGCGCCGGCGAAGCGCCCCTAAGCGCGATCACTTGCGGCGCAGCCGATGCGTCGTTCGGTGCCCGAATCAGACAGACCACTTCGGCGCCCTCGGCCAGGCGCCGGCGGATCTGCTCCACCAGGGCACGTTCCGCGGTCTCCGGGTCAGTCATCGGCCGGCTTGAAAGCCCAGGCGACCCCGAGACACTCCCCCAGTCGGCAGACCCGCTGGATTGGCCGGTCGAGACCGAGCCGCTGCCGGCAGCCGGACCGCCGGACGAAGGCAGCGCATCGTTCGACGAATGCGCCGGCCCGACCGAAACCCACCGGCCAGGCTCGGGCGACCATTGGCCGGCAAGGTCCGCGGACGCCGGGGAAACGGAACCCCCGGGGCCGACGGGCACCAGCGTCCCGCGCCCGTCCGCCATTTCCGGCGCAGGGGGCAAAGGCACGATCGAGTTCGCGCCCGGGTCTCCGCTGTCGGGAGCTGGGCCCTCGGCGACTTCGAGCGCAGTGCCGGCGAGCGGCGCCGACTGCGCACCGGCCGCGGGCCCAGGCGAAGCGGCGCGGTTACCCGCGGTTGCCGGCGAACTGGAGTCGGCCGCCAGCAGCGTGGCATCCGCGGCCCGGGACTCGTCGTAGACAAACGCCAGTCCGGCTTCGTCGAGTTGCTGGTGGACCGCGGCCAGGGCCGCGCAGAACGACTCGTTATCCTGCGGCTCGGCCGCGTTGCACACGCCGACCAAGAGCCCTTCGGCCGAGAAGATGCCGCCGCCGCTGCGACCCTCGACCGACTGGCCGGCCACTTGGAGATTGGGCGGCCCGAGGTAGCGGTCGATCGACGTGATGCGGCTGTGGACCACGGTAGGGGCTTCGCCGTGGTTGCAGCCCACACTAATGGCCCCCTGGCCCGGCGCAAGCCGATACTCGCGCGGTGCGACCCTGGCCGCAACGACCGGGCCGGGCGTGCGGATGCTCAGCAGGGCCACGTCCCGCTCCAGGTTGTAGGCGATCAGCGTGCCGGGGATCGCTTGGACCGGCTGGGGGACAAACAGGTCGACTTCGATCCTGCCCTGGCCCTGCGAGTCGCGAAACAGGTGTGCGCAGGTCAGGATCAATGCCTCGCCCTGGCGCGCATCGATGATCGTGCCCGTGCCGCAGGAACGCCCGTGGGGGTCTTCGACGCGCAGTCGCACCGTGGCGGCGATCAGCCGCTGGTCCAAGTCCTCGCGCGTCGGCGCCCCAGAAGCGCCCGGGGAATCCGGCTCCGTGACCCAGTGGACGCGGAGGCCGGGGATGCCCGGATCGGAACCCGGCAGTGGATCGGCCGACAGTGGGGTATCTTCGGGCACCTCCGACGCGGCCGATTTCCCCATGGGTTCGGCCGAATGGAACATCTCGGCGAGCTTCGCGGGCGTGGCCCGGCCTGTGATTCGCCCCACCTCGCGCCCATCGACCACCATCACGAAACAGGGGACGGACGTGACACGGAAGCGGGCGGCCAGCTCGGGGTGCTGGTCCACGTTGACCTTGCGCACGGGATAGCCTTGTACAGCCAATTGCTCGACCACGGGAGCCATCTGCCGGCAAGGGCCACACCAGTCTGCATAGAAGTCCAAGAGCACCGGCTGGCCGGGGGCCCCAAGGGCCACCGTTGCCACGGCCGCACAGAGCGAGACCATCGGTTCCCTCCTTGAAGGTTGGCGTGCGGTCGGACGGCAAGCGGGCTGCGCCCTCCAACCGGCGGCTGCCTCCGGCAGCCTTGCGCCCTCTGAATCCAGCCACCCATGCTCCGCGGCAATTTTTCTGCTTGCGCAGAGTCACCGCGGGCCGGGCGATCAGAAGAGAACGAAGGCGAGGCGTGCGGGCAACCTCCCTGTCACCAATTTGGCCGGTCGCCGCGTTTGAGCCCGGCACTCCCGCGGGGCAGCGGGGCATGTCGGGCGAGCGTGCTCGACAACCGGCCGCGAAATCCTTTCCGCGCCGCTGGACAGTGCGAGGCGACCTGTGGGCCGGAACCACATGCCCTCGAACCGGGTCGCTCGGGGGACGATCCGGTTTGAGGGGCCGGCAAGCCGGTCGCGGCTCGTCTGGTCCAGCTTTGCTCGAACGCTCAGAGGGGGTCGTATGTTTCAGGGGCGTATTGTGGCCGAAACCCGCCCCGAGGGCAACGCCAACTTGGCCGGTTCAGTTTGCCCTACGTGCTTGCCGGGCGTTGTGCCCATGAGGTATGCTGCAACGAGGTAAGGGGCCATCCTGCCCGGGTTGGGGGGCGAGGTCCGAACCCGGTCCGACTTGAGCGATCGACCGGGCTGTTCGGGCCGGGAGCAGACCATGGGAACGATCGGACGACGAATGGCTTGCCCCAGGGCCCTTGGGCCTTGGGCAGGGTTCTGCGCTGGGGCCGCGATCGCGCTGGCCGCAGGCTTTGGGTCCCCTGGCGGCCCAGGGGTGCAAGCGGCCGATACCGAGGCCGACACCGGCCGGGCCGAGACGGCCGTCAACTCGGCCACTGGCGACTCGCAGGCAGCCGAGCCGGCCGAAAGCGCGGCTCCCGCTCAACCTCCGGCCCAAGGCGCACCGGAGACGGAGAGTGGAGAGGTCCTCGAGCAGCAGATCACACGGCTGATCGAGCAGCTCGGCGACCCCGACTACTTCGTGCGCGAGCGAGCCCAGGCCGCGCTGGCCGAGATGGGTTTTGAGGCCTTCGACGCGTTGATGGCCGCCACCGCGGACCCGGACCTGGAGGTCGCCGCCAGGGCCCGCTATCTGCTGCGCCTGTTGAGCACCCAATGGGCCGAGCCCGACGACCCGCCGGAGGTGCGTCGCTTGCTGTCCGACTACCAGTCGCAAGCGGACCAGGAGAAGCAGCGCCGGATTCGCCTGCTGGCCACCCTGCCCGAGGGCACCGGGCTCGACGCGCTGGTGCGCGTGGTGCGCCGCGAGCGGTCGGAGGTGCTTTCAAAATGGGCGACCATCGAGTGGATGCGCCATCTGCCGGAGGGTCCCGCAAGGGCGCCCGCGGTGGCCGCCATGAAGCAAGGGCTCGGGCGCAGTCGCCGGCCCGCAGCGGGTTGGCTGACGGCCTGGGCCAAGCTGCTCGAAGACCCCCAGGCCGGGCTGCCCGACTGGTCGCAGCTCGTGGCTGCCGAACACGAACGACTCCGCCGATCGCCCGACCAGACCAGCCCGGAGATCGTGGCCGCGCTGTTGCGTCTGGAAATCGAGTGGGCCAAGCGATTGGGCCGGACCGACCAGGCCATGGCGGCCATGCGCCGGCTGGTCGAGTTGGACAGCAGCGACCCGGAGATGCTGGCCGAGCTGCTCGAGTGGCTCATTGTGCAGAAGGCCTGGGAGGCGGTCGAGCAGTTGGCCGCCAGGTCCCAGGCGCAGTTCGAGAGCGACCCGCTGCTGCTCTACCTGCTGGCCGAGGCGGAGTCGCTCCAGGGGCGGCGCGACGAGGCCGAGCAGACGGCCGGGCGGGCCGCGGGGCTCAATCCCGGCACGGCGCCTGAGAACCTGGTGAACCACTTGACCGTGGCCTATCGGCTGCGCGAGCGCGGGTTGTTCCGCTGGGCCGAGCGCGAATACCGCCACGTCGTGTCGGTGCCCGCGCCAAATCGCCAGATCACCTACATGGCATGGATTTCGCTGGCGGAGATGCTTCACGACCAGGGCGAGAACCAGCAGGCGGCCGAGGCCCTCCGTAGCGCGCTAGCGCTCCAGACCCAACACGGCGATGCCGAAACCGCGGGACGCGACGCGCAGGAGCTGCGTTCGCGCATGCACTATTTCCAGGCCTGCCACTACGCAGATACCAACGATCAGCCCCGCCAGCGTGAAGAGTTGGACAAGGCCATCGCCAGCGACCCGCCCGACCTGGACGCACTGATCGCCTGCTACCGGTTGCTCGAAACCACGCCGGCCGAGCGTGGGCATATCGTCGAGTTGATCCGTCGCACGGCCGCCGAGTTGGAGGGGTTCATCGTCGACGACCCGGAGAATCCCACCTGGTACAACCAGTACGCCTGGCTGGTGGGCAATACGGAAGGCGATCTGGACAAGGCGCTTAAGTACTCCCGCAAGTCGATCGAGCTGAGGCCCGACGCCGGCGGCTACTACGACACGCTGGCCCACGTGTACTTTGCCCGCGGCGAGCATGAAAAGGCCGTGGAGACACAACAGCGGGCCGCGGAGCTGGAGCCCCATTCGGCCATTATTCAAAAGAAGCTGGAGCTGTTCCGCGCTCGGCTGGAGGAGCAGCGCGAAGGGGAAAGCGAAAGCGGGCAGCCCGCCGGCCAGGAGCCGCCGGCATCTTTGCCCGAGTGATTCCAGGCCCTGCACCGGCAGGGCCTGGCGGCGCGGCGACTCGAGCCGGCCGACGTTGTCGGAAGCTGTTCGCAACCGCGTCACCCCAGGGAAGTCACCATGAAGGTCATCGCACCGGACGGAACAGAGCTTGCCGTGGAAGAGCGCGGCTCCGGCGTTTCCCTTCTGCTGGTCCACGGCTTTCCCCTGGACGGCACCATGTGGAACGCGCAGATGGAAGGCCTGGCCGATCGCTGTCGGGTGATCGTGCCCGACTTGCGCGGTTTCGGGCGCAGTGGCAAGAGCCCGCCGCCGCTGACCATGGAGCAGTTGGCCGACGACCTGGTTGCGGTGCTCGACGCACTGGGCGTGGACGAGCCGGTGGTGCTTTGCGGGCTGTCGATGGGGGGATATGTGGCCTTCCAGTTCTGGCGGCGGCACGCGCGACGGCTCAAGTCGCTCATTCTCTGCGATACGCGCAGCCAGGGCGACACGCCGGAAGTGAAGGCCAACCGTCAGCAGACGGCCCAGCGCGTGTTGGCCGAGGGGCCGGCCTTTCTGGCCGAGACAATGCCCGATCGCCTGTTTGCCCCGGCCACGCGCGCCGGGCGCCCGCAGGTGGTCGCGGCCGTGCGCGAGATGATCCTGCGGGCCGATCCCCAAGGCGTGGCCGCGGCCGCGCAGGGCATGGCACTGCGCCCTGACATGACGGATCGGTTGGGCGAGATCTGCATGCCAGTGCTGGTCGTCGTGGGGCGCGAGGATGCCATTTCGCCGCCCGAGGAGATGCGTCAGTTGGCCGCGGCGATTCGCGGGGCAGAGCTGGTCGAGATTCCCGAGGCCGGCCACATGGCGCCGATGGAAAACCCGGCGGCCGTCAATCTGGCGATTCGCGAGTACCTCGATTCGCTGATTCCGCTGACAGGCTGATCCACACGCTACCCGCCCAAGCAGGGTGTAGGGTGGGTGTAGGGTGGGTCGAGCGACAGCGAGACCCACCGACAAGCGGACGGGATGGTGGGTCTGCGCCTTCGGCTTGACCCACCCTACGTGTCTTGCGTCCAAACCGGGAGCTCACGCTCCCGGCTCGCTATGCGCCTTTCTCCGATCTCCGAGTTCCGCGTTTCGACCTCCGACTTCGGCGACCAGGGGCGCGAAGCCGCCCGGCACGGGGTGCCTGCCCGAAAGGTCGCACAGCCGGCGCAACCGTTGCTCTTGGGCTCTCTGTCAGGCTTCGGCCCGCGCAGCCGACCGACAAGCTAATCTTGAGCGTAGGGCCGGGCACCACGCTGCGCAGGGGTTTTCGCCCCCTCTTTCCCAGCACAGCCCCGGCCGCTGAGAGACCAACCTCGTCGACGAACCAAGAGGACTCCGGGAATGCATCGCAAGATACGCGTGCTGGTGGTTGACGATTCCGCGGTCATTCGGCGGATCATCTCGGACCTGATCAACGAGGCCCCGGACATGGAGGTGGTGGGCACCGCCGGCGACGGGCTCCGGGCCCTGGAGGTCTGCGAGTCGCTGCGTCCCGACGTGGTCACTTTGGACGTGCAGATGCCGCGCATGGACGGCTTGACCACGTTGGACCGGCTTCTGAAGACGCGCCCCCTGCCGGTGGTGATGGTCAGTTCGCTGACCAAGCGCGGAGCCGGCATCACCTTCGACGCGCTGGAACGCGGCGCCCTGGACTACGTGCCCAAACCCGACTACGGCCGGGACGCCAAGACGGGTCTGCGCGACGAGCTGTTGCGCAAGCTGCGCAATGCAGCGGGAACCGACGTGGCCCGCATTCTGCGAATCCGCAAACAGCGCCAACAGCGCCACCAGCGCCGGCCCGAAGCGCCCGCGTCTGCGGAAGCCAAACCGCGCCCCGCAATCTGCCCCAACGCGCTGGCCGACAAGTGCGTGGCGTTGGGCATTTCCACGGGCGGACCGCCGGCCCTGACGCGTATCTTCCAGTCGCTCGGCCCGCCGATGCCGCCGATGCTGGTCGTCCAGCACATGCCGCCGCACTTCACCGGCCCGCTGGCGTGGCGGTTGGATGCAACTTCGCCGCTGTCGATCAAGGAGGCCGAACACGGCGATCTGTTGCAGCCGAACCAGGTGCTCATCGCGCCGGGCGGGATGCACCTGGAGGTGCGCCGGCTGGGCGGCGTGGTCAAGGCCGTGGTGCGCGACGGCCCGCCGGTGGCCGGCCACAAACCCTCGGTCGACGCGATGATGCGCAGCGCCGCGGCCGTCTTCTGCGCCCGGCTGCTGGGAATCATCATGACCGGCATGGGACGCGACGGAGTGGACGGCTGTCGGGCGATCCGCCAGTCCGGCGGATATGTGCTCGGCCAGGACGAAACCTCCTCGGATGTCTACGGAATGAACAAGGCCGCCATGGTCGAAGGGCACGTGGACGAGCAGTTCTCACTGGATCGGGCGGCGGCCACCATCAGTCGCCAGGTGCGGCGCATGTGGATTCCGGAAGGCGCCTCAGCCGGCGGGTGATCTGCCCTCGACCAACTCGCCGGGTGCCGACCGCCGAGCGCCGGACGCTGGACGAGCAGTTCGCCTGGGGCGCCCCCCCCGTCGGGGCGTGTGCTTTTTCGATGCAGGTCAGATGGACATGGGGCGGTCTTCCTCCAGGTTTGCCCTGCTGGGAAAACTCTTACGGCTTTCGCTAAATAGGTCCTTTACACGCGCGCCGCGCGCTGGTATCCTGCCCCCCATAGTGGTAAAATGTTTAGTGGGTAGCGGCACGACCCGGAGCGCCGTTGGGGGTGATGGCGGCCGGGGGCAATGGGTGCTCGGGCAAGGGGTCTTGCGTCGGGCAGACGGCGGCGCGGCCCCGACTCCCAGGTGGGACCAAAGCTCATCTTCGGCCGGTTGATCCAGGACTAGTTCCATCCGCTTATTCCGTCCATTTCGTACTGCAGGATGCGGCTCGGGCGGGTAAGGCCGCCGGGCCGGGACGGGTATGGCCACACAGAGCGTCGATACGTTTCTCGACCTGGTGCGCCGCAGCGGGCTGATCGACGAAGACCAGCTTCAAGCGCTGCTGGCTGGTCTGGAACAGCGCGCCGGCAGCGAAGCCCTCAGCGACGCCGACGCTGTGGCCGGCCGGCTCATCCAGTCCCGGGTGCTCACACCCTGGCAGTGCCAGAAACTCCGCGAAGGCCGCTACAGGGGATTCTTCCTGGGAAGGTACAAGCTGCTCGACCATCTGGGCACGGGCGGAATGAGCAGCGTCTTTCTGGCCGAACACGTGCTCATGCAACGGCGCGTGGCCATCAAGGTATTGCCCAAGAACCGAGTGCAGGATTCCTCGTACCTGGCCCGATTCCATCGCGAGGCGCAGGCCGCCGCTGCGCTGGACCACCGCAATATCGTGCGCGCCTACGACGTGGACAACGACGGAGACAACCACTACCTGGTGATGGAATATGTCGAGGGTCGGGACTTGCAGCGCATGGTCAAAGAGGACGGTCCGCTGCCGTTCGCCCGCGCCGCCGACTACATCCGCCAGGCCGCCGAAGGGCTGGCCCATGCCCACGCCGCCGGGCTGATCCACCGCGACGTGAAGCCCGCCAACCTGCTGGTCGACCGCAATAACGTGGTCAAGCTGCTCGACCTGGGGCTGGCCCGGTTTACCGACGAGGATTGTGCTTCGTTGACCGTGGCCTACGACGAAAACGTGCTGGGCACGGCCGACTACCTGGCCCCGGAGCAGGCGTTGGACAGCCACGGAGTGGACGGCCGGGCCGACATCTACAGCCTGGGTTGCTCCCTGTACTACCTGCTGACCGGCCGTCCGCCGTTTGCCGAAGGCACCCTGCCGCAGCGGTTGATGGCCCACGTTAAACAACCCCCGCCGAGCGTCTATCGCGACCGGCCCGACGCGCCCCGCGACCTGGTCGAAATCTGCATGAGGATGATGGCCAAGAAGCCCGAGCAGCGATACCAGTCGGCCCGCGAGGTGGCCGACGCGCTGGCTCGCTGGCTCGAAGCTCATGGACACGGCAAAGGGCTGTCGGCAGGGGATTCGGGCTCGTCGGACTCTCTGGCGGTTGCCACTCCTTTGCGCAAGGCCCACCGGGGCGGAGGCGGGCCTTCGAAGCCGGCCGCCCCCCAGCGACGAGAGGTGGGCAGGTCGGGGCGGCAGGCGCTGACCGACACCACGTCCTCGCGCGCCGACCGCTCGGCCAAGGCCCGGCCGCTGAAGGCCGCTGCCGAGGCGGCACAAGAGGCGATGCGCAGCGGTGGCTCCGGGACCCGGCTGCCCGTGGCCAAGCCCTTGGACGAGGGGCCCGAGGTGGTCGTGCCGCGGCTGGCGGGGCGCTCGCGTCTGAGTGACGAAGAGATCGAGGCCTATCGCCGCCGGCGGCAGCGCACGCCCTTGTGGCTGTGGCTGGTGATCGCCGGCGGGCTGCTCATCTCGCTGGTGCTGGTGGTGGTGCTAGCCGTCGCGCACTGAGCGGGGGCTTTACTCGATCCCGGGGCGGTCGTTCGACCAAGTCCGGTGCGCATTCCCGAGACGCTCGCCCGGCACGGGACGCCGACTTCGGGTGGCACGCCCAGAGCTTTGGCGATGGGCGTGGTGTCGGTGCATGTGTCGCCCGATCACCGGCGCCTGTTCAGGGCGTGCCGGCCTGCCCGCCGCGCGAAGATTGCCCTTTCTGCTCATCCGCTTGCCGGTCGGCGATCTGGAGGCTTTCGACCGGCAGGACCACGTTGAGGCTGCCGCTGCGGAATCCTTCGAGGTCGAGCGAGACGTATTTGAAACCGAGCGACTTGAGCCGCTCGACCACCCGGCCGCGAAAGGCAGCCTCGGCAAAACGCACCAGTGCCTCCGCGCCCACCTCGATCCGCGCCATGTCGCCGCGATGGTAGCGCACGCGGAGCGGCTGGAATCCTTCGGCCCGCAGGAACCGCTCGGCCTGTTCGACCATGGCCAGGCGCTCGGGGGTGACCTGCTCGCCGTAGGCAATGCGGCTGCTCAGACAAGGGCTGGCCGGCTTGTCCCAAACGGGCAGCCCCCAGTGTTCGGCCAGGGCCCGGATTTCGGCCTTGCTCAGGCCGCACTCGGCCAGGGGGCTGCGCACCTGTCGTTCGCGTGCGGCCTGCAATCCCGGCCGGTGTTCGCCGTGGTCGTCACGGTTGCTGCCGTCGGCCACCACACTCACGCCCAGGCGCTGGGCCAGGCGCTCGACCTTGATGAACAGCTCCATCTTGCAGTGGTAGCAGCGGTCGGCTTCGTTGCGCTGGTAGTCGGGCAGGGAAAGCTCGTCGGTCTGGATCACCTCGTGGCGGATGCCGATCTGCCGGGCCAGATCGCGCGACTCGTCCAGCTCCACGCCGGCCAGGCTGGGGCTCACGCCCGTGACAGCCACGGCCCGATCGCCCAGAGCCTCGTGCGCGGCTTTGGCCAGCACCGCGCTGTCCAGGCCGCCGGAAAAGGCCACGGCGCAACTCCCGAAGCTGCGCAGCAAATCCAGCAGGCGGTCCCGCTTCCGGGACAGTTCGACGGGCAGGTCTTTCATCGCAGAAGGCTTTCCATGGGCCGTGATCACTCGGTTGGCTGCTCTGCGAGGCGACGGCTCTCCTGCCAAGCCGACCGCTGTGTGCCACTGCTTTGCCAGAAGTAGTGTCTCGCCGCCGCGTGCGTGCGAGCACGCACCCTACGGGCTCAGGCGGTGGAAAGCGTCGACAAAAAAAGTCCTCCACCGCAATGCCGTGGCGACGCTATTCTGAGAGCCCGTTATGGCTAGGTGGGCGACCTGGATGCCGGGTTGTGTGATCCGCTGCCGGCTAGCACGGACAACGGCTATACACGCGGCCGGCACCTTTGCTTGCAGGCACCCAACGGGCGAATTATCGGCTCACCAAAAAGTCGCGTCGTCAACACGAGCATGGTAGAGGACCATGGGAATTATACTACCCGCCGGCGCAGTTGAAGGCAAGCAAAGAATCGGCCGGCGTCCCCCTGCCGTCTGGGGGAATCTCCGGCCCGGCGGGAGGTTTGTAGCGAATGCGGCGACTCCGCGGCCCCGAACAGCTCTGGACACCGGCGCGCCGCTATTGCGACTCGCTGCGATATTGCCGAAAGGCCTCCGGCAGAAAGCCCACCAGGTCGGTGGCAATCAGGCTCTCCTGCCCCAGTTCCTCGGCCGCCAGATCGCCGGCCAGCCCGTGCAGATACACGCCTAGGCGCGCAGCGTCGAATGGATCGAGCCCCTGGCAGCCCAGCGCCGTGATCAGCCCGGTGAGCACGTCGCCCGATCCGCCCGTGGCCATGCCGGGATTGCCGGTCGGGTTGATCGCCAGGTGGGTGCCGTCGGTGATGCGCGTGCGGTGGCCCTTGAGCACCAGCACGACGTCCGCGCGCGCGGCCAACTGGTCGGCTGCTTGGTCGCGCTGGTCGCCGTCGAGCTTCTGGCCCAGCAGGCGGGCGAACTCGCCGGGATGGGGAGTGAGAACGCGCGGTGCCGCGTGTTTGCCGAGCAGCTCCGGAGTGGTGCTCAGGGCGTTCAGCCCGTCGGCATCGACCACCATCGGCCGGGCAAGCTCCTGATAGAGGCGCCCTACCAGCCGGTCCAGGTTCGGCGAGCGCCCCAGCCCCGGCCCGCAGGCGACGACCGTGGCGTCCTCGGCCAGTTCCATCACCTGGTCCAGTGCTGCGGCGCTGAGGCGTCCTGAGGGATCGTCCGCCAGCGGGCAGGTCATGTAGGAGGGCTCGAATCCGGCCACGGTCTGGAGGCACGATTGCGGCACGGCCAGTCGCACCAAGCCTGCCCCGCCGCGCAGGGCCGCCATGCCGGCCAGCACCACCGCCCCGGTCATTCCCCGCGAACCGCCCACGATCAGCGCCAGGCCGAAATGGCCCTTGTGCGACTCAGGCGCACGCTCCGGCAATCGCGGCAAGTCGTTGCTGGGCAACATGGCCATCTGTTGAAAATGAGGATCAATCGCGCGCCGGCTCGGCCGCGGCGGCCCGCGCTTTGGCAGCATTGCGTGCGATCAGGCCGGCCACGTAGCCGCCCTTGAAACCGGCGTCGATGTTGACGGTCACCACATTCGAGGCGCAACTGTTGAGCATGCTCAGCAAGGCGGCCACCCCGCCCAGGCTGGCCCCGTAGCCCACGCTCGTCGGCACCCCGATCACCGGACACGACACATAGCCGCCCACCACGCTCGGCAGGGCCCCCTCCATGCCCGCCACCACAACCACGGCGTCGGCCCCTTCGAGCAGCGCCAGATTGGCGCGCAGCCGGTGCGGGCCGGCCACGCCCACGTCCTGCACCAGGACCACCTCGGCCCCGGTCCACTCCGCGGTCTCGCGCGCCTCTTCGGCCACCGGCAGGTCGCTGGTGCCGGCCGTGATAATGGCCACCTTGCCCCGCCACTGCGGGGCCTGCGGCTGGGTGCACGGGACGCGGAAGGTGCGGGCCACTGCGTTATAGCGACCGTGAGGGAATTTCGGTTGCAGGGCCGCGGCCTGATCCGGTTCCATACGCGTGGCCAGCACGTCGGCCCCGTGCTCGAGCAAGGCACCGATGATTTTCTGGGTGGCCTCGACCGTCTTGCCCTCGGCGAAGACCACCTCGGGGAAGCCGCAGCGCCGGGTGCGGTCCAGGTCCACCTGGGCCTCGCCCACGTCGGCCAGGTGGGGTGTGGCCGAGTGCGGCGCGGCCAGGCAATCTGCGAACTCGGAAACGTCGATCTCGCCGGCCTTCAGGCGTGCCGCCAGTTTGTGCAATTCGTTGCGGTTCATGCCTCCCATGTTAATCGCGCCGGGGGCCGATGGGTAGTCGGCGGGCGGGTGCAGCCGCGGGGCACGGTGCAGGGGTTCGAAGGCGCCCGGCTCGTAGTACGTAGTACGTAGGGTGGGTCAAGCGCTAGCGCAGACCCACCAACAACACTTGCTGGGTCTGCTTGACTATTGCAGCCCCTGGGGGGTCAGGCAATTGGTGGGTCATCGCCTTCGGCTCGACCCACCCTACGGTGGTCTACGGGCTCGCCGGCGCTCACCGTACCCCTCGCTCGGCGGGGGTTGTCCGCCGCGGTGTCGGCTGGTTCAATGGTCGGTTTGGCTGTGGTTAGGTTTTGCCCCGTTGCTGCAAGGCCAGCTTGATGAAGCCATGCTATGCGAGCCGTCGGGACCGGGTTCGGCGCCGGCTGAAGAAGCTCGATGCCGATGCGTTGCTGGTGACCAGCGTTGCGAACGTCACTTACCTGACCGGCTTTACCGGCGACGACAGCTTTCTGCTGCTTCGGCGCGACGGCGAGCTGCTGCTGACCGACCCTCGCTATACGGTCCAGCTTCAAGATGAGTGCCCCGACCTGGAAATCCTTGCCCGACGCCCCGGCGGGTCGATGATCGAGTCGCTGACCAAAGCCCTGCGCTCGGCCCGCGTCAGGCGCCTGGCCATCGAGGCCGAGGCAATGAGCGTGGGGTTGCAAGGCCGGATCGCCGAGAAGCTGCCGAAGCTCCAGATGATTCCCACCTCGGGCCTGGTCGAAAGTTTTCGCCAGATCAAGGACCGTTTCGAGATCGGCCGGATCCGACAGGCTGTGCGCTGCGCTGAAAAGGCGTTTGTGGCAATGCGCGCTTTGCTGCGCCCGGAGCTGAGCGAGAAGCAAGTGGCCGACCTGTTGGACCATCAGCTTCGGGTCTTCGGCGCGGTGCGCGAAGGGTTTCCCAGCATTGTGGCCTCAGGCCCGCGCGCGGCCCTCCCCCACGCCAGTCCGGGGGCGCGCCCTGTGGGCGAGCACCCGATCCTGTTGGTCGATTGGGGTGCGAACGGCGGGCTGTACTTGAGCGACTTGACGCGGGTGCTGGTCCTGGGTACAATCTCGCCCAAACTCCAACGCATATATGGAGTTGTGTTCAAAGCGCAGCAGCGGGCGATCGCGGCCATTCGGCCGGGCGTGAAGGCTGCGCACGTGGACAAGATCGCGCGGAGCGTGATCCGGGACGCCGGCTTTGGCCGATACTTCGGACATGGCTTGGGCCACGGCATCGGGCTGGAAATCCACGAGGCCCCGCGCCTGGCCGCACAGAGCGACGTGGTGCTCAAGCCCGGCATGGTGGTCACTGTGGAGCCGGGCATTTACGTGCCGGGCTGGGGAGGCGTAAGGCTGGAGGACGACGTGCTGGTTTCGCGCGACGGCCATCAGGTCCTTTCCACCCTGCCGAAGCAGTTGGACGCCATGGTGGTGGACTAGGGGCCGGCTTGTTGACGGCCGGGTCTGAGCCGGGCTGAGCGAGTGTTTTGCACCGTTGTGGAGCGGTCTCCTGATCGCTCCACTCCCCGCACCCGATTGCAGCCAGGGGGAGACCTTCGGTCGAGCAGCGTGGGCGGGTCGGGAGACCCGCCCACAACACGACCCGCCCACAACACGACCAGCCCACAACACGACCCGCCCACAACACGACCCGCCCACAACACGCGACTCTTGCCGGGCCGGGGTGTGCGGCCTTTTGCAAGGCGGTTGTCCGCGACGCGGATCGGGGCCGAGGACAGACAGCACGGGGAGATTGGCATGTCAGGTTCTTCGTCTCAGCCGGACGTTTTCGACGTGCGTCGAATCCGTCGCCTGGTCGCGCTGATGGAAGAGCACGATCTGAATGAGATCGACTTGCGCCAGGGCGAGATGCGCATTCAGCTTCGCCGGGGAGAATCGCAGGGCGGTATGCCTGCGGTGCTGCCGACCCCCCGCCCTCAGCCCTCGCCCCCGTCTGCCCCGCCGGCACCATCTGCCGAAGGGGCCGCCGCCCAGCCAGACGAACAAGACCACGTCGCCCTGATCCGCAGCCCCATGGTGGGCACGTTCTATGCCGCACCCGATCCCGAGAGCCCGCCCTTTGTCAAAGTCGGCGACCACGTCGGCCCGGAAACAACCGTCTGCATCGTAGAGGCCATGAAAGTGTTCAACCAAATCCCGTCCGAGGTATCGGGCCGCATCATGGCTGTGCTGGTGGAGAACGGCGAGCCGGTCGAATACGGCCAGCCGCTGTTCCGCGTGGATACCCGGGGCTGACCGGCGGGCGGAACCACGGGCTGGGTTGGTCGGGCGAGGACGCTGGTCGGTCGGCTGCTTTGCCCGGTGGGTCGGGGGCGAGTGGTCTCGAACTGCTGGACGACCGCTCTGGAAATCCCAGGCGTAGGGAGTTGCCGAGCAGATCGCCGCGGACCGCGGCCGGCCGCGATGCTTACGGCGGCCGCCGGCCCCCCGGAGGGCTGGCGAAATCTGCCGTGCAGATGCGATCGTGGCGTCAATGGATTTGTGCTGTGGAACACAGGGCGTGTCGCCCTCTTTGCCGTCCGGACGTTTTGACCGATGTTGCAGCGCATACTCGTGGCCAACCGAGGTGAGATCGCCCTGCGGATTCTGAGGGCCTGTCGCGAGCTGGGCATCCAGACCGTGGCGGTCTTCAGCGAGGCCGACCGCGGAGCCGCCTATCTGCAACTGGCCGACGAGGCCTATTGCATCGGGCCGCCGCGCGCCGCGGACAGCTATCTGCGGATCGACCGGGTGATCAGTGCGGCCGAGATCGGCAACGTGCAGGCGATTCATCCCGGCTACGGGTTCCTGGCCGAAAACGCCCATTTCGCCGACGTCTGCCGCAGTTGCGACATCGAATTCATCGGCCCCTCGTGCGAGGCGATGGGGCTGGTGGGCGACAAGAACGCCGCGCGCCGGCTGGCCAAAGAGGTGGACGTTCCCTGTGTGCCGGGCAGCGACGGACTGGTGGAAAATGAAGCCCAGGCGGTCAGCCTCGCGCATGAAATCGGCTTTCCGGTCCTCATCAAGGCCGCGGCCGGCGGCGGCGGTCGGGGGATGCGGGTGGCGCTGAACGATCTGGCGCTGAAATCGGCCTTGCAGCAGGCCCAGGCCGAAGCCGAGGCCGCCTTCGGCAGCGCCGACATCTACCTGGAAAAATACATTGCCCATCCGCGTCACGTTGAAGTGCAGGTGCTGGCCGACTTGCACGGCAACGTGGTGCACCTTTGGGAGCGAGACTGCACGATGCAGCGCCGCCACCAGAAGCTGATCGAAGAGAGTCCCGCCCCG
>CAYXPN010000092.1:0-1663 GCA_964467075.1 uncultured Planctomycetaceae bacterium
TTTCGGCTTTGACAAAAAGACAGGATTACAGGATCGGCAGGATGATGGCTTGGCTTTCGCCCGCAACCGGGAGCTGACGCTCCCGGCTCGCCACGCACCGACTTGCGACCTTGGTCATTCGGGCTTGGGCATTGGGAATTGTGCTTTCCGCTTTCCAGAGCTGCTCATGCGTGGTCCCGCGGTCGGCCCGCTCTTGCCCGGCGGCGCCGCTCCCGGCGCCAGTAGACTCCCAACATGGCGCCCAGGGCCACCAGCGTGACCACGCCGCCGGCGCGCATCAGGTTCATCGCCGCCATGCCGTAGCGCCCGCTGGCCGGGTCGTAATGGAAGCAGAACAGCAGCACCTGGTCCATGGGCGAGCCGACTTTGCCCTGCGCGGCCTCGTAGAGCGACAGCCGCAGCGTCTGGGGATCGTACTCCACGCGGTAGATATAGCGCGACACGCGCCCGTCCGGCGTGCAGATGAACAACACCGCGGCGTGGACGTACTGGTCGCCCACCCAGCGATAGCCGAAGCCCACCGTGTCGGCCACCTGCTTGATGTGCTCTTCGCGCCCGACCAGGAAATGCCAGCCGGCCGCACTGCCCGGCCGCCCGTACTGCTGGATGTACTTCTGCTTGGTCAATCGGGCCCGATCCGTGGTCTCCAGCGGGTCGATGCTCAGCGTGACCACCTGATACTCCTCGCCCAGCTTCCAGGGCATCTGCTTCATGGCCGTGACCAGGCCGTTGAGCTGCACACTGCACAGCTTCGGGCAGTTGGAGTAGTTCAACGTGAGGATCACGGGGCGCGTGCCGTCGAACAGCTCGCCCAGGCGCACCTTCCGGCCGTCGCTCGCGAAGAACTCCAGGTCCAAGGGGAGTTCGGCGTTGGGGTGCTCGGTCACGCCCACGCCTTCCAGCGCCGCGGGCATAGGCTCTTTGCGCTGGGCAGCCGCGGGGCCGGCGCCGATGATGAGCACCAGACCCATCAGACCGGCCGGCAGGCAACGGAAAATGATCGGGCTACGGGGCATTGTCGCTCGCCTTTGCATCGTCGGGTTCTCGGGCATTGTCCGGCGGAGTGCTCCCCAAGCCCGGCTCGGGGCCGGCGTCGGTCGCGTCCGGGGTCGGCAAGGGCGCTCCGATCACGTCGGCCTCGGGATTCTCGGACAGCTCATCGACCACCAGCTCCATGGCCCGCTGGATCGGAACGCGCGCGATGCGCTTCTCGCGATCGATCCAGCCGTAGTCGGCCAGCCGGCCCTGCTGGTCGGCCGCAAGCTGCGTGACCCGGCCGTAGGCCGGCTCGACCTCCTTCTCGGATCGCTGCCGGGCTTCGACGCGGTGGAAGATGATCATCAGGACCACGATCACCGCAAAAACGAGGACCGCGCCCACGAATCCCACCAGCGCGATCGCGGATGTGTTCAGATCGTCTTGTGTTGCCATCTCTTCCCTACGTCGCAAGTCCCCCTCGAGGGTTCTCAAACGCCAGCCCGTAGGGTGCGTGCTTTGCACGCACGCGATATGGACGGCCACGCTTCGTCGCGGCCGCCCGGTGTGGCTTAAACGGACGCGAGGGACCGCGTCCCTCCAGCGCGTAGGGTGCGTGCTTTGCACGCACGCGGGGAACTGATCCGTCCCCTCATGTGCTCTCAAACGCCAGCCCGTAGGGTGCGTG
>CAYXPN010000092.1:1763-17083 GCA_964467075.1 uncultured Planctomycetaceae bacterium
CTTTGCACGCACGCGGGGAACTGATCCGTCCCCTCATGTGTTCTCAAACGCCAGCCCGTAGGGTGCGTGCTTTGCACGCACGCGGGGAACTGATCCGTCCCCTCATGTGTTCTCAAACGCCAGCGATTCCACCAGGCGCGGGTCGCCCAAGGGTATCAGCGGCCGACGGCCCATGGTCCACAACAGGCCGGCCACATACACGCCGCCGATCCCCACCAGACACGCCACGTCGATCACGCCGGGCCACACCTGGGCTGCTGGTGCCGCGCCCGTCGGATCGAGACCCGGCATGACCAGCCAGTACAGGTCGATCCAATGGGCGACCAGCAGCCACGCGGCCCAGAAGCCCAGAATCGCCTTGCGCCGCTTGGCCGCTCGCGCAAGCAGCCCGAAAAACGGAATCAACAAATGCCCAAACAGCAGCACCAGGGACACCCACTTCCAGGGGCCCGACTGCCGGGCCAGATACCAGACGGTCTCCTCCGGGATGTTAGCGTACCAGATCAGCATGTATTGCGAAAAGGCGATATAGCCCCAGAAGACCACAAATCCCAAGAGCAACTTGCCCAGATCGTGGTAGTGCTCCACGGTGAGCGACCCGGTCACGCGCCCGCTCGCCTGGAGGATCATCGCCAGCAGGATCACCGCGGCCAGCACGCCCACGGCCGCGCCCGAGAAGTAGTAGACCCCAAAGATCGTGCTGAACCACGCGGGCTCGAGCGACATCAGCCAGTCCACCGCGGCAAAGGTCACGGTAAAGGCCAGCAGCAACAAGGCCACGGGGCTCAGGCGCTCCATGCGCAGGCTCAGGGCCGGGTCGCCCGTCTGGTCCTGCTCAAGCGACCGCCGCAAGTAGAACCTCGCCAGCCAGAGCCAGACCACGAAATACACCCCGGCCCGCAGGGTGAACAGCGCCGGGTTGAGGTAATACGCCGTCTTCCAGGCGGGCAGCTCCGCGCCCTCGGCCGCGCCTGGCGCCGCCCACGCATAGAGGCTGCCTTTGGACCCCAGCACGGAAAGCAGGATCGGCACAAAGAGCACGGCCAGGCAGGGCATGTTGGCCGCCACCAGCTCGGCCAGCCGGCGCACCGCCACGCTCCAGCCGGCCCGCACGGCGTGCTGCAATGCCACGAAAAACAACGCACCCAGCGAAATGCTGAGGAAATAGCAGTAGCTCGTCAGATAGGCGTGCAGAAAGTGTCGCAGGTCGTCGCCGCGTGCCAGGCCCAAACCCAATGCCACGCCCAGGCCCGCCAGCCCTACCACGGCAGAGAGGCTGGGCGCCCACCGCCACATGCCGGCCAGCGTGGTGCGCTCGCCGGATGCGCCTGTCGCAAGGCTCGGGTTGTCAGAAGGCTCGATTTGCATGGTCTACCGCAACTGGGGCCGCACGTCCGGCGGCACGTCTTCGATACTCGCGTTCTGGCTCCGCTGCAACGCGCGCAGGTAGAGCACGATCGCCCAGCGGTCTTCCACCGGAATCTGCGCGGCATAGGCCGGCATCTTGCCCAGGCCGTTGGTGATCGTATGGAACAACTGGCCCACAGGCTGCGCGCGCACATTGCCGGAGTGGACTGAGGTGGGCAGCACCCAGTCGGGCTCTTGGCGTTCGAGTGCGCGCAGCGAGGTCATGCCCTGCCCGTCGCCCAGCAGTCCGTGGCAGGGCGCGCAATAGATGCCAAACCGCTCCCGGCCGCGGTACATCAGCTCGTCGAGGCGCCCTTGCACCTGCGGGGGGAAGGTGTCGAAGTATTCGCGCTGGTCGCCGGCCGCGCCTTGCTCTTCGGCCGCTGCGCCCGGCTCGCCGCGATAGCCCAGATAGAAATGATCGTCGTCACTCAGCTCGCCCACGGCCACCGTGCCGGGCACAGCGGGGCGCGTGGCCCGACCGTCGGGAAACAAGGCACTGGCGGCCTGGGCCTCGTATTTCGGCTGGAAGTCCATGTCGCGCACTAGATGGAACCTCGGGCGCTCCGAGTGCCGCTGCCTGGCCAGGGCGATCAACAGCGGCGGCACGAGGGCCACCACAAACGCGATCAGCAGGCCCCAGCGCAGGGCCCGCGGCAACCGGCCCGCTCCGTCCGGCCCGCCACAGACCTCCACCGCGGTGGCCCCCAGCGATTCGAGCAAGCTCGCGGTGGCCGGCTGGTCGAACTTCGGATCGCCGGCGGCGATGGAAATGAAGAAGCCGTCGGTCGTGGCCCCGCGGAACCGCTCGGCGCGGAAGGCGAAATGCGAGAACTGCGGCAGGCGCGTGATGGCCAGGGCCCCGCCGAACGCGGCCAGCGCACTGAGCAAGACGATCAGCTCGAAGGTGATGGGAATGAAGGCCGGCAGACTCAAAAACGGCTTGCCGCTGATCACGTGGGGATAGGCCACGGCGCTGGTCCACCACTGCAAGAGCAGGGCGACCGCGCCGCCTACGATCCCGCCGCCGAGCACCAGCCAGGCAAGTCGCGTGGGTCGCAGCCCCATGGCCCGATCGATCCCGTGGACCGGAAACGGGCTGTGGACGTCCCAGCGCGTGAAACCCTGGTCGCGTAGCCGGGCCGCGGCCGAAGCCAGCGCCTCGGCCGAGGCGAACTCGGCCACCAAGCCGGCCACCGGCGGTGCGTCGATCGCGTTATCCGCTGGACTACTCATGCGCGCCCCTCCCAGTTTTCAGCAGCACGAAACGACTTTGCGCGATTCCAGGACAAAGGTGACAGGCACCATTTGTGCGAAGCACCTTCAGGCCGTTCCGGCAAATGGTGCCTGTCACCTTTTTCCCTCCGGCAACACCTGTTTCACCTCGGCCATGGCCACGATCGGCAGATAGCGGCAGAACAAGAGGAAGAACGTAAAGAACATGGCGAAGCTGCCCAGGAGCATGAGGATGTCGATCTTCGTAGGGATAAACATCCCCCAGCTCGACGGCAGGAAGTCGCGGCTCAAAGAGGCGATGATGATTACGAACCGTTCGAGCCACATGCCCACGTTCACGGCAATCGCAATCAGCAACATGATCCAGGGCGTGGTGCGGCAGCGCCGGAGCCAGTGCAACTGCGGAATCACCACGTTGCAGCAGATCATCGTCCAATATGCCCAGGCATAGGGCCCCAGGGCCCGATTGATGGACGCGAACCGCTCATACGGGTTGCCGCCGTACCAAGCGATGAACAGCTCCATCAGATACGCATAGGCCACCATGCAGCTTGTGGCCAAAATGATCTTGTTCATGTTGTCCAGGTGGCGCAGGGTCACCAGGTTCTCAAGCCCAAAGAACCGCCGCGCAGGCACCATCAGCGTGACCACCATGGCCATGCCGCTGAAGATCGCCCCGGCCACGAAATAGGGCGGGAAGATCGTCGTGTGCCAGCCGGGCAACTGTGAAACCGCAAAATCGCAGCTCACCACCGAGTGGACGCTCAATACCAGCGGCGTGGCCAGCGCGGCCAAAAACAGATACGCCCGCTCATACACGTGCCACTGCCGGGCCGATCCGCGCCAGCCCAGGGCCGCCAGCCCGTAGGCCATCTGGCGCAGCTTCGTGCGCGCCCGATCGCGCAGCGTGGCCAGGTCGGGAATCATGCCCAGGTACCAGAACATCAGCGACACCAGGGCATAGGTGCTCACCGCAAACACATCCCAGAGCAACGGGCTGCGGAAGTTGGGCCACATCTGCGTGGGGCCGGGGTAGGGCGCCAGCCAGTAGACGAACCACACGCGACCGATATGAATCGCCGGAAACACACCCGCGCAGGCCACGGCGAACACGGTCATGGCCTCGGCAAACCGGTTGATGCTCGTGCGCCATCGCTGCCGGAACAGAAACAAGATCGCCGAGATCAGCGTCCCCGCATGTCCGATGCCGATCCAGAACACGAAGTTGACGATCGGAAAGCCCCAGGAGACGGGCATGTTGTTGCCCCACACACCCACGCCGGTGACGAACAGGTAGCCGATCGCAAGGAAAAACACGCCGGTGAGCGCCGCGGAGACCGCAAACGCCGCATACCAGGCCGCGGAGGGCCGCGGCCGCTCGGCCACGCGCGAGACAATCTCCGTGACCGAGGCGCAGTCCTGCCGGCCCAGCACCAGCGGGGCCCGCCGGGTGGGATCGGCGGTTGTGTTGTCTTCGATGGGCAGGGCGGTGTCGCTCATCGGCTGATCGACTCGATGGTGGACGGCGCTCGTTGGCCTGGTGAAGCGGTCAGCAGCCCACTTCGCAACAGAAGTGGTCTCGCCGGGCGGAGTGGTCCATCCGGTAGGGGCGACGCATGCGTCGCCCCTACACACCTCTCCTTGTTGTCGCCCGGTCTCCAGACCGGGCCCCATTTTGTCTCACGTTGTCAATCCCAATGTCCTCATCCGTGCGACGCGCTTTCGGAACCTGCCTGGTGCTCAAGCCTCGGATGGGGATTGCGAATCCGCGCCAGATACACGGTGCGCGGCTTGACGTTCAGCTCGGCCAGCATGGCGTAGCTGCGCGGGTCGGCCGCCCATTGGGCCACGGTGCTCTGCGGGTCCGCCAGGTCGCCGAACACGATCGCGCCGGCCGGACAGGCCTGCTGGCAGGCCGTCTGCACTTCGTCGCCCGAAACGCGGCGGCCCTCGTTCTTCGCTTGAATCGTGGCCGCCTTGATCCGCTGCACGCAATAGGTGCACTTCTCCATCACGCCCCGGCTGCGCACCGTGACCTGCGGATTGAAGGCCATCTTGGCCACTTCCGCGCTTGGGTCGGCCAGGGTGCGATGGTAGTCGAAGAAGTTGAACCGGCGCACCTTGTACGGGCAGTTGTTCGCGCAGTAGCGCGTGCCCACGCACCGGTTGTAAACCATCACGTTCAGGCCCTCGGCGTCGTGCAGGGTGGCCGCCACCGGGCAGACCTGCTCGCAGGGGGCCAGCTCGCAGTGCTGGCAGGCCACCGGCTGCACGACGACTTGAGGATTGGCCGCGTCGCCGCGGAAATAGCGGTCCACGCGAATCCAGTGCATCTCGCGTCCCCGACGGACCTGCTCGGGGCCTACGATCGGGATGTTGTTCTCCGCCTGGCAGGCCACCACGCACGCGCCGCAGCCGATACACTTCGACAGGTCGATGGCCATGCCCCAGCGAGGGCCAGGATACTCAGGTTCACTCCAGAGCGATTCGAGCGGCGGATGGTGGACCGCCTCGTGCGCAAAGTCGGGATGCGCGCGGAAATGTTCCCGCGTGGCCTCGCGCGCGAGCACGCCGGCTCGCTCGTCCCGGGCCTTGCGCCCGGCAACGTCGATGGCGTGGTGGTCCTGCACGCTCGCCAACAAGGTCTTCTGGCCGGTGGCTTCGACACGCAGACCCGTGGCGAAGTGCATGGCGCTGCTTGCGCGCAGCGGGTAAACGTCCACGCCCACCGGCTCGACGCCCTCGGCCACCAGTCCGCCCACCTGGCCGGCCGCGGTCCGGCCGTAGCCGAGTTGCACGGCCACCGAGCGGTCTGCCTGACCCGGCACCACACAGGCCGGCATCTCCACGGCACGCCCGTCGAGCGACAGCCGGACCAGCGTCTGGTCCTCGATGCCGAGCTCCAAGGCCGTGGCCGGGCTCACCAGCGCCGCGTTGCCCCAGGTGAGCCGGGTGATCGGATCGGGCATCTCCTGCAGCCAGCCGTTGTTGGCAAACCGGCCGTCGTAGACCGAGCGCGAAGGGCAGAAGACGATTTCCAGTTCGCCGCCGCGCGGGACCGCCGTGCCGTCGGCCTTGTCAACCGACGATTCTCTGCCCGCAGAGCCTTCTTCCGCCGCACCGGACGTGCCGGGCGAATCGGCTGGTGCGGGCGCGCCCAGTCCCGAGACCGCCACCGCGCGCCAGGCGCTATCAGCCAGGAGGCCGTCGTGCAGGGTCCGGCGCCAGAGCAACTCCACATCCTCGTCGGGGCGATTCGTTTCCGCCGCGATCTGCACGAATGTCTCGCGCACCAGCGCCTGGCCGTCCGGCGCGGGGTCGCCCAAAAGCGCAGCGAGCAGCTCGATGGCCGATTTGCCGCCAAACAAGGGCGCGATCATCGGCTGGATCACGCTGTAGGTGCCGTCGTCGGCGCGCGTGTCTCCCCAGGATTCGAGGAAATGCGCACGCGGCACGTGCCAGGTGCTCGCGCGCGATGTCTCGTTGCGATACAAGCTCAGATGAATGCATGTGTCTACCCGGACAAAGGCTGCGGCGAAGTCCAAATCCGCGGGCGCGTCGTAGGCCGGGTTGCCGCCGAGGACGAGAAGCGTCTCCACCTTGCCGGCCTGCATGTCGGTAGTGAGCTGCCGGATGGCGTCGAGGTGCGACGGGCACTCGGGCTCGGGGGCGGCGAAGTAGAAGACCGTCGCGCCCACGTTGCCCAGCGCCGAGTTGATTCGGGCTACGGCCGCATGCACCTCGGCGGGCTGGCCCGGCCCCGCGGCGACCACGCTCGTCCCCCGATTTGCAACCAGGTCCTCGGCCAGTGCGGCGAGCAGCGGCGAATGTTCGATTCGGCCGATTGCCTCGGGGCCCCGGGCTTGCTCCGCGGCAGGTTCGGCGCGGTTTTGCCCGGCGCGCGGCTGGTCCAGCAGGGCGAGCACCTTCGCCTCCAGGGCCGCGACGAAACGTGCGATCTCGCAGGCGCGCACGGCCAAGCGGTGGTCCGCCGCGGCGCCGGTAAGCGTCAGACAGCTTTCGACCGCGTACAGGCGGTTCATCGTCCCCTGTGCTGGTTCCCTGCTCGCGGCAAACTGCCGGGCACAGCGCACGGCCGCGGGGTGAAAGCCCAAGAGGTCGGCATCCAGGCAGGCGATCACCAGAGCTTTGTCCAGGGCCAAGCGGACTTGATCAGGCCGGCCATAGGCGCGGCGCACACCCTCACGCTGGTTGTCGCAGGAGAGCGGCTCATATTCGTGCCAGGCTGCGGCGGGGAAGGCCTGCCGAAGTCGGCTGCGCAAACGGGCCAGCGTGGGCGAGCTGCTCGCTTCGGCCAACACCCGAAGACCGGTGCCTTGTGCTTCGCGCAGCTTGCCGAAGTGTGTGCGCGCGAACCGGATGAACTCCTCCCAGGTGCGCACCATTTCCTGCCCGTCGGTGCGCTCGACAATGTGCCGGCTGCGATCGGGATCGTAGAGCTCGAGCACGGCTGCCTGGGCCCCCGCGTCAGTGGCCCCCAGGCTTGTCGGGTGCCTGAGATTGCCCTCGATCTTGATCGGCCGGCCGTCAACACAAGTGACCACCAGCCCGATCGCTGCGCCAGCCAGTTCCATGGCGGTGGCGAACTGCTGCTCTTTGCCGGGTGTGCGCTCGGGCGGGCGCTGGGCCAGCGGCAGGATTTCTTCTTTCTGCCAGCGGCAGCCGCCCGCGGCGCCCAGGGCCAGCGAGGCGCCCATCAACTGCACCCAGCGGCGCCGCGTGATGCCCGGCGGCGAAGGCGCTTCGGCAACTTCGCCGGGGGCAGGAGCGCGCCCCTGCGCCTCGGCGCGCTCGGCCAGGCTCCGCCGGTATTGGTGGGCGTTGTGCAGCCCGTCTAACGATGACATGTCGAGCAGTCCGTCAAGGCCTTTCCAGGCGTGATGTTGTATTCGGTAAGCAGCCGGTTCTGGAGCACGCGCGGGTCTTCGCCCGGCACCCAGTCCATGTTGGTGACAAACTCCAGCGGGCGCAGGTGGGGCCCCGGGTTGCGGTGGCAATCCAGGCACCAACCCATGCTGAGCGGCTCCTCCTGATAGACCCGCTCCATGCGGTCAACGCGCCCATGGCAGGAAACGCACCCCACTCCCCTGGAAACATGGACGCTGTGGTCGAAGTAGACAAAGTCCGGCATGTCGTGTACGCGCACCCAGCGCACCGGATCGCCGCTTGCCGCGCTCTGCACGACGGGCACCAGCTCGCTGCTGTCGGCCGTGATCAGTGCGTGGCAGTTCATGCAGGTGGCCGTCGGCGGCACCGCGGCCATGGCGGCCGGTTCCACGGTGTTGTGGCAGTAGCGGCAGTCGATGCCCAACTCGCCCGCGTGTTGGGCGTGGCTGAAGCTCAGCGGCTGGACCGGAGAGTAGCCCACGTTGGTTGTGGTCGGCCACAGGCCGTAGTAGAGAAGCCCGACGAGGTAAACGGGCACGAGTGCCAGCAGGGCCCCGGCCAGCGGCCGCGTCCGATCGACCCAGTCCGGAAAGACGAATCTGCTGGTGGCCAACGTGCCGCGCTCCCAGGGCTGAGGCGAGCCAGTGCCGCGTCGAATCGATCGGCCCGCAATGTGGTACCCTGAAAGATACGCGCAGCCCCCCCATTTGGCAAGGAGGCGACCGGACGAGATGGCCCTTTTTCCGTTTTCTGTTCTGCCCGCCGCAAGCCCTTTTTCGGCTTTTGTGCCGTGCCCGCTTCCCGCGCTGCCAGCGGCCCACCGGGCCACCGCTCGTGGTTTAGCGAACGAAACCGTGCGAAAACCCGCCAGACACCGCGGCGAATGGCGCGGGGTAGAGTCTTGCGCCGTAAGATGCGCGCGTGGTGCGCGCATCTTTGGCGTAGGGGCGACGCATGCGTCGCCCCTACGGCGGCGGCTGGCAGCCGCTGCTACATTTGGTTGCGGCCCTGGGGCCGCGTTGAGAGAAGGTTCGGCCGCAGTTTCGCAGGCCGGAACGAGCCTGGGCCCTGTTCCGGCGAAATCCCTGGCGCCGGAACCGCGTCGCTTGCGCGACTTGTTCCGGCCTACGTCTGCGAATCGCCGGCGGTCGGCGGCCGGCCGTTGAGCTGCGCGCTGACGGGCAGGCTGAGCACAAACCGCGTGCCGCTCCGGCAGTCCCTGTCGAAGCGCAGCCGGCCGCCCAGCCGCCGGGCCATGCGCCGGCTCAACGCCAAGCCCAGTCCCACGCCCGGCGCCGATTCGGCCGCTTCGTGGGCCGACTTGGAGAAGGGCCGGAAGAGCCGTCGCTCCACGTCCGCGGGCAGGCCGGGCCCATGGTCGCGCACGCCCAGCTCCAAGCGCCGGTCGCTGAGCGAGAGCGACAGATGGATGCGTTTGTCCTGACTGGCGGCCGCGTACTTGCAGGCGTTGTCGACCAGGTTCAGCAGAATCTGCTCGACCGCCGCGGGGTTGGTCTCGATCGTGGTGCGCGAGGCCTCGCGGGGCGACTCGACCAGAAGCTCCATGCCCGCCTGCTGCGCGCGGTCTTCCAGCCGAACTGCTGCGCGGGAGAGCAGCTCCGCGGCGCTGAGCTGTTCGGTGCGCTGGTCCCCGCGACCGCGTTCGAGGCGCGCGTAGCTGAGCACGTTCTCGACCAGGTGGGTCAGGCGGCCTGCCTCGCGCCGGAGCGTGTCGAGGTATTCGCGGCGCTGCGATTCCTCGGCCACCATGCCTTCGGCCAGCATCTCGGCATAGATCTGGAAGGTGGTCAGCGGGGTGCGCAGCTCGTGGGTCACCGCGGAGACAAAGGCCGCACGGCGCTCGCTCAGGCGCATCACACCCCAGAGCAGCCCGGCCACACACACCACGGCCACCACCACGCACACCCAGGCCACAACCAGCGAAAGGCCCAGCGCCGAGGGTGCCTGCTGAGCCACAAGCGGCACATCACCGGGCACCAGGCGCACAGGCAGCGCGGCCAGTCGGCGCGACTCATCGCCGTGGTCTGCCTCGCCGACCGGCGGCAGATCGGCGCCGGGCAGCAGGTCGCCCACGCTTTCCAGCAGCCACTGCTCGATCGCCGGCCAGTCGAGCACGCAGCCTTGCACCAACTCCCGCCCCTCCACGGTGATCCGCCGGGCCAGCAGCAGGTCGCCGTCGACCCACAGCGGCGTCATCAGCACACCGCCGACGTCCGTGGCCGGCAAGTAGAACTGGGCGGGAAACTGGTTCTGCGCAAAAACCGCTACGTTGGTGTTCTGCACAGCCTGCGCGCGATTGTAGAACTCCGTAGCCCCGCGACCCTGGCGCTGCACGTCCTGGCGCTCCTGGCGCAGGGCGATCTGCTGCGACTCATCGTTCCACGGGGCCCAAACCAACTCCGGCGCCGCAGGCACGTGTTCGGGCAGCATCGCTGCAAGACGCTCCTGATCGATCCTGGCCGCCAGCTTGTCGAGCCGCTGTTGGGCCCGAGCGATCGCCTCGTCGCTGGTGTATTGGGGCACAGCAAGCCCACGCCGATCCGCGGGCGGCACCTGCGGCGAGGTGAGCCCGCGCTCAGGGTCGAACTGGAAGTAAACCAGCACGTGCTCCGGTGGGTCGCTGAGCAACGGCGAGGGGACCAGCACCCGTCCGCCCGCGACCGGACCGGCCGGCGAGTCGCCGAAAGGCGAGGCAAAGAACGACTGATAGACCATACACGGGCGCGAGCTTTCCTCGGCCAGCAGCGGGGCGAGCGTGGAGTCCATGCGCCACAGTGCCAGGCGCACGTTTTCTTCGACCATCGCCTGGTGTTGGGCCAGCGTGCGTTCCGCTTCCAGGCGCAGCACCGCGCGGCTCACCCAGCCCATGGCCGCCAGAAGGACGGCCAGGAAGAACACAAAGGCCAGCCATACTTGCCAGTGGCGTGACATCGCCGTCAGTCTCCACCAGCGGCCCACATGTAACCCCGGCCCCGCACCGTGCGGATCACGGCCGGGGCGTGGCAGTCGTCGCGCAGCTTCTCCCGCAAACGTGCCACGTGCATGTCGATCGTGCGCGTGGCCAGGCCGTCCGGGCTCAGCCGCCAGACGTTCTCCAGCAGCTCGTCGCGCGAGACAGCCCGCGCAGGATTGCTGGCCAGATAGCGCAGCAGGTCCACCTCGCGCTCGGAAAGCTCCACGCGAGAGCCGTCGGCGTAACACACCTCGCGTCGGTCCAGGTCCACGCGCCCGGCCGGCACGGCCAGCTCGTGGACCGGCAGCGGGCGCTGCGGGCTGCGCCGGAGCACCGCCTCGACCCGGGCGAGCAGCTCCTTGACACTGAACGGCTTGACCACGTAATCGTCGGCCCCCTCGCGCAGGCCGCGCACGCGGTCGGCCTCCTCGCCTCGGGCCGTGAGAATGATCACCGGCACGCCCGGTCGCAGCCGGCGCAGCTCCGCAAGAATCTCCAATCCGTCGTGGCCGGGCAGCACCAGGTCCAGGAGCAGCACGTCGTACTCGTTGCGCAGGGCCAACTGGAGGCCGCGGTTGCCGTCTCCCGCCTCGATCGGCTCATAGCCGGCGAACCGCAGGGCATCGACGATTCCCCGGCGGATCGCCGCGTCGTCTTCGATGGTGAGCACGCGTCGGGCCACGGGCACCCCTCCTGTTATACGCTACTTGAGCCACCGCGGTTTGGCAACCCGGCCGAGTGGCACGGGTGGCTTGCCCACCCGTGCTCGGTTACTTCGCGCTGAGTGGCAGGGTGGGTCGAGCGTCAGCGAAGACCCACCGACAAGCAAAACGGTGGGTCTGCGCCTGCGGCTTGACCCACCCTACGCGATTGTCGCTGTCGGCTCGCATTCCTTTTCTTTGCGTAGCTCCCGTGGGGATGAACCCCACGGCTCGCGGGTCTTGTCGAGTGGCACGGGTGGCTTGCCCACCCGTGCTCGGTTACTTCGCGCTGAGTGGTAGGGTGGGTCGAGCGTCAGCGAAGACCCACCGACAAGCAAAACGGTGGGTCTGCGCCTGCGGCTTGACCCACCCTACGCGATTGTCGCTGTCGGCTCGCATTCCTTTTCTTTGCGTAGCTCCCGTGGGGATGAACCCCACGGCTCGCGGGTCTTGTCGTCGCGGATGCTGTGACCGCTCAGCTCGACCGCACATACCGCTCGTACTTGTAGGTGAGCGTCTTGCTCTCGCCCGGCTCCAGTTTCACCCGCCAGGTCACCGTTCCCCGGCGCTCTTCGATCTTCAGCATCGTGGGATCGGTCTGCACATTGCCGTCCTCACTGGCCACCAGCGGCCTGCCGGGCACGGGGTTGGTGATGACGATCTCGACCGTGCGCTTCTCGTAGTTGTGCAGCTTGAGCTCACCCTCCAGGGTCACCAGATCGAAGTACACGGTGCTGGTCACCTGGTAGGCCTTGAGCTTGCGGTCCGTCTCGCGCTCGGTCTTGCTGTGGGCGATGTTGATGGCCGCAGTGACCGGCAGCTCGCCGCCCGCACCCTTGGGCGTGTATTCGAGGATGTCTTCGCTCAACGGGCGCTCGGCGCTCAGGGCCAGACACGGCCCGGTGGTCCACGCCGTATCGGTCGCATTGTGGAGCACGAGCGAATGGGTCATGCGCGCGGGCGGATCCCAGTGGTAGATGTGCGAGTAGCGGATTTTGCGCGTAAAGAGCGTGAGGATGGCTTTCTCGCCGCGCCGCAGCGTGAGGTCCTTCTTGGTATAAACCGTGTAGTCGGTGGCCGCGGCCCCGCCCATCTGCGGCAGGTCGCCGAGCGCCTGCTGGAGATTGCCGCCGGGCTGCTCGACGGGCTGCTCCACCACGAGCGGCTCCGCAGTGACCGGAGCCGCATTGCTCACGATCGCGGCCCGGCTCATGATCTGCGTGGTCACCTGTTGCGGGACCTGCTGCGAGCTGACGGCCGCGCCGATCGTGCGGATCACCTGTCCCACGGCGATCGGCGCCATGTAGTCGGTGTGCACGAAGTGGGGCACGCCCACCACCAGGTGGACGTCGGTGTGGATCAGGTCTTCGGCCTCGTTGACCAGCGTGCCGCGCAGCGTCAGCTCGGCCGTCTCGTCGTCAACCACCTTGAGCGTGTACTCGGGAATCCAGGTGATGCCTTTGCGCAGATAGGCCATGCCCAGGGCTGCGCGCCCGGGTGGCGCCTCGGCATCGGCGCTGAGGTGGACGCGCAGCGGCAGCTCGAGCACTTGCACCTTCTTGATCCCCTCCAGGGGCACGGCGAAGATGCTGTTGGCGTCCTCGAGCACCACAAAATCCGGCCCCACTGAAACCAGCCTGCCCGCGGCTGCGCAGTCCTGGCCCTTGTGACGGTAGGCGAGCTGGACCTTCAGGTGCCGGCTGGCCTCCAAGCGTGCCCGTTTCGACTCCGTCTCGGACGGTGCGTCGCGGTCGTCGAACTCGACCACCTCGCCCGGCCCGGAGCCCACGATGTCCACCACGCTCTGTTCGTTGTGGGAATAGATCGCCAGCGTGCCGAACAGCGCGGGCGGAACCTCGCCGGCCACACACCAGCCGTCGCGCAACTGCACCTCGCCCTCGCGCATGAAGAATCCCAGGCCGTTCTTGAAGACGGCCACCGACTTGGTTTGTGGCTCCCAGACGTGCGGGTTTTTGCCGTCGCTCGGGGCCTCGGGCCCTGCGGCGGGCTCAGCGGGGGAAGCAGCGGGCGGCTGGGCAGCCCCCACCATGCTCCGACCGCACCCGGCAACGATCAACACACACAGCCCCGCAACCAGCCTTCCCGTGTGGAACACGCGCATCACTGCCATCCTCCCATCTTGGGGCAAGAGACCTTTTGCCGGGCGAACCGCTCGCCCCGGCCAGACAACATCTATCTCTATCCTAGCGACCGGCGCGGGGCACAGGTGTAACGAGTTGGTAACGGGGAAGCATCGCGCCGCGTGCACGGATTCCGGGTACGGCCCCGGGAGGTTCATCGCGATAGGGGCGACGCATGAGTCGCCCCTACCACGCGCCGCGCTTCTCCCGGCAGGGTAAACCTGCCGGCTCGCTGGTCCCCGCCAGAACAAACCTGCCGGCTCGCTGTTCTCTCGCGTTTCCGGCTGCTTGCGCACTGCCGGCCGAACCGCCAGCTCACGCTGGCGGCTCGCCACGCGCCCATCTGCGCCCTTCCGGCAGCTCGCGGCAACGCACCCCGCCCGATTGCCCGCCACTGGGGCAGCATCTATACTCGGCATCTTGCCCGCCCCGCGGCGCAACGAGCGGGCCGGCGGTAAAGCCCCACAGACGCGGCCGGGGCGCGGTCGGTAATAGCGGGCCAATCGCCCACCATTCAGAGGGGAGTGGTTGCCCCATTCGGTAGTTCGTCACGCGGCCTCGCGTCCGGCTGAGGTTTCGGGATTGACCGGGGGTCGCCGGGGGAGCGGACTCGCGCCCCGTGGCGTCCGACGGGACGGCGCGGCCCGGCGGGAGTTGTGTGCGCAAAGGCAAACGGAGAGATCGCATGGCCGACCAAAAGCGCCGATTGATCGCCACGAGCGAGGCCACCCCACCTTTCTTCGTCGGTCTGGACCTGGGCGGGACCAACATCAAAGTGGGCGTGGTGGACGAACACGGCGAGTCGCTTTCCTATCTCACGATTCCCACCCTGCCCGAGAACGGACCCGAAGACGCCTCAGAGCGCATGGGCCAGGCAGTGCTCGAGGCCGTGCGCCAAGCCGGCCTGAAGCCAGAGGACGTGGCCCGCGTGGGCCTCGGCTCGCCGGGCACCATGGATATTCCCGCGGGCAAGCTGGTCGAGCCGGTAAATCTCAAGGGGCCGCGCGGCGATGAGTGGAACGATTTCCCCCTGCGCGACGAGGTGAGCAAACACTGCGGCTTGCCGGTGGCCTTCCAGAACGACGCCAATGCCGCGGCCTACGGCGAGTTCTGGGTGGGCGCCGGCCGGGATTTCGACTCGCTGGTGCTCTTCACGCTGGGCACGGGCATCGGCTGCGGCATCATCATCGGCGACCGGATCATCGACGGCCAGCACAGCCACGGGGCCGAGTGTGGACACCTGATCATCGACATTGCCGAAGACGCGCGCGTGTGCGGCTGCGACCAGCCCGGCCACCTGGAGGCCTATGCCAGCGCCACCGCGGTGATCAAGCGCACCGAAGAGGCCCTGGCCGCGGGCAGGGAAAGCTCGCTCGGGGCACGCGTCGCCGCGGGCGACGAACTGACGCCCAAGCTGGTGGAAGAAGAGGCCGAGGCCGGCGACGAGCTCTCCCTGGAAATCGTGATGGAGACCGCCCGATATCTGGGCATCGGCGTGGTCAATCTCCTGCACACGGTGGACCCGACCGGCGTGCTGCTCGGCGGTGCCATGACCTTCGGCGGCCGGCGCAAGCCGTTCGGCAGCCGGTTTCTGGAGCGCGTGCGCGAGGAAGTCAAGCGCCGGGCGTTTCCGCTTTTGGCCGAGAAGACGCTCATCGATTTCGCCTCGCTGGGCTCAGACGCGGGCTACATCGGGGCCGCGGGCATTGCGCGGTTGGAGCAGCGCACCAAACGGCGCGTCCCGCGTGCAAATCGGCCTGCGGGCGGCTAGACTATTCTGGAGTGCCGCGCGGCCGAGAAAAGCACTGTAGGGTGGGTCGAGCCATAGCGAGACCCACCGACAAGGCAAAATGGTGGGTCTGCGCCTACGGCTTGACCCACCCTACGCACTGCGGGCAGCTAGACTATTCTGGAGTGCCGCGCGGCCGAGAAAAGCACTGTAGGGTGGGTCGA
>CAYXPN010000093.1:0-16930 GCA_964467075.1 uncultured Planctomycetaceae bacterium
CTACGTGGAAGCGCGCTGGGCTGCGACGAATGACGCCCGGCCGGCCCTTTCGGCCGCGCAGAGCGCAGCGGCTCAAGCGGCCGCGGCCAGCCATGGGGCGCCGGGCCGCGGCGCATCCGGCGGTGGGCGCCAAGTGGTGTTGCGCTTTCCGCCCACGGCCCCGCGCGTGAATCAAACGGTGGTGGTCGTGGCCGCGGATTGAGCCGCGGGTTCGGGGTCAGGGCGGCCGGCAAGTATTCGAGTGGCGAGCCGGCGGCGTGAGCCGCCGGTTCGGCCGGTACCACGGAACCACGCGGCCGACGCCTGAGCACGACGCACCCCAAAGCCATTCCACGCAAACCGGGAGCTCACGCTCCCGGCTCGCCAGGGCACGTACTCGGTTGCCGAGGAAACCGGAACCCGGGTTGCTGTTGGCGCAGCGAAACGGAGCGAGCATGGACGTCACCATCCTGGTCGTCGTGGCCACATATTTCGCCTTCTCGCTGGGGCTGGGCCTCTGGGTTGCGCGGCGCGAGCGGAACGTGGCCGACGACTATTTCCTGGCCGGGCGCAACCTGCCCTGGTATGCGGTCTCGCTGTCGATGACCGGCTCGAACATCGGCACCGAGCACTTCCTGGGCATGGTGGGCACAGCCTATGCCTTCGGCCTGGCGCCGGCCACCTTTGAATGGGGGAACTTCCTTCCCTATTCCGTGCTCCTGTGGGTCTTCCTGCCCTTCTTTTTCCGCAAGAAGCTCTACACCATCCCAGAGTTCCTCGAACGACGCTACAACCGCTCCACGCGCACGGCATTCGCTTGCCTGAGCCTGTTCCACATGGTCGTCGGCGTGCTGGTGCCCGCGCTGTATGCGGGCGGGCGCATCCTCTACGAGCTGCCCAGCGGCGCGGAGCTTGAGCAGATCAACGTGTGGTTTTGCGGCTGCGTGGTGGTGATTGCCGGGGTGACCGCGGCCTATTGCATCTACGGCGGGCTGCTCTCGGTGGTCTGGACCGACGTGCTCCAGGTGGCGATCCTGGTGGTGGGCGGGCTGCTCTTGGTGCTGATCGGCGCCTATGCCGCGGGCGGACCGGCCGCGGTGGTGCAGGACAACCTGCGGGCCGATCCCCAGCGGTTCAGCCTCATCTTGCCGGCCGACCATCCGGTCTCGCCCTGGACCGGGGTGGCCACGTTCTGGTTCACGCTCTCGATGTGGTACGTGGGCACCAACCAGTTCTACATCCAGCGCTGTTTGGGGGCCAAGAGCGAGTGGGATGCCAAGATGGGCGTGGTCGGCTGCGGCATGATCAAGGTCTTCCTGCCGCTGATCATCGTGTTCCCGGGCCTGGTGGCGTTTGCCTATTTCGGGCCTGGGCTGCGCGAGGACGCGGTCTATGTGCGGATGATCCGGGAGTTCCTTTCGCCCCAGCGGCTGTGGATTTTCAGCGGGCCGGCCCAGGGACTGCTGCTGGCCGCGCTGGTCGCTGCGATCATGAGCACGGTTTCCAGCGTGCTCAACTCGGCCTCGACCATCTGGTCGATCGACATCTACCAGCGCATCTGGCGGCCCGACAGCTCCGAGGCCGAGGTGGTGCGCACGGGTCGCTGGTGTACGCTGGTGGTGATCCTGATCGGCACGCTGTTGGCGCCAATGTTGCTCTGGTGGGAGCAGGGGATTTTCATCTTCATCCAGAACGTCGCCGCGCTGATGGCCCCGCCGATCGTGGTCATCTTCCTGGCGGCGTTTCTCTGGCGCCGGGCCCACGGCCGGGCTGCCACCTTGACGCTCTGGTTCGGCATCCTGGCCGGCGCGGTCTTGTGGCTGGCAACGGCGCTGTTCTGGGCGTTTCCGCCGCTGGATATGCACGATTCACTGGTCGGGCAGCGCATGGTGGACAGCGCGCCTGTGTGCCGGCATCTGGCCGAGGACGACGTCTTTCAGCAGAAGTTGACGGCCGTGCTCGAAAGCCTCGCCCAGGATGAGAGGCTCCGCCGCGGTCTGCAGACCGACGAGAGACTGCGCTGGCAATTTGCGCGCGAGCCCGAAGTTCAGCAGCACCTGGCCGCCGACCGCGAGTTGCAGGAACACCTGGCCGCCGATCCGGCGCTCCAGGAGCTGCTCGGCAGCGACTCAACGCTCCGCATGCAACTGGGACGCCAACGCCTGGAGCGCCTGTTGCCCATTCTCGGCCAAGGCCCGCGCGATGCCGTGCTGCGGGCCGTTGCCTTTGCCACCCCGCTGCTCAATCGCGCGGCCGTCACCTGGGTCTTGTGCCTGGTAGTGATGGTGGGGGCCACGTTCATCCTCAAGCCGGCCGCCGGCGAGCGCTACGACCCGGACAGCATCTGGACCCTGCGCTGGGCCCGATTGCCGCTGGAGGAGCGATACCGGAATCGCTTTCCGCGCAATCTGATGTTCTGGTGGCTGGTGATGGTGGGGGCCTCGGCCGCGCTGTTCGTCATCTTCCGCTGATCGGGCGCACCGCGCGACGACCGTCGCACGACAAGAACGGAACCGAGCCGTGGGGTTGATCCCCGCGGGTGTCTCGGTTCGTATGTGCCATCCAAACCGAGCCGTCGCGTTCATCCCCACGGGAGCGAACCAATACGGCGCTCTTCGCGCTGCCGGGGCGACAAACCCCGGGGCTCGCCGGAGCCCCCGGGTCTCACGGCGACTTCGTCAATGACACCAGCCCCCGGGGATCAAGCCCGCGGCTCGCGTCATCCTTTCCGCTTTCCGTCGGCTGCGGCGGCCGGCTCGCCCTTCAGCGCGAGCGATGGGCGTGGTGAGTCGTGCGTGTTCCAGCCGTTCCGTAGGGGCCACGCATGTGTCGCCCCTAACCGATGCGGCGCTTCCCGCACGCGTGCCGCCGAGCCCGCTACGCCCTTCTCAGGGCGCGCCACCCGAACCAGACCCGAGTGTTCTTATTGCGGCTGCGCCGGGTGCGAGGTTTCGACGCCGCGTCCTTCGTAGATCGCCAGCGTCTGTGCCGCGCGCCGGGCGATCAGCTCGCCGAGCTCGGGCGGCTCGAGCACCTCGGCCTGGTCCCCGTAGCCTGCGATCCACCAGGAAACCTCGTTCAGCCCCGAGACGGTGACCTCGAAGTCCAGGCTGCCGTCGTCGTTGAAGCGGAGCTGCTGTGTCTTGTGCCAGGCCACCTCGGCCACGTTGTGGGCCACCATGGGGCTGAACCGGATGCGCACCTTGCGGTCGCGCCCCGGCTCGGGGATCAGGTGCCAGGCATTGCGCAGATAGCGCCGCAGGGAGAAGCCGCGGGGAACCGTGTAACGCCCGTCGAGCAGCTCGATGTGCTGGATGCGCCCCAGGTTGAAGGTCCGCACGGAGCGGTGCAGCGACGATCGGCCGATCACATACCAGCTTCGGCGGCTGAACAGCAGGCGATAAGGGTTCAGGCGGGTGCAGATCTGCTGCTGCTCGCTCACGCTGTGATACTCGATGCGCACCGGGCAGCGCTCGGCAATGGCCTGGAGAAGCTGCTCGTAGATCGAGGACCGGCCGGTCAGTGGATTGCTCGGCGGCGGCTTGATCTCCACCGCCCCGGCCACGCGCTGCAAGCGCTCGCGAAGCTGGGCGGGCAGGGCACACTCCAGCTTGAGCGCCGCGCGATGGGCCGGCTCCAAAAAAGGCAAGGCCCCGCTGTTGCCCAACTGGTGGCAGAGCACGATCAGCGCGAGCGCCTCGTCGGGCGTGAAATTGGTGGGCGGCAGGAAGTAGGTGCCGGGGATGCGGTAGCGCTGGTCTTGCTCGTCAAAGACCAGCGGCACGCCCGACTGCTGGAGCACGTCCAGGTCGCGAAAGATGGTCCGCCGGCTGACCTCGCACTCCTGGGCCAGCCCCTCAACGTTGTAGCCGTTGCCAGCCTGGAGCAGGCCGATCAGCCTCAGCAGGCGATAGATCCGCGACAGGTACATCCCGGCTGACCGGCCTTGCTGCGCTGCCCGGTGCAATCCATTGCAGTCGGACCGCTGAGGACGAAGTCGCGTGGCCCCTGTCGGCTCCGCCGACAGGCTGCTGGAAATCGGCCGGACCCACGGCCGAGCCCGGTGTGGCCTGTGGGCCGCTGGCCGCCTCGTCCGAAGTCGCGCCCCCGGCCAGCCCGCTCAGGTCCAGCGCTCCCAAATCATACTCGGCCGAACGGGCCTGTGCTGCGCCCGCGCCTCCTGCGGTGCGCGACACCCACCGGCCCGTGCCTGCGCGCGGCTGCGCACCATCGATCGCAGGCCCGCCGATCGGCGCCTGCAAAACCGGCCCGTCTAGGGCCTGATCGTTCGCGCCCGGCCCGCTGGCGGCCTGGTCGTCCGGCTCGGGTTCGGGCGGAATGGGCACGGGCTCTGGGACGGGCACCACTTCCGGCCCGTCGGGTTGCGGTGCCTCGATCGGCGCTGCCATCTCCGCGGGCCCGATGATCGGCCCGAACCCTTGGCGCACATGCTGCTGAACGGGGCCGCGGCTGATAACCTTCGGCCGCGTGTGCCCGTAGTCCAGGTAAATGCTGGCGTCGCGTTCGCGGGCCCGGCGGTGGGCGTCGAAATAGGCCTTGGCCGGCCAGGGGCCCTCGGCCAGATACACGTTATTGTACTCCAACAGCGAGCCCTTGCGGAAGTGGACCTGGGTGATGGCGAGGGTGTGGTCGACCAGCGAGCGATAGAAGGCCGTCTCGGCCTCGGCCAGGCGGCGCTGGGCGTCGAGCACCAGATCGAGCGTGCCTTCGGCGACCTGTGCTTCGTATTTGGCCTGGGCCGCCTTGAGTTCATCGCGTGCGGCCACCCGGCGGTTGAAATTCGTCTGGGCCCGCTGGTAGTGCAGGGCCAAGTCGCGCAGAGCGTGGGCCAACTGGTGTGAAACCTCGAGTTCGGCCTCCTGCAGCTTGGCCCGTTCGCGCGCGAGCACCAATTGGGCGTTGCGCACCGCGGCCATCTCCTTGCGGAAGCCCAGCGGCATGCCGAATTCCAGGCCCATCGTCCAGTTCTGGAAATCGCCGTTGAGCATCGACTGGTAGGCGTTCGTGCCGCGACTGAATTCATACAAACCGCTGACCGGATTGGTCGGATTGCCCAGGCCTCCGGAAGGCTGGATCAGTTGATAGCCCAGCCCGTGCCACTGGTAGCTGGCCACCAGGTCCAACCGCGGCAGCAGAAAGTTCTTCGCCGCGATCAGCTCGAGTTCCCGCTGTTTGACGCGCCATTTCTCCCTGCGCAACTCCACGCTACGGGCCAGGGCCTCGGCATGGACTTCGTACCAGTCGAACTGCACCTCGGCGCTGACGGGCTCGTCGGCGGGGCGGATCAGCCGGCCGTCGGTCGCCGCCAGCCCCATCAGGTAGCGCAGCTTGGCCTCGGCATGGTAAAGGTTAGTCAGCGCTTGTTCGGTGGCCTCGCGGAAGGCGAAGTACTGCTGGCGCGCGCGGCTTTCGTCCCAGATCGAGGCCAGCTCGACGCGGAATTTCTCGTGGACCTGGCGCCACGATTGCAGACCATAGTTCTGGCCCGCCTTGACCGAATCCAGGAAGCGATAGGCGTAATACAGCTCCCAGTAGGCCCTTTCCACGTCCGAGACCAGGTTGCGCACCGCGGCCTCGAAATCGGCCAGGGCGATGTCCGTGTTGATCCGCGCGATCACCACGCCGTTGTTGAAGCCGGGGATCGAGGTGTCCACGCCCTGGGCGTTGCGCGAGGCCCCGGCGATGCGGTTGAACTGCACGCCCGCCCCGCGCAATAAGGGCTGGCGCATCTCGCCCCGCAGGCGCACCGTCCAGTCGCTCGAGGTGACCCGGCTGCCCAGGTTCGAGTCCAGATACATCCACTCGTGGGTGATCGACGAAACGCCGCCCGCGGCGTTGACCTTGGCCAACTGGGCCTGGAACGTGCCTACGTCCTGTTGATTGACCGTGCGGAAGAAACGGGCGAAGGGAGAGTCGCCGAGCAGTCGGGTGGCGATGTTTTGCGGCTCGTCGGTCTTCTGCCAGTTGACCAGCGCGCTGAGTTGCGCATCGAACGCGGCCAGGGCCGCCTCGGTGCCCCGCTGGGGGTCGCTTTCCACGATGGCCGGATCGTAGATCGTCGGCACCACGTCCAGGCTGCGCAGCAAAAAGTCCGGTGCCGTAGGAGTCTGGACCTGGGCCCCGAGGTTCTTCATCACCCGGCTGTTGGCAAGCGCGATCTGGATGGCCTCTTCGAGCGGGAGGTCCCAGTGGTCGCGCGGCATCTCCCCGTCCAGCACAAACGGCGGTGCGGCGCCGTCCACGTCGGCCAGCGAACCCACCTCCGCGTCCGAATACTCGATTTCCGTAGCGACCCCGAGATAGTGCGACAGGTCGCCGTCGCCGGGCGGGAAATAGACCGGCTGCTGCGGCAGGCATCCGCAGACACTTGCGACGAGAATCACCAGAACCGGCAGGCCGGGCAGGAGGGATCGGCGGCTCATCGGCTTTCGGGCCTCGTGGGGGGGCTGGCGTGGGTGCGTCGTGGGCCGGGCGGTCCCGGCGGACAACGCGCTGGCAAACACAACTGCGTGTCTGACGCCCCCCTGAGGCATCGCCCCCGGACCAATGGGGCCGCGCAAAGGCAATGGTCCCGCAGTCCGGGTAATCGGCAGACTTGGTATCGGCCACCTGATCGTTAAACTTTGACAGTTCTCTTTGGTCGGTACACTCAGCCACGACGACCGTCGCTGCAACACACGCCGCAAAGCTCTCAAAGCCCCCAAAATGCCTATACTCTTGTGGTCCGCGGCAACAAGGATCTGGCCATTAGCCACGTATGTATCACCATAGCCGGGCAGCAACTACCGCCCGGTCGAGTGGGTCGCACAGCAGAGAGGGACGCGCTCCGTCACGTCCTTTGCGCGCGCTGCGCGTCGTTGCCGAGCCACGACGGAGCGTGGCCCTCCATTTGCAGGGTGTAGGGTGCGTGCTCTGCACGCACGCGTCATTGCCAAACCCATGTGCGCAACGCAATCACCGGACCAAGCGCGTGGCTGCAAGCAGCCGCCCTACAGCCCACTGGGTGCGTGAAACGCATCCGCGCGACTCGCTCAATACTCTCGGTCCTTGAGGATCCCCGGCTGCGGCACGGGATAGGTGCCGTCGTCGAGCAGTTGCAGCGGGGCCGGCGAGTCCATGGTGAGCTTGTCCACGTCCGGGGCCAGCTCGATCGGGTGGTTGAGCATCTGCTCGAAGGTGATCACCCGGCCGGTGTGGGCCGCCATGCGCCCCATGGAGCTGACCAGGCTGGCCTCGGCGCCGCGCCGGGCCTCGTTATAGGGCTTGTCCTGGCGGATGGCGTCGATCAGGTCGTCCCATTCGAGCTGATAAGGGCTTTGCTCGGGCTGCGGATAGGCCCACAGCAGATGGTCGTTGTCGAGGATATGGCCCTTGTAGGTCCGCACGCGCCCGGGTGTGTGGGCGGAGGTGGAAATCACGGCCGAGCCCTTGCTGCCCAACGCGAAGCTGGAGAACTCGTTGTGGCAGCCGCTCATGCTCCGCCCGTAGTAGAACAGCTTGGTGCCGTCCGGGAAGGTGTATTCGATCGAGTAGGTGTCGAGGTTCTGGTCAATCGCATTGCCGCGATAGTGGCGGCCGCCGCTGGCCTTGGCTTCCACCGGCCAGGCGCCCTTGATCCACGAGCACTCGTCGATCTGGTGGATGTAGAAGTCGCTGTACACCCCGCCGCTCGCCCAGATGAAGCTGTGGAACCGCTGCACCTGGTAGAGCAGCTCGCTGATGCCCTCGGGCTTCGGTCCGGCCGCGGCCGCGCGGCCTCCCATCCGATAGGCGCGCATGGCGATGATCTCGCCGATCTCGCCGCCCTGTACGCGCTGGTCCAGCTCCTGCCGGCCGCGGCAGTGGCGCACCATCAGTCCCACGCCCACCTTGAGGTTCTTGGCGTCAGCCTGCTCGGCCAGATCAATGACCTTGCGCGTGGTGGGGCCGTCCACCGTCACCGGCTTCTCCATGAACACGTGGAGCCCCTTCTGGATGGCATAGGTGAAGTGGACCCAACGGAAGGCGGGTGGGGTGGCCAAAATCACCACGTCGCCCGGGCGCAGGCAATCCATGGCCTTCCGGTAGCCGTCGAAGCCGAGGAACTTGCGGTCCTCGGGAACATCCACCGTGTCGGCGAAACGCTGCACCATGCGCCCGTAGCTGCCCGTCAGACGCTTCTCGAACACGTCGGCCATGGCCACCAGTTTCATCGGGCCGTTCTGCACCGACAGCGCCTGCATGGCTGCGCCCGTGCCCCGGCCGCCGCAGCCGATCAGCGCCAGTTGGATGGTGTTGTTCTCCGCGGCATGGGCAGACCGGGCCACGCCCGCGGCGACCGTTGTGGCCGCGGCCAGCCGGCCGGTTTGCTTCAGGAACTCTCGGCGCGACGCAACAGAGCGGGTGGTTCGACTCATTGCAAGGGTTCTCCTTTGGCAGACGGGAAATGCGTGGGGGAAAAAGGTGACACGCACCATTTGTGCGAAGCCGGGCACTGGCGGGGGCCGTCGTCCGAGGGCCGCCGGCAGGTTCCGGGTGGCCCAGCCGGTGGGCGCGCGTTGGGGTGGGAAAGGACGCAGGGTCCTCTGAGGCCTCCGTCCCTGACCTCCATTCCAGGATAACCGGCCCGCTGCGCCAATGCCAGCGGACGGCAGCAGAAAGCGAAAAACGCAAAGCCGAAAGCGGACCACGGCCCGCGAGCCGTGGGGTTTATCCCCACGGGAGGCAAGGCCGAAAGCCTTCCCGGTGGGTCTCGCTACCGCTCGACCCACCTTACATGCCTGCCGGCTCACGCATCAGGCCGGCTCCCGTGGGGTCATCCAGATAAGCTGCTTCTCCACGTTCTCGTGCAGGCGATACCGGCGCACGTGCCGGCGGAGCGGCTCGCCCACCAGCTCGATCTTTTCCAGATCAGTCGAATGCGGCCGGGCCTGGCCCAGGTAGTTCAGGTATCCCACCTTGGCGAAGTCGATCCCCATCAGCTCCACCGCCACCCGATCGGCCGCCAGCCAGTCGGGCGAGACCACGCACACGCGATGCTCGACCGGCCTGCCCGCGGTCGGCCCGTTGCCCTCCATGCCCTGGTAGCCGTCGATCACGGCCAAGTCGGGGTAGAGACGCTCGGCCAGGGCGAACAGGTTGTAGTTGATCCCGTAAAAACCGCTGCCGTGGGCAATGGGCTTCTGCGTGGTCGTGCCCGGCGCGCGGTCGGGCCCGAAACGAAAGCCCAGGTCTTTCACCGGCGCGCCGAAGACGATGTTCTTGAGCGAGAGCGTGGCCACCGCGCGGTCGTGCGTCTTGGGCATGGCCGCGGAGATCACGTAATGGTGCTCGTGGTCGAGCAGCATGCGGGACGCGCGCATCGGGTGGGGGCGCAGGTCCTTTTCGTCGAAGACGAACAGCGTGTGCGTAGGCAGCCGGTCCAAGTCGATCAATTTCACGCCGTAGCGCTCGGCCACGGACGGGTAGCCGAAGTTGCTGAAGCCCTCCATGGTCGGCCCCGTGGCCGCGGACTCGGCGATCACCGCGCCCTCGAGCTTGCCGATCGCACGCAGGAACTCCAGGATTGCTTCCAAACATTCGGCATGTGTGGCGGCAAGCTGTCGATCGATCGACACGTTGTTCGGCTTGATCACCACGCGCCGCGTGCCGATCGCCTCGGCGATTTGCCCGCGGAACACGTCGAGCCCGCGGAACACGTTCTCTGCCCGATCCTCGCCCGCGGTCAGGGCCACGCGCCTGGGCGCGCCGGATGGGCCTGTCGAGACGGTCGGGCTCGCAGCACGTCCGCTCGGTGCAGGGCGCTGATCGGCCGGGGCGGCCCTGAGCAGGTGCGCGCCGGCCGCCGCGGCCAGTGCGCCGGCCGCGGTGCTTCGCAGGAAGGCCCGACGTCCCAGGCCTCGCCGCGTGGCTTGACCTTTGCATCCCATGATGGACTCCTTGCGCCTACTGGCAAGCTCGAACCCGCTGGCCGACCTCTTCGGCGCGGCTGCTTCCAGCCGCGCCTCGCAAGCCCCGACAATCGTTTCATTATCCTTTGCCGGACCAAAGACGCAAGCAAACTGTCCACATCGGGTGCGCGTCGTTCTGCTCATGGCCGGCGCGGGCGCGACGCGCCAGAGCACGTCGGGCCGGCGTTTCTTGACAAGCGCCCCGTGGCGCGCGCCCGGCCGGCCAGCCACCGGCGCCGCCAGAAGCCCGGCTTGCCAAGCACGGGGCGGTCGAAGCAGAATAGATGATGGATTAGGCGACGTGGGCGGGTCGCAGGCAAGGGGAAGACCGAACCGCCGGTTCAACCGGTGGCCGACCTGGCCCCCAACGCGGCGGGAGCACCACACGCCGCGGATGCTAGAGTTTCCAGAGGCGCGGCCATGGCTTTTCAGTTTCTCTGCCCCCAGGGACATCTTCTTCAGACCGACGAGTCCATGGTCGGGCAGTGCTGCAAATGCCCTTATTGCCAGAGCGAGTTCATCGTGCCTCCGGCCCAGGGCGGGGATGCGGGCGACAGGCCGGGGGGTCCCTGGGAGGTGGACGTCAGCAGTCCGGTGTTCGACGAGCCGGACGAGGATCAGCCCCCTCTGTTGCGGGGTAATGCGGGAACGGACGATCCGGCTGCGCTGGCTGCGGTGCTGCCCAGCCCCGACACCCAGCCGGTGCTCCATCTGTTGTGTCCACAAGGCCACCAGTTGGAGACGCCCCGGGAGATGCTCGGCGAAGACGCCATGTGTCCCTACTGCCAGACGGTCTTCCGGCTCCGGTTCGAGGACAGCCTGGAATATCTCCGCCAGAAGGAAGAAGAACGCGAGCGACGAGAACAGAAACTAGGCCGGGCGTGGATGCACTGGTCGATTGCCGCGGCCGTGGTGGTGGTGCTGGGGGTGATCCTGCTCGTAGTGCTGGCGGTTGCCGGGTAGGAGACGAAAAAGGGGTCGCCCCTTTTTCGACGACTTCCGCCCTGCCCTGGCCGATTCGGCCTTGCGTCGAATCCGGGTTTCGCCACAATGAGATACAAAACTCGGGGCATTCATGGTCTGACAAGAGCGGTCGCCATCGCCCCGGCGAGCACCCGCGGTGGTCGGCCGGGGCAGGAGGCACAGTGATCATGGCCCAAGAGAAGGTCCGCGAGTCGTTCTGCGAATTGAGACCCGGCGATCGCGTTGAAGTAGAGCACACCGTGACTGTCGGGCCCAAGAGCTGGAGGACCACGACCGCCGGCACCGTGGTGCGCACCGAGCGGCGGCGTCACGGACTGCACTTCCAGCGTGCCCAGGACGACAAGGTCTTCAGCGACCTGATCCTGCTGGAGCTGCCCGACGGCGAGCTGACGACCGTGACCTTGGACGAGTTCACGGTAATCCGGCGTGCATAAGCGCCGTCCGCCGGGTATCCTGCGCGCGGCCGCGGCTGAAGCGCGTGGCCGCGGCCGACTTGCTGTTTTCCCTGCACGCACCGCCTGACTGGCAGACAACCACGGGCTGCTCCGCACCATGAACCAGTCCTCAGGCGAATTCTCGGCTCGACCCGGCGCTCGGCCACCGGCACGCGAGCTGTTCGAAGACCACAGCCGCACGTTTGCGGCCAATCGCTACGTCTATCCGGTCCTCAGCCGGCGCGCCGGCGGGTTGTCGATCGGGGTGAACCTCAGCCCAAACCGGCAGTGCAACTTCCGCTGCATCTATTGCCAGGTCGATCGCCGCAAGGGAGCGGCCGAGTGCCCGGTCGATCTCGAGCGCCTCAGCGCAGAGCTGGATCAGATGCTCGGGCTGGCGCTGTCGGGGGCGATCTTCGACCAGAAGCCGTTCAGCAACACGCCGGAACCACTGCGGCGGATCAACGACATTGCGCTGAGCGGCGACGGCGAGCCCACCGCCTGCCGGCAGTTCACCGAAGCCGTGGAAATCTGCGCCCACGCCCGGCAACGCCACGGCGCCGACGCGCTGAAACTGGTGCTGATCACCAACGCCAGTCTGCTCCACGAGGATCGGGTGGCCCGGGGGTTGAGCATCCTGGACGCCAACAACGGGGAGATCTGGGCCAAGCTCGATGCCGGCACCGACGGATACTTCCGCCGGCTGTCACGAAGCCGCGTGTCGTTCGAACGTATCATGGCCAATCTCCGCCAGGCAGCCCAGGTCCGGCCGATCGTCATCCAGTCGCTCTTCATGCGCATCGACGGCCAGGCGCCCTCGCAGGCCGAACGCGAGGCGTATTGCCGGCGCTTGCAGGAGATCGCCTCGGGCGGGGGGCGCATCAAACTGGTGCAAGTCTACACGGTGGCCCGCCGGCCCGCCGAACTGAGCGTCACTCCGCTGAGCAACGCGGAGATCGACGAAATGGCCGACATGATCCGCGGGCAGACCGGCCTGCCGGTAGCGGCCTTCTACGGGAGCTGACTCGCGCGAGCAGCACGCTGGGCAGCACATCCCTTCGGGAACCCCGATGGAGGGCCACGCTCCGTCGTGGCCGAGCGAATGCTCCTTCAGAACGCTGAAGTGCTACCAGGCCCCGAGCTGACGCGGCCTGTGGCCGCAAACTTGCCGCTGCTTACCCTGTCTGCCTAACCACCCGTGGCGGGCTGGTCAGCGGCTCTTGCCCCGCTCGCGCCAACAACCCCACGCGCGCAGCGATCTGAACCGGCGGCTCACGCCGCCGGCTCGCCCCAACAGCCCCGCACGCCCACCGATCTCCTTTCGCCCGGAATCAGGAACAGCCGGGGTTCCCTTTGAACCGATTAAACCGAAGAGGCGAGTTTGTCTGCCGACGGCGGCCTGAGCGAGTTGGAAAAATGCGGTTGGGGGTCGGGCCTTTTTCCCCGTTTGTTGCGTTTGTGCCCTTGCGTTCGCGCTGCGGCAGAAACCCTATCCGCAATCCCGCCAACCGATCCTCGAAGCCAGACCAATTGCTCCAGCACAGGGAGGGTTCGGGTGATGCGCCTGTTTCCCGCGATGACCGTGGTCCTGGTCGGCATGATCGCCGGCCGGCAGGGTGTGGCCCAGCAGCCCCATCGGGCCGAGCCGGCCTCAGTGCGCACATTGGAAGCCGAACCCCGAGTGATCGAGCTCTCGGCCGCGGAGCCTGCCGGCTGCCCGCCGGTGGCCACGGCATTGTCGCTCTCGCCGGATGGGCGCTGGCTGGCAGTGGCCGGCGATGATCATCAGGGGCAGGTCTGGGACCTGGAGCAAGTGCGCCTGGTCGCCCGACTCGAAGCCCACGCCGATTGGGTGCGCACGGCCGCTTTCCACCCGAACGGCACCTTGCTGGCCACGGGTGGGGACGACCACCAGGTCTATTGGTGGACGGTTGCGGCCGACGGCACCGCGCGTCTGGAGCGCCGGCTTGCGCACGAAAGCCGGCCCGTGCGCGTGCTGGCCTTCTCACCCGATGGCACGCGCATGGCCTCGGCCGGCACGGACCCGCGCGTGCGCTGGTACGACGCGATCGAGGGCCGGCTGCTGGGCGAGTGGGAGACGCCGGATCGCGCGGTCCACGATCTGGCCTTCGCGCCCGACGGGTCCGCTGTGGCCGCGGCGGGCACGCAGGGGAGTGTCTGCGTTTGGGACGGCTCGGGCAAACGCCTGCTCGATCTGTCCGGGCCGGGCGGACCGCTTCGCTCGGTGGCGTTCAGCCCGGACGGCAGGCTGCTGGCGGCCGCGGGCAGCCGGGGCGTGATCCGCATCTGGCAGCTCGCCCCGGAAAACGCCACGGCCGAGTTGCTCGACGATCTGCCGGCCCAGCCGGGAGACGTGCGCACGATGGTTTTTTGCAGCGGCCGGTTCCTGGCGGCCGCGGGCAGCGCCAACACGGTCTGGCTTTGGGACCTGGACAGGCAGAGGGCTTGTTATCGCCTGGCAGGCCACCGGGGCACGATCGCCCGACTGGCGTATCACGCGCATGAGAAGCTTCTGGTCTCGGTCAGCTTCGACACCACGGTGCGCCTGTGGTCCTGGCCGGAGGCGGACGAAAGCCAGGCGGCGCGGGGGCACGAGAATCCAACGACAGGGAGGTTGCGGTGAAACTGCTGCGCAAGATCATCCGACGATCGGCACGGCGCCGGCCGGCCGATTCCCCATTTCGTACCTGTCGCATCGAGGCCATGGAGCCGCGCTTGCTCCTGGCCTTTGACGTGCCGCCGATCCACGTGGGGGCGGTCTATTTCGAGGACGGCAGCGGCTACGACGAGGTGGGCGACCTGATCGAAGTGACCTTCGAAGGCGGCGCGCCCGGCACACAACTGACCGAGATCGCCATCCAAACGGACAAATACGGCGACGGGCTGAGCCTGGGCGATGTGTTCTTCGACACCCAACCCGGCGGACTGGGGGCCTATGCGTCCGGCGCCCCCGGGGTGCTCGACCAGACGGGCATCGACTCGGTGAGTTTCCAGGTGGTCGACGGCGGCACCTTGCTGGTCATCCAGTTCGCGGGCTTTGACCCCGGCGAGAAGCTGGTCTTCAGCATCGACGTGGACGAACAGGGGGCCCTGGGGCCCAACGCCGTGGCCGAGGGCAACGAGTTCGAGGTCTCGCAGCTTACGGCCACGTTTGTCGCGCCCTACTTCTACGACGCCCAGGGCGGCGATATCTTTCTGGACTACTACGATTTCAAGCTCGCCCCGACGGGCCTCTCACTCCCCCCGGACGACTACGATCCGCCCAGCCCCTACATGCCGCCCAGCGCCGAGCCGGGACCCATCTATACCGCGGGCGCCGTGGCCACCGTGATTCAGGAGCCGCTGCCCATCACCATCGCCGGCACGGTGTTCGAGGACATCAACCTGACCAACTCCCAGCAGCCGGGTGAGCCGGGCATTTCCGGGGTGACACTGGAACTCTACCGCCTGGAGAGCACCGGCTACGAAGCCACCGGGCTGACCACGATCACCGACGCAGCGGGCGATTACCTCTTCGAGGGCGTGCTGCCCGGCACCTACCGCATCGTCGAGGTGCAGCCGGGCGCCTACTACAGCGTGGGGGCCCAGGCCGGCAAGGTGGGCGGCACACCGCGCGGCCTGGTCGCCTCGCCGGATGTGATCGAGCAGGTCAGCCTCGTGGGCGGTGAGCAGAGCGTGGACAACGATTTCGCCGAGGCCCGGCCCGCCTCGCTCAGCGGACATGTGTATCACGATGCCGACGACGACGGCCTGTTCGATCCCGGCGAAAGCGGCATCGGCGGCGTGACCGTTCAGGTGGAGCGCCTGCCGGGCGGCCCGTTTCCGGGCAGCACCACGAGTGTCATCACCGCGCCGGACGGCTCGTGGTCCGTGGGCGGTCTCTACCCAGGCGAGTACCGCGTGGTGGAAATGCAGCCGAGCGGGTATCTGGACGGCAAGGATCGGGCGGGCACCGCGGGCGGCGTGGCCCACAATCCCGGCGACCTGATTGACCAGTTCCATCTGCTCAGCGGGCAGTCGGGCACGGACTACGACTTCGGCGAGCTGCTGCCGGCCAGCCTGAGCGGCCAGGTGTTTGTCGACGTGGACGAAAACGGCACGCTCGATCCCGGCGAGCCGCTGCTCAGCGGCGTGACGATCCACCTGCTCGACCAATCGGGCGGCGTGCTCGATACGACCACCACCGACTCCGCGGGCGCGTACGTGTTCGGCGGCCTGTTGCCCGGCGTGTACGGAGTGCACGAAGTGCAGCCGGCCGGCTACTTCGACGGCCAGGACTTCGTGGGCTCGGCCAGCGGCATCCTCCAAGGGCCTGACTCGATCGTGAGCATTGCGCTGGCCTCGGGCATCCATGCCGTGCACTACGACTTCTCCGAGATTCCGCCGGTGAGCATCTCGGGCTACGTGTATGAGGACGACGACAACGACGGCGATTTCGATCCCGCGGAAAGCGGCATCGCGGGCGTGAAACTGGAACTGCTCTCCGGCGACGGCTCGCCCACCGGGCGGCAGACCACGACCGACGCCACGGGCTTCTATCGCTTCGACAATCTCCCGCCCGGTGTGTATCGCGTGGCCGAGACCCAGCCGGCCGGCTACTTCGACGGCACCGACAGCGAGGGCAGCGCGGGAGGCACGGCCGTCAACCCGGGCGACCTGATCCGCGACATCGAGCTGCGCGGCGGGGTGAACGCGGTTGAGTACAATTTCGGCGAACTGCGCCCCGCGAGCATTGCCGGACGTGTTCACGCGGAGCTCAACGGCGACTGCCTGTGGCAGCCCGGCGAACCGCTGCTCAGCGGAGTGACCATTTACCTGCTGGATGTGTCGGGTGTGCCGATCGCCTCGACCAAGACCAATGCCGCAGGCGAATACTTGTTCGCCAACCTGATGCCGGGCACCTACGGCGTGGAGGAAGTGCAGCCGGCCGGATATCTCCAGGGCCAGACCCATCCCGGCTCCGAAGGCGGCTGGCTCGACGGCGTGGATCGCATCGTGGGCGCGAAGCTGGGCGCGGGCGTGGACGCGGTGGAATACAACTTCTGCGAGATCGTGCCGGCCAGCATCTCGGGCTACGTGTTCCAGGACGGCCCGCCGATCGTGGTCGAAGACGGCCAGCCGGTGCCGGCGATCCACAAGGTGCGCGACGGCAAGTTTACGCCCGACGATACGCCGATCCCCGGCGTGGTCTTGCACCTGGGCGACGAGACGGGATCGCCGATCCTCAACGGCCTGGGTCAGCCGATCACTGCGGTGACCAACGCGAGCGGCTACTATGAGTTCACCATGCTCATGCCCGGGGAGTATACGATCCTGGAGATGCACCCGGCCGGGTATTGGGACGGGATCGACACCGCGGGGAGCCTGGGCGGGATTGCGGTGAATCCCCATGAGCCGATGGACGCCGCGGCGCTGGCGGCGCTGGCTGCGCTGACGGTTGATCCGCAAGACGACGGGATCATCCAGATTTCGCTCGCCATGGGGGAGACGGGCGTGGAGTACAACTTCAGCGAGGTGGTCGTCCAAGAGCTTCCACCGCCGCCCCCTCCACCGCCCCCTCCA
>CAYXPN010000094.1:0-16912 GCA_964467075.1 uncultured Planctomycetaceae bacterium
AGCACGCACCCTACGGCTGAACGAGTCGCGTGCGTGCAGAGCACGCACCCTACGGGGCTTTTGCCACCCCGCCGCAGGCGGCTGTGCTTTAGCGGCCAGCCGCAGGCGGCTGTGCTTTAGCGGCCAGCCGCAGGCGGCTGATCAACATCGAACGTCCGCCGCTTGAGCCACAAGGCCACGTTCACCAGCCCGATCAACACCGGCACCTCCACCAGCGGCCCGATCACCGCGGCAAACGCCGCGCCCGAATCGATACCGAACACGGCCACGGCCACGGCAATGGCCAGCTCGAAGTTGTTGCTGGCCGCGGTGAACGAGAGGGTGGCCGTCTTGGGATAGTCGGCGCCGGCCTTGCGGCTCATGAAAAACGTGATCAAAAACATGGCCACGAAGTAGATCAACAGCGGCACCGCGATCAGCAACACATGCAGCGGAATGCGCACGATCAGCTCGCCCTTCAGACTGAACATCACCACGATCGTAAACAAGAGGGCAATCAGCGTGATCGGGCTGATCTTGGGAATGAACCGCGTCTCGTACCAGGGCTTGCCCTTGGCCTTGACCAGCACCAGTCGCGTGATCATGCCCGCGATAAAGGGAATGCCCAGGTAGATGAACACGCTCTCGGCGATCTGCCCCATGCTCACCTCGACGACGCTGCCGCTCAAGCCAAACAGCGGCGGCAGCACCGTGATGAAGATATAGGCATACAGGCTGTAAAAGAATACCTGGAAGATGCTGTTGAAAGCCACCAGGCCCGCGGCATACTCGGTATCCCCCTTGGCCAAATCGTTCCAGACGATCACCATGGCGATGCAGCGGGCCAGCCCGATCATGATCAGCCCGACCATGTACTCGGGGTAGCCGTGCAGGAACACGATTGCCAGGGCGAACATCAAGATCGGGCCGATCACCCAGTTCTGCACCAGCGAGAGCCCCAGCACCCTCCAGTCGCGGAACACGTCGCCCAGCTCTTCATACTTCACCTTGGCCAGCGGCGGATACATCATCAGGATCAGGCCGATGGCGATGGGGATGTTGGTCGTGCCGACCTGGAAGCGGTTGATGAACGACTCCACGCCGGTGATGAAATAGCCGGCCCCCACGCCCACGCCCATAGCCAAAAAAATCCACAAGGTCAGAAACCTGTCCAAGATCGGCAGGCGCTTGCTTACTGAAGCGGAATTGTCCATGCGTTGGTCTCCTCGCACAGATCCGTCGTTCCTCGAGCTGTCGCACAACGGTAGCCACGCTCGCCAGAGCGTGGGGCGCCGCGTGAAAACGCCTTGAACTGGGGGGATTCCTCCACCGTCTGGCGACGGTGGCTACACGCCTGGACTCGTTTTGAAACAGCGCATAGTGTTGGAAATTCCGTTCGGTTTGCTTTTTCCTACGGGCCATGGGCCGTCCGCACTTCCAGCGCTTCGGGCAGCGACTCGACGAACGCCCGAATCTCGTCGCGCACCCGCCGGTAGTGGCCCAGCGCCTCTTCTTCGCTGCGCGCCTCGCGGGCCAGGGCCGGCGGATCGTCGAAGCCCACGTGGATCACCTTGGCCTTGCCGGGAAAGAGCGGACAGCTTTGGCGCGCGTGGTCACAGACCGTGACCACGTAGTCGAAGGCCACGTCGCGCAACTGATCGACGTGTTTGGACTGCTGGCCCGAAATGTCCACCCCCGCCTCGGCCATCACGCCCACCGCCAGCGGATTGAGCCCGTGGGTCTCAATGCCCGCGGAATAGGGCTCGATCTGGTCGGACTTCAAGTGGCGGGCCCAGCCCTCGGCCATCTGGCTGCGGCAGGAATTGCCGGTGCAGAGGAACAACAGCTTGAGTCGGTTCATGGCCTTGTGGTGCAGTGTGTGGATGGTTCGTTCGTGCCGTCGTCTTGGGACGCGTGTTTGCGTCGGCAGAGTTCTTCCGGGCCGATCGCAAGCAGTGTGCGCAGCCGGGCCGCGTCTTGTTGGATGTGTGGATCGCGGTGCAGCAGTTCCACGAGCAGTTGGCGGATACGGCGCACCTCGGGCGGTGCGTCCGATTCCGCCAACCGGAAATAGCTCCAGCGCCCTTGCTTGCGCACTTGGACCAGGCGGGCCTGGCAGAGCAGCGTCATGTGGCGAGAGACGGTCGAGTTGGCCAGCCCCAAGAGTTCGACGATCTGGCACAGGCACAGCTCGCGGCCCTCCAGCGCGGCCAACACGCGCAGGCGGTTCTCATCGGCCAGTGCCTTGCCCAGGGCCAACAGATCGCGCAACTGCATGATTACCCCTCTTTGGCGGGGTGCCCGTTCGGTTGAAAGCCACGGGACAAACCGTGCGGGCCTGGGGCTGGATCGTCACTTCGCCAACTAACGAAATCATACGGCTCACAGCCTCCGGTGTCAAGGGCCAGGGTTGAGCAATGACGGATCGGCAATGACCAAAGCACCAATAACCAATGACCAGCGGGCGAATGACCAATGGTTTGGTAGCCGACGGGGCTGAGCGTCTGGGTGGGCTCGCCCTCTTGGCTTGTTGCGATCACGGCCGCGAGAGCGAGAAGCTCGCACACGCCCCCGAACATGCCCAGGGCGCACCGAGCCGAGCGGCTTTTCCAGAAGTTAAATCACCGTGCGCAATTCGTGGGCGCCACTGTTTGGCGCCATCCTCGGAGGGGCCGGGGCTGTAGGGTGGGTCGAGTAAAAAGCGAGACCCACCGACAAGGCGAAATGGTGGGTCTGCGCCTGCGGCTTGACCCACCCTACGCGCCTCTTGGCTTGTTGCGATCACGGCCGCGAGAGCGAGAAGCTCGCACACGCCCCCGAACATGCCGACAGCGCACCGACCCGAGCGGCTCTTCGAGAAGTCAATCGCGGCTTCAGAGCTTGAAATCGTCTTCCTGTGGTTCGCCTTCGGCCGGCTGCTGTTCGCCCGCGGGCGCGCCTTCCAGCGCGTCCTTGCTGTAGAGCGGCATGTGACGATAGTAGACCTCGAGCGTCATGGCGGCCAGCGAGGTGTAATAGAGTCGGCCGCCCTGGCTGCCCCCGTGATCGGTGTTGCCGTAATACCAACTGCCGGCCGTGTGTCCCTGCTTCGACTGGTCGCCCACCAACTGGGGACGCATCACGTTGTTCCACTGCTTCCATTCCTCGCCGCCGAAGTGGTGGAGCACTTGGGTGGCGTAGTAGTTGTAATACATCTTGCCCTTGATCGGCCCGCGCTGGCTGAGCTCGGTGCAGCCCTGGAGCAGTCCCGGGTGGTCGTGTTTCCAGCCCAGGTACATGCGGCACAGCAGGCCGATGGCCTGGGTGGCCGGGGTGCCTCGCTCGGGGCCGGTATAGCCGTAGTCCGCACCGTAATCGTCCCGCTGCACGTGATCCAGGAAAACCGTGGTGCCGAGCAGGGAATTGGGGCTCACGCGCAAATAGGCCATCTGCCCGCTTTTGAGCGCCATGAGCTGCCAACCGACCACGGACGTGTCGCCGGCCTGTCGAGGCTCATATCGCCAGCCGCCGCCTTTGGGGTCCTGGGCAGACATCACGAAATTCAAGGCGGCCTGGGCCGCCTGGCCCAGCCCGGGCACGGGGATCGGCTCGGGCCCATCGCCCGGCCGGCCTCCCCCCTCACCCGGACTCACCTGGCCGAGCTGAACCGCGCGCAGGTCGCGCAACTGCTGCTTGGTAAGCTGCATGCCGTAGGCTTCACACAAGGCGATCGTGGCCAGCCCGTGGGCATACATGCGCCCGCCCATGTGGTTCAGCCTGCCGCCCTCGGGCGAGACGCGCATGTTGCCGATCAGGTAGATCAGCCCGCCGGCCACCGTTTTCTGATACTTGCCCACCTGGTTGGTGTGTCCGGCACCGAGAAACGGCAGCACGCCCATGGCGGTGGCCGCGGCCCGGGCCTCGGCCAGCCGGCCGGGATCGGGACACTTGCCCTGGCAACTGGGGGCCAACTGGTGGTCGAACGACCAGCTTCCGTCGGGCAACTGGTGTTCGGCGAGCCACTTGAGCGCCAGATCAACGGCTTCTTCGCTCTCTTTGGTGGCCCCATCGCCCAGGGCATTGCCCCGGCGTCCGCCGCGCCCGCCCAGCCCACGGCCCGTACCGCCCAGCCCGTAGCCCGTACCCTGCCGTCCCTTGCCGGTTCCCGGCTGGTCCAACAGCCCGGTGCCGCGTCCGGCTTGGGTCAACAGGTCGTTGAAGGGCACGTGGTCGAGACTGTTATCGACCAGTTCGAGCGGCCCGCCGGCGTTGATGCCTTCGGCCGCCAGTTGATTATCGATCATCGGTTCGAGCGGCTCGGGCTCGACGCGATCCACGATGTCTCCGCCGCGCAGCTCGACTTTGGGCCCTTCGACCACCGGTTCGGAGAGGGTCTCGGGCGGGTCGTCGAGCTTGAGAAAGACGAATTCCCGGCGGGGTGCCTCCAGAAACCAGAGGGCGAGCACGATCATCAGCAGCATGTGGACTGCGGCACTGACGGCCCAACTGCGGTGCTCGGCCCAGAGGCGCTGACACAAGACCGCAAGCCAGCCCTCTTCGGCCTCTTCTTCGATCTCGTCGCGCACGCCGCGTGCCTTGCGACCGGGCTGCCGTTTCTGCTCGGTCACAGCCATGCCGCGCTGCCGTTTCTGTTCCTCGGTAAGCGGAATCGGCGCGGCTACCCCGGCCCGGCCGGCCGACGCGCCCTGGCCGCCGCGGACCGACTGCTCGGCGGGCGCACCGGAGCCTGCGCTCGCGGGGCCCGACTCGGTGGCAGGCGCGGACTCTGGGCTGGGCTGGACGGGGATGGGACGCAGCGGCTCATTCGGGTGGGCCGGTGCCGAAGCTGGAGTCGGCGCAGTGGACAGGGGAATCGGCGCCGCGGGCTGCTGGGAGGCCCCAGCGGATTCTGCGGAATTGCTCTGGGGCCCATTGTCGGCGCCGGGCCCCGGGTCAGATGTCAAGGGCTGGGCCCGAAGCAGGCGTTTCTTCTGGCCGCTTGTCTGGGAACGGGTCGAACGACCGCCCATGGAACCCCCCGGCTGGCACGAGTAGCCCGAGCGAAATGGCCGACACAGACTACCGGCCAGTATAGCCGATCGGCGGGAAACCGGCCAGTCCTGCGAGGCTGGAGGCCGGAAGTCGGAAGTCGGAGGTCAAGATGATCAATGACCAAGCACCAATGACCAATGAGCCAGGGATCAGCCACCAGGCCCCGAAATCCGGGGGCCGTCGGCCGCCGCGGTCGGCTACTCCGCACGCCCGCCGATGGCCATCAGGTGGGAGTTGGTGCGCAGATACATCACCCCGTCGGCCACCGCGGGGGTGGCGTTGGTGGGCTCTTCGAGGCTGAACCGCGCCAGCGGCTCGTAGCGGTCCGCGGCCTTGAGCACCACCATCTCGCCCTCACGCGACATGCAATACAGTCGCCCGGCCACGCAGACCGGCGAACCGAAAAACGTGCCGCCCACGCGCTCGCGCCAACGCACTTCGCCCGACTGCGCGTCCACGCAGGTGGCCACCCCCTGGTCGTTCCACAGAAATAACAGGCCGCCGAAGGCCACGGGCGTACACACGTAGGGCAACGAGCCCTTCACCTCGTAGACGATCTCCGGCTGGCGATCCTTGTCCGGGCGCCCGGGGCGCACGGCGATCAGTCGGGTTCCCTGGCGCCCCACGCCGCAGGAGCCGATCACCAGATCGCCCACCACCACGGGCGAGGCCACGATCCGCTGGTTGAACACATCGGACAGCTCCCAGAGCACCCGGCCGGTCGCGGGATCAATGCCGGTCATGCCATGGGCCGTGCTGGTCAGGATCAACTGCGCGGGACCATCGGCCGGTTGGTAGACACAGGGCGTCGAGTATGACGTCTTCACGCTGCGCCGCTTGGTGCGCCAGCCAATCTGGCCGGTGGCCCGATCCAGCGCGACCACGAAGCTCTCAGCCGGCGGGTCCTGGTCGCCTACGACGATCACCTTGTCGTCGAAGAGCATGGGCGAGGAGCCGAAGCCGTGCTCCGCAGTAAACGGGCCCAGCCCGCGCTGCCAGACTTCGCGCCCCGTCTGTTGGTCCAGCGCGAGCACCGTGTATTGCTCGGGCGAGGCCCACGACAGGTAAACGTGTTCGACGTCCAGCGCAGGGGTGGTGACCGCGTAGGTGTTGAACTGGTGCATCGAATGGGTCACCGCGGGGAACGACTGCTTCCAGATCAGTCCCCCGTCCGCGGTGCGCAGACAGCAGACGGTTCGGGCAGGCTCTTCCGGGGTGCAGCAGGTGACAAACAGGCGCTCGCCCCAGATGACCGGAGACGAGTAGCCCGTGCCGGGGAGCTTCACCCGCCACCGGTAGTCCGCGGCGGTCCAAGACTCGGGCAGGCTGTCGGCCTGTGCCAGGCCCGAGCCGTTCGGTCCGCGGAAGCGTGCCCAGGCGGGCTCGGCCTGGTCGGCGCCGCGAGCGACGAGCAGCAGGCAGCCAGCGCCAGCCCACGCAACAAACATCGGGCAAATCATCCGGCGACTGGTCATCGGCAGCGTTCCTCGGTCTGGGGCTACTTGGCTGGGGCTACGTGGGTGCGGCTGGTTGGTCGGCGACCATGGACTCGCAAGCGAATTGCTTGCGCAGTGGTGGCCTCACGGATGGGTGGCCGGGGCTCACGGCGAAGCGAAGCCCCGGGAAAGTTACTCTTTTGCGAGTTCCATGAGGACAGGCCGCGGGCAAACAAGCGGAAGCTCACAAGCGTACGGCGCAAATGGACGATGATTTGCGAGCGGGGCCCGTCCGGGTCGCGGCGATCTGCCCGGGGTCGGTTTCCTCGGCAAAGGGCTGCGCGGTGAGTCGGCGTGAAGGCCCGGCGGTCCGGATGCGGCCTTCGCGGGCGCGGGGCGGCGAGTTCCGACAGGTTAAGGAAGCCTCGGGCACGTTTGGCCGCCTGCCGCGGGAACCGGTGCCCGGGAGAGGGCGTCGAATGGATAACATGGGGTGACTTGGGTGTTACAAGGGTAACACTTCAGCCGTCTGAAGACCCGGAGCTGCACTGCCGAACAACCCTGTGCGGGAAAAGGTGACAGGCACCATTTGCCTTCAACGGCCCGCGACCAACCTTCGGTCGGTGCCCGGCTTCGCACAAATGGTGCCAGCCACCTTTTCCGGTCCGCCGGCAAACCCTGGCAGGCCCCATGGCCCAGGCGTGGGCCGCGCGCAGGCGAGCGGGCGGATTTCCTGCCTTGTTTCCCCGGCTTGCGCAGGGTAGTATGACCACAGAGGTTCTGGAAGTAAAGCCCTGCCCATTTTGTCTGTTTTTCCCGAAACTGCTGAGGTGCCATTGGATGATTTCTTCCACCCGATCGAGCGGCATGCGTCGGATCGTCTTGGCGTTGGTGTTGGCTTTTGTGGCGGCGGGTCCGGTGGCGGTGTTGGCCGACCCGGCGGGGCCGGCGGCCAGCGACCGGCAGGTGACCCTGGCGGTCACGTGGCTGCTGCGGCGGGACCATCTGCTGCGGCGGCCGCTGGACGACGAGATTTCGCGGCGTTGTTTGGATTTGTATTTGAAGGCCCTGGACCCGGCGAAGCTGTATTTCTACCAGTCGGACGTGGATCGCTTCCGGCAGCGCGAAAACGATCTGGACGACCAGGCCAAGAAGGGCATCGTGGACTTCGCTTTCGAAGTCTTCGGGACGTTCTTGCAGCGGGTGGACGAGCGCGTGCAGATGGTCGACGAGCTGCTGGCCATGCAACACGATTTCACGGTTGACGAGCAGATGCTGGTCGATCGCGAGAAGGCCGCCTATCCCCAGACACCGGCCGAAGCCTTCGAGTTGTGGCGCAGACGGATCAAGTACGATCTGTTGGTGTTGAAGGTCGACGAAATCGTGGGACAGGAGGCCATCGAGAAGCTCCAGAAGCGCTACCACAGTTTCGCCCGGCGCATGCACCAGACCGACAGCGAGGAATTGCTGGAGATGTATCTCAGTTCGCTGACTTCGGCGTTCGATCCCCACACCAGCTACATGTCGCCCTCGACGCTGGAGAACTTCGAAATCCAGATGCGCCTGGAGCTGGAAGGGATCGGCGCGGCACTGCGCGCCGAAGACGGCTACGTCGTGGTCCAGAAGATCATCCCCGGCGGAGCGGCCGACAAACAGGGCGAGCTCCAGGTGGGTGACAAGATCGTGGGCGTGGGCCAGGGCGAGCAGGGCGAGATCGTCGATACGATGGACATGAAGCTTTCGGAGGTGGTCAAGCTGATTCGCGGCCCCCAGGACACCGTGGTCCGCCTGGAGGTGATCTCCGCCAAGACCAAGCAGCGCAAAACCATCAAGATCACCCGCGCCAAGATCGAGCTGAAAGACAGCGAGGCCCAGTCCAAGGTGTTCGAGGTCCCCGGCCGGCCGGGCGGCGGCGTATATCGGATCGGCGTGATCGATCTGCCCAGCTTCTACATGGACATGGAGGGGGCCCGGCGCGGATTGCCCGACTTCAGGAGCACCACCCGCGACGTGGGCCGGATTCTCGAACAGTTCAACCAGCAAGGGGTGGACGCGGTGGTCCTCGATCTGCGGCGCAACGGCGGCGGCTCGCTGACCGAGGCGATCAACCTGACCGGCCTGTTCATCCCCGAAGGCCCGGTGGTGCAGGTCAAGGACGCCGACGGCAACGTGCGACCCTATGCCGACCTCGATACGGCCATGGTCTGGAAAGGCCCGCTGGTGGTGCTCACGAGCAAGTTCAGCGCCAGCGCCAGCGAAATCCTCGCCGGGGCCATCCAGGACTACGGCCGGGGGCTGATCGTGGGCGACCCGGCCACCCACGGCAAGGGCACCGTGCAGAGCCTGATGGACATCGGGCAACAGCTTTTCCAGATCCCCAACTCCGCCTCGCTGGGGGCCCTGAAGATCACCATGCAGCAGTTCTACCGGCCCAGCGGCGACAGCACCCAGAAGCGCGGCGTGCTGGCCGACATCGAGCTGCCCTCGCTCACGGCCCACATGGACGTGGCCGAGGCCGACCTGGACTACGTGATCGAGTTCGATCGGGTCGAACCGGCCGACTACCAGCGGTTGGGCCACGTGGACGCCGCCCTGACGCAGGAGCTGCGCCGTCGCTCCGTCCAACGCATCGCCCAGTCGGAAGATTTCCAGAAGCTGCTGCGCAACATCGCCCGCTACGAAGAGCAAAAGTCCAGGGACTACGTTACGCTCAATGAAGAGAAGTTCCTCCAGGAGCGGGCCGAACTGAACGCCGACAAGGAAGACGAGAAGACCATCGAACAGCTCAACGGCACCGACGAAGAACGAATCGAACGCGACTACTACCTGGAAGAAGCCTTCGCCATCACCGTGGACTACCTCAACCTGCGCCAGGTGGCCCAGGCGAACTAAGCGGCCCGATCAGCGCACACGGCCCGCACCCCGGGCCGGCTCGTCTCCCCGGCCGGTCTCTTACGCGGGTGCGCGGGCCGCAAAGCTCAGCACCACGCGCTCGGCCTCGGGCGCCGTCTCGGCCAGTTTCAGGTCCAGACGCACCCCGTAGGGCTGCAACTGCCCGGTCTTGACGCGCACCAGCGGGCCTTCGAGCTGTGTGATCTGGAGTTCGGGGCTGCGCGCAAACGGCGGACAGAAGGCCACGTGCAGGCAATCGGTGCGCTGGCCCGGCGCAAAGTGTACGGCCAGCCAGCCGGCGATCTGTTCGGTGCCGTCGGTCAGGCGGCAACGGGTCAACTGTTCGAGCACCTCGCCCTCAGCCGAAGGCTCGACCACAGCCGGCGGCGGCGCTCCAGGGGTGCGGACTGGGGTGGGCGACGTTGCGGTCTGCGGCTGACGATTCCCGGAGAGATGCTTCCGCGGTGCAGAAGCGCGCCGACCCCAACCGCGTCCTGCCAGGCCCCAGCCCCAAATCTCCTCGGCCACCACCAGCGACCAGAAACCCACGAGCGTGGGCGCGGAGGCGGGCGGCAAGCTGACGGCCAGCCCCCAACTGAGCGGCACCAGCGAAGGCAACGCTCGGCGCAGGAGCTTGGTCGTCCGGGATGCGGGTCGCCGCGCTTCAAGCGCCCAGCCCGCGCGCAAGGCACCGGCCACGGCCGCGGCCAGGGCCCCGCTGAAGACTCCCGCGGGCCAGGGTGGCCCAACGCCCGGGACCCCGGACAGGCGCCTCCAGACGACCAGCAGCCCCAACGCCACCGACAGCGCAGCCACGCTGCCCAACGCCAAGCGGCTCACCTGCACGACGGCCGATCGGGGCCAGACGGCCGGGCCGCTCAGGCGGGCGCGGGCGAGGTGTGTGACAGCCATGCGGGCGTCCTTGAATCACGAAGGAGACCCTTGAATCACGAAAACGCTGAGCCGGATCAACTCCGCGAATCTCAAATCGCGAATCTCAGATTACGAATCTCAGATTACGAATCGCGAAAGGGCGAAAGCACGAAAACGGATGGAGCAGGAGGATCGCCGCGGCACGGGATCGCTGCGAACACATCGGTTCGCTGCGTACAAGTCGGGTCGCTACGAACGGCTTGTAGTGACCGTACTTGTACGGTCCTTATAGGACCCGATGAATCGGGTCACTACGAATCGGGTCACTACGAATCGGGTCACTACGAACCGGGTCACTACGAACCCCGATAAAGCGGGCTACTACGAGCGGCTCGTGGTGACCGCGCTCGTACGGCCCTTCAGCCCCGCGGCCTCGGCCAGCTCGGCCGCCCGGTGGGTCTGCTCCCAGGTGAACTCCGGCTCGCTGCGCCCGAAATGCCCGCCCGCGGCCGTGGCCTGGAAGATGGGCCGGCGCAGGTCGAGATAGTCGATAATGCTGCCGGGCGTGAGCGGGAACAGCTCGCGCACGAGCTCGCAGAGGCGCATGTCGTCGAGCCTTCCGGTCCCCTCCGTTTCGACCAGGACGCTCAAGGGCTCGGCCACGCCGATGGCATAGGCCAACTGCAACTCGCAACGGTCGGCCAGCCCCGCGGCCACCACGTTCTTGGCGATGTGGCGGGCCATGTAGGCGGCGCTGCGGTCCACCTTGGTGGGGTCCTTGCCGCTGAAGGCCCCGCCGCCGTGCCGGGCCCAGCCGCCGTAGGTGTCGACGATGATCTTGCGCCCGGTGAGTCCGCAATCGCCGCGCGGACCACCGATCTCGAAACGCCCGGTGGGATTGATCAGATACTTCACCTGGCCGTTGACCAGCTCGGGCGGCAGGACGGGCTTGACGACCTGTTCGACGACGAACTGGCGGATTTCGTCTTGGGTCACATGGGGAGCGTGCTGGGTGGAGACCACCACCGTATCCACGCGCACCGGACGCTGGTCCTGGAACTCGACGGTCACCTGGCTCTTGCTGTCCGGGCGCAGCCAGTCCACTTCGGCCTGCTGTCGGGCTTCGGTCAGCCGGCGGAGGATGCGATGGGCCAGGGCGATGGGCACGGGCATCAGTTCGGCGGTGTCGCGGCAGGCATAGCCGAACATCAAGCCCTGGTCCCCCGCCCCCAGGGGCTTGCCCTTGGCGTCGTCTTCGTCCACGCCCATGGCGATGTCCGGGCTCTGCCGGCCCAGGGAGAGCAGCACCGCGCAGCTATTGGCCGAGATGCCCATCTCGTCGTGGGTGTAGCCCGCCTCGCGGATCACGCGGCGCACCACGTCGGCGTAGTTGATCTGGGCCTGGGTGGTGATCTCGCCGGCCACGATGGCCACACCCGTGGTGACCATGGTCTCGCAGGCCACGCGGCTGCGAATGTCTTCGGCTATCAGGGCGTCAAGAATACCGTCGGAGATTTGGTCGGCCAGCTTGTCCGGATGCCCCATGCTGACCGATTCGCTGGTGAACAGGAACTTGTCCATCGCCACGGATGTTTCCTCCTTCTGAAGACTGCAGGATACCCCCGCCAAGGCCGCACGGGCCCGTCGCCCGCGCCGGGATCGAGCCCGGCGACGCCGCAATTATAAGGGGGGTTGCGACCGGCCTGCAACCACATCCGCTGCCACCAGACAGCACCCCCCGGCGAGGCAGCACGCCCGCCAGGCGATCACTTCGCCGGGCGGACACCAGGCGAATGACCGCGCGGTCGCTCGACTGGGAACGCGTGCCCACCAGCGCGTGCCGGCCGGCCCGCTCAGGCCGCCCGCTCCACCGAGCCCGGGCGTCCCGCCGGCTCCGGCGGGTCCAGCGCCTCCAGCAGCCGGCACGTGCGGCGGCTTGCGCCCAATTGGCTGCGCACCAAAGCCTGGGCGCGCCGGCCCAACGCGGCGGCGAACTCGGGCTCTGCCAGTGAGCGGCCCACAAAGGCGGCCAGCTCGCCTTGGCTGCGCACCACCCGGGCCGCGTCCGCGCGCAGCAGCGCCTGGACCACGTCGCGGAAGTTGCGCGTATTGGGCCCAAAGCAGACGGCCGCGCCGTAGGCGGCCGGCTCGATCATGTTCTGCCCGCCCCGCGGGCCCAGGCTGCCGCCGACAAAGGCAATCTGCGCCGTGCCCCACCAGGCGCCCAGCTCGCCGATCGTATCGACCAGCAGCACGCGGGGCAGAGACTTCGCGCAACCAGCGCCCCCGGAGGTCCGGCTTTCGGTCCCTACCCCATTTGTCGTCCCTTGCTCACCCGCCAGCTCCGTGCGCCGCTGCCAGGCCACGCCCGAACGATCCAGCAGCCGGGCCACGGCCTCGAACCGCTCCGCATGGCGCGGCACGATCACCAATCGCAGCGCGGGCCATTGCCCGCTGAGGCGCTGAAACACGTCGAGCGCCATTGCCTCTTCGGGCTCCTGCGTGCTGCCGGCCAGGAACACCACGTCGCCGGGCTGGAAGCCCGCCAGTCGGGCGAGCCGTTGCGTGGCCGGGTTTTCGCGGTCGGTCTGGGCCCCGTCGTACTTGATCGAGCCGGTCACCTGCACGGTTTCCGGCCGGGTACCCAGGGCCACAAAGCGCTGCGCGTACGTTTCGTCCTGCACGGCCACGAGGTCGATCCAGTGCAACACGTGCCGTGCCAGGGGTCGAATCCACCGGTAGCCGCGAAAGCTCCTTTCGCTCAGCCGGCCGTTGACCACCGCCACTTGGGCCCCACTGCGCCGGGCCGCGCGAATCAGGTTGGGCCAGAGTTCCAGCTCGACCAGCACCAGCAGGTCCGGACGGATACGTGAGACTGCCGCGCGCACCGCCCAACTGAAATCCAGCGGGCAATAGAAGGTGACCAGATCGGGATACCTCCTGCGCGCCAAGGCCATGCCGGTCGTGGTGGTGGTGGAGAGCACACACTGCCAGTCGGGACGGCGCTGCTGGACTTCCCTGAGCAACGGGGCCAGCAGGTTGACCTCGCCCACGCTGACCGCGTGGAACCACACGCGCCCGCGTGCGGGGGGAAGCCGCGGCACGCGCCCGAGCAGCTTCTCGGCGTAGCCTGCGCGATACTTGCCCCGGCGCAGGGCCTGCCAGAGAAGCCAGGGGCTGGTCAGCAGCAGGGCCAGCAGATAGGCGATGTCCAACAGTACCGACATCTTTGGCGGCATCCTTTCCCCGGCCGCGAAGGGTCAGCCGGGCGAAAACTCACTCAGCAGCGTTCCTCCACCACATCAGCACCTCTTCTCAGCGCGGCCTTGCGGAATCTGCCACCTGCACAATGACATCCAGCTTCTCGCGGATTTCCGGGTCGATCTCTTCATCTGGAACACAACCGACGAGCTCGTAGAAGTCCTTCTTGGCCATCAGATTAGGTAAGGCGAGCTTTTCGAAATACGCGCGAAACAAAGGTGCCAAGAAGTCGTCGCTGACCTTGGTATCCCGGTGCCAGGGCGACCCCTTCCCAAGCCTTGCCAGAGCTTCTTCAATCTCTCGAATCGCCTGATTCATTGCCTCGACACGGCGTTCTGCCTGTGCGGACGAAAAAAGGGGGCCGGGAGCGTCTTGCTCGGCACCCGCTCGCGCGTATGCCAAAAGAGTGCCTTTGGAGCAAAGGTAGTTTTCGACTTCCCGTCGCTGCCAAGTCAGGCCCTTGGCCCCTAAGTCCGGAGGCAGGCCCGGGTCAAGACGGTCGAATATAGCAATTCCCGCCAAATCGGGGACAGCCTCTCGCAGTCCGTGAAAATGGCGTCGGACTTCAGCCGGTTGATTGCCGACATAACGCACGAATGGGCGTTCCAGCGCCCGCGTCGCCTGCGCATGGCCCAATCTCTCGGCAAACGCCCGAAGGATAGCAAGGTCTGTAGAACCTTCCAGGTAAAGCACCCAGCCGGTTTGCTCGGCCTGATAGTAGTCTTCAAATCCGATGTCTCGCAACGCTTTCAACACCTGACTGCCACGGTCGTCGATGCGGTGCGGTTTGCCGACGAATGCGATAACCATATCCTTACCAGCCGCTTCGTTGAGCAGGACTTCAGAGTGGCTGGCTGCAATTATCTGACTGTCGAGCTTGGCGGCCACATCGGTCAAGAGCTGATAGATTTGTCGCTGTCGCAGGATTTCAAGGTGGGCATCCGGTTCGTCGAGAAGCAGGACAGACCCCGGATTTGCGTACATATATGCCAGCAGAAGCATTGTCTGCTGCATCCCCCGGCCGCCCGAGGAGAGATCAAGGCAGTTGGAGCCCTCGCGGTATGACATCACTATCTCGCCGCGTTCCTGAACGTATTCCGGCGCGTCCAAATCGGAGCCGAAGAGCCTCTTGATATGCTTCCTCAACTCTTCCCATTTGCCCGCGTTGCTCTCAAAGATGCGACAGCAAAGATTCCGCAACACCTCGGCAGTTCGACCCTCTCCTACGCGGACATTGATGGCTCCAGAATCCAATCGCGTTTCGTTCGCCGCAAGACCCGACATCGGGGGAAGAAAAGCCATGTTGAGGGCCGCCACAGCATGGGGCACAGGCATACGTTCGGCGTTGTTCGCCTCCGATAGCCGCAACGGACGGCAGTAAAAGGATTCGTCGTTGGCAAAATCAAATTCAAACCCACACTTCCAAGCCTCGTCTTCCGTGACCCCCTCGACCGTTATCTCGATGCGGACGTTCCGCGTTTTCTGCTTGCCTTCCGCGATGCCCACATCGCGGACGTGCAGGTCTCGCCACAAGAGCTTTGCGTTGGGGACAGGGACAGCAATCAAGTCTCGCCGGTTGATCGCGACACCCGGACGCTTCTCGGGAGACTTCTTACCCGCTCTCTTCTCATTCCAGCGTTTCAGCCCGATTTCCCAAAGGGCCAGTGCCTGCAAAGCCGATGTTTTGCCCGAGTTGTTCGGGCCAACGAAAACCACTGGATGGCCCAGTTCGATCTCTACGGCATCGAACCTCTTGAAGTTTCTTGCCACAAGTTTTGTGAGCATCGGAATACAGTCCCTCGGCCTTGTGGATTACAGAGCGTGGTACGGCGCTTCATCCGAGCGAGGCGGCTCCCCAAAGACATCGCCGGTTCTTGCTCAGCGCACGCCCACGCCGCCCTTGCGCATGCAACAGTTTTTGAACTTCTTGCCGCTGCCGCAAGGGCAGGGGTCGTTGCGCCCCACACGCTGGGCCCGGCGGCGGATGGGCTCGGGCTTGTGGTCCACCTGGGTGCCGTCGATGGCCGCCTGTTGCTGGCGCGTGATTTCGGTGGCCGAGGTCGCCTCCTGTTTGACCGCTTCGGTCTGGGTCCAGGTGGAGCCGACGAACCTTTCATCCAGTTGTTCGACGCGGAACACCAGGTCGGTGACCCGCTCGCCCACCGTGTCCCACATGCGCTCGAACAGGCGCATGCCCTCGCGCTTGTATTCCACCTTGGGGTCCACCTGGGCGTAGCCGCGCAGACCCACGCTGCTGCGCAGGTGGTCCATCACCAGCAGGTGGTCTTTCCACGCCGTATCGAGCAATTGCAGCACCAGCCCGCGTTCCATGCGCCGCATTTCGGGCCGGTAGCGCTCTTCCAGGGCGTCCACCACGCGGGCACGGAGTTGATCGGGCTTCAGGTGCGCCATTTGTTCGACGGGCAGTTGGCAACGCAGTTGCTCTGCGAGCCAGACGGACAGCTCCTGGAGCCGGCCGTTCTGTTCGGCGAGCGAGACGGGGCCCGAGTGGTGTACGGCGTCGAGCACCTCATCCAGCCGCCGTTCAGCCTCGGCGGCCGCCTGGGCGGCCTTCTCCGTGTAGCGGCGGCTGTGCTCGAGCAGCATCGCGCGCATCTCGTCGCGCTGGCGGTTCTTGAAATCATCGGCGTCGATGTCGGCCTCGAAGCGCTGGCGGGCCCAGGCCGCCAGCCCGTCGCGGTCGTAGCGCCGGTGGCCGCTGGGATCGCGCGTGGTGAAGTGGTAGAGGCCGGCCATCACCGGATACTGGATTTCCTTGTCCAGGTAGGTGGCCTCGGCCTTCTGGTAGACGAGGTCCTTGAAGGCGTCGGGTTCCAGGTCGCAGACCTCGTGGGGTTCGAGGGTGATGCCGAATTTGTGCCGCACCCATGCGCAGGCCATGTTCACGGCGTAGTCGGGCTCCAGGAAGCGGCGGCCTTCGCTTAGATCCCTGGCTTGAACGGCCGCCCGGGCGCGCTCGATGAGCAAGTCGCCCACTTGGTCGCGCCCGATGCCCTTCAGCTCCCGCTCGCGCACCCCCAGTTGCCAGCGCGTGTTGGCCCACGAGGCCAGGGCTTCCCAGTTCCAATCCCGGGGCTCGGCGTCTTCGGGCAGGTTTTCCTCCAGGGCGTCGAGCACCCGGGTTTCCACCTCGCGTTCGGCCTGGTCCTTGGCGAACTGCTCCGCGGAGTGGAAGTCCATGCCGCGGAAATCGCGGGCGTCGAATTCCACGGCCAACTCCTTGCTGGCCCACTCGGCGAAGCTCGCGGTGCCGTAGTCCTTGGCCAGGAACTCGTCGATGTAATGGTCCACCTGCTGGCGGATCATTTCCAGAATCAGCTCTTTGCAGTTGGTCCCGTCCAGGATCGCCTGGCGATAGCCGTAGACCCGCTTGCGCTGCTCGTCCATCACCTCGTCGTATTCGAGCAGGTTCTTGCGGA